>JBIPLS010000002.1:0-42790 GCA_044368305.1 Pirellulales bacterium
GGCGTCACCGAACGGACGCTGCAGCGGACGTTCCAGGAAACATACGGCGTCCCTCCCAAGAAATATCTCCTGGCCCGCGAACTGCACGCGGTGCGCCGCGTCCTCCTGGCAGGCGCGCCCCGCGACCGCGTGCTCGCCGACGTCCTCGCGCGGCGTGGCATCTGGGAGTTCGGTCGGTTCGCGGCCCGGTACCGGAGGCAGTTCGGTGAACTGCCGTCCGCAACGCTCCGGCAGGCGCGGGGCTGAGGCCGATCGCCGCCGGGCTGGCGAACCGGCTGCCGCCGTTCGTTGACGCCCGCCCGGCAGGCGGCGTACGGTGTTCGCTCGCGGCGGATGCCGCGCGGCACGGCCGGTCGAGCGAGAGGGCGGTCAACCATGGGCCTGGTGGTCGAGCGGGTCGGCATGGGCGGTCTGGTGCCGCCGTGGGTTTGGCACCAGCACACCGAGCGGTACCGGTTCGCGGCGCCGCTGGCGGCCGGGAGGCGGGTGTTGGACGCGGCGTGTGGCACCGGCCACGGCACGGCGGTGCTCGCTGCGGCCGGGGCGGCGACCACGACCGGCGTCGATCTGTCGCCGCAGGCCGTGGAGACGGCCAGCAGCGCCCACGCCGCGGCCGGCATCGTCTTCCGCACGGGCGACGTCTCGGCGCTGCCGTTTCCCGACCATGCCTTCGACCTTTACGTGTCGTTCGAGACGGTCGAGCACCTGGCCGATCCCGCCCGGTTCGCGGCGGAAGCCCGGCGCGTCCTCGCCGCCGGCGGCGTGTTCGTCTGCTCGACGCCGAACCGGGCGGTGACCAACCCCGGAACCGGGCCCGGGGATCGGCCGTACAACCCGTTCCACGTCCGCGAGTTCACCGCGCAGGAACTCACGGCGCTGTTGGCGGAGTCGTTTCCCACGGTCGAGATGCTGGGGCAGACGCCGTTCCCGGGCGGGTACGTCCGCGGCCTCGGCAGGGCGGCCCGGTGGTCGCCAAGGCTGGCGGTCCGCGTGCATCAGGCCGTCAAGCTGGCCCGCGCCCCCTGCGATCGGCGGATGAACCACGTGCCGCGGCCGTGTCCCGCCGGCACGGAGCCCGAGATTCTCGTCGCCGTCTGCCGCGTGCCTCCGGACGACCACCGGTGATCACCTTCGCGGTGCCGTTCTACCGCGGCACGGACTACCTGGAGCGGGCCGTCCGCAGCGTGCTCGCCCAGACCAGTCCCGCGTGGCGGCTCGTGATCGCGGACGACAGCCCCGATGGTGGCGGCGCCAGCGTGGTGCGGTCGATCGCCGACCCGCGGGTGCGCTACTGCCGCAATCCGCGACCGCTCGGGATGGCGGGAAACTGGAATCGCTGCCTGGAACTGGCGGACACGGAACTCGTCACCATCCTCCACGCCGACGACGAGCTGTTGCCGCATTACGCGGCCGCGATGACCAGCGGTGCGGCGGCGCACCCGCGGGCTGCGGCGGTCTATTGCCGGGCGGTCGTCATCGGGCCGCACGGCAGGCCCGTGTTCTCGCTGCCCGACCGGGTGAAGGACCACCTGGATCCGCGTCCCGGAGGCACGGTTCGGCTCGCCGGAGCCGCGGGTATCGCGGCGCTGCTGCGCGGCAATTTCATCATCTGCCCGACCGTCTGCTACCGGTTGCCGAGGCTCGCGGCCAGGCTGTTCGACGGCCACTGGCGCTTCGTGCTCGACCTCGACTTCTTCACCCGCCTGCTGATCGACGGCGAGGAGATCGTCGGCTTGCCGGTCACGGCCTACGCCTATCGCCGCCACGCCGGCAACGCGACGGCCGAATACACGGAGACGCTGCTGCGGTTCGAGGAGGAGGCGGCCCTGTACGACCGGCTGGCGGACGCGGCGGGCGGCCGCGGCGGCGACTGGGAAACGGTGCGGCGGCTCGGGCGGCGGAAGCGGATCCTGAAACTTCACCTTCTCTACAGGGTGTTCGCGGACGTGGCCCGGCTGCGGTTCGGCCCCGCCGCCCATAAGGCCCGCTATCTCCTCCGTCTGCGCTGAGCCGCTGCGGCCCCGCGCGCCGCCGCCGGTCTATACTTCGCGGCCATGCGTGCGGTCGTAGTCTGCGGTCTCGGGCGGTTCGGCCTCCAGGTCGTCGAGGCCTTGCGTGGCTGCGAATGCCCGGTGACGGTCCTCTCCGACGAGGCGACGAACCCGGAGCGGATCGCGCGTGCCACGGCCGCCGGCGCCCGGTTCGTGACCGGCGACTTCCGCGCGGCCGCGGCCCGCCGGGAGGCCGACGTGGCCGGCGCCCGGGCCGTCGTGTTTACGACGGCGAGCGACGTCGACAACCTGGAGGCGGCGCTCGAGGTGCGTGGCGAGGCGCCGGCGGTCCGGGTGGTGATGCGGCACTCGCAGCCCGGGCTGGCCCGCCGCTTCGAGGCCGATTTCGGGATCGCCGCGGCCCTGGCGCCCGCCGACATCGCCGCCGATGCCTTCGTCGCGGCCGCCCTGGAGGCGCCGGCGGCGGCCGCGGCCCCGCCGGCGACGCGGGGGACGGCCGCTCTCTCCCGGCGGCCGGTGCGCACGGAGTTCCTCGCCGTGCCCGCGCTGCTGGCCGGCATCTACGTGGCGGCGATCGTCGTCTTCAAGCACACGCTCGGGCTGAGCTGGATCGACGCCGTCTACTTCGCGACCACCGTCGTCACCACGGTCGGCTTCGGCGACATCAACCTGCTCCAGGCTCCCGTGTGGGTGAAGCTGTTCGGCGTGGTGCTGATGTTCGCGGGCGTGCTCCTGATCGCGATCACAGCCTCGCTGCTGGCGGTGTTCGTCGTCACCGGCACCGCCGATCGTCTGCGGAACGAGTCTCGGGCCCGCCGGCTGCGGAACCACGTCGTGGTCTGCGGTCTGGGCTCGGTGGGCACGGCGGTGGCCCGCGACCTCTTCGCCGGCGGCACGCCCGTGGTCGTCGTCGATCCCCAGGCCGACGACGAACTGCATCGCGAGACCAACCCCCGCTGTCCGGCGATCGTCGGCGATGCGACGCGGCCGATCATCTTGCACCGTGCCGGCATCGAGCATGCCCGGGCCCTGGTCGCCTGCACGAGCAACGACGCGCTCAACCTGGAGATCGGCCTCGCGGCCCAGTCGCTGGCGGAGTCCTACCGCGGCGGCCGGCCGCTGCGGCTGGTGCTCCGCTGCTTCGACGCCGACCTGGCGCGGCGCATCCACGCCGTGTCCGGCAACTACACGCTGCTCTCCGAGGCCAAGATCGCCGCCCCGGCCTTCGTCGAGCGGGCGCTGGCGGGGGCGGCGACCTGATGCCCCCGCCAGCCGTGCCCCGATCCGCCGCTTCCCGCCTCGCCGACCCCGTCACCCGGCACATGCGCGGCGATTTTCCCCGGCTCGCGCTCGACGACACGGTCGGCGGGGCCATCGCCGCCGCCCGGTCGGCGGCGCCGGAGGGGCGGATCATCTACTTTTACGTCCTCGACGCCACGGCGCGGCTGGCCGGCGTGGTGCCCACCCGCCGGCTCCTGCTCTCGCCGGATGCGACGCCGATTCGCGAGATCATGGTCGCGCGGGTGGTCGCGATCCCGGCTTCGGCCACCGTCCTCGAGGCCTGCGAGTTCTTCCTCCTCCACAAGCTGCTCGCCTTCCCGGTGGTGGACGAGGAGCGGCGGATGCTGGGGATCGTGGACGTCGATCTCTACACCGACGAGCTCGCCGACGTGGAGCGTCGCGAGGGGCTCGACGACCTGTTTCAGCTGATCGGCGTCCACTTCGAGGATTCGCAGGTCCGTTCGCCGCTGGCCGCCTTCCGCAGCCGCTTCCCCTGGCTGCTGGCCAACATCGCCGGCGGGATCATGGCGGCGTTCCTGTCGGGGCTGTTCCAGGCCGAGCTGGAGAAGGCGGTCGCCCTGGCCCTGTTCGTGCCCGTGGTGCTGGCGCTCGCCGAGAGCGTGGCCATCCAGTCGGTGAGCATCGCCCTGCAGCGGCTCCACGGGCGGCCGCCGACGCGGGCCGGCATCCTTCGTGCGGTGCGGCACGAGTCGCTGACGGGCGTCATGCTCGGCGCGGCGAGCGGCCTGGCGGTGGGGCTCGTGGCCTTGGGCTGGCTCGGAGCGGGGAGCGTGGCCGCCGCGGTCCTCGGCGGAATCACCGGGGGCGTCGTCTGTGCCGCCGTGATCGGCGTCGCGATGCCGAACCTGCTGCGGCTCTTCGCCCGGGATCCTCGGGTGGCCGCGGGCCCGGTGGCGCTGGCGGCCACCGACATGGTGACGCTCCTCATCTACTTCTCGCTGGCCCGGTGGCTCCTCGGCTGACGATCTTCCCGGTCGCGGCGCGGGTATGCTGTCCGGCATGACGACCACGAACGACCGGCCGAACGCCGCCGACGGCCTATTGACAAACGAGCTCGCCCGCGAGCGGAATCGTGAGGCGGCCGACCGCACCCTCCTGGCCTGGATCCGCACCAGCCTGGCCATGATCTCGCTCGGCTTCGGCATCGAGCGGCTGGGCCAGGCCGCGCTGGGGCTCGACGGCCGGCTGGTGGGCTTCACCCCGCTGAAGACGCGGGTCGCCGGGGGCACGCTCATCGCGCTGGGCGTCGCGGCGACGCTCGCCGGCATCTGGGAGCACCGGCACGTGCTGGCGGCGATCGCCCGCAGCGACTACCGCTACACCGACCGGCCGGCGATCGCCCGTGCCATGGGCTGGGTGCTCGTGGCGGTCGGCACCCTGGCGCTCGTCGTGGTCACCTGCGGCCTCTGACATGCCCTGGCAGCACGTCTACGACCCGCTCGGCTGGCCCGCCGTCTCGACGCTCGTCGCGGTGCTGCCGCTGGTCGTGCTCCTCGGCCTGCTCGCCGGCGGCCGCGCGTCGGCCCTCGTGGCCGCGGTCGCCGGCTTGGCGGCGGCACTGCTGATCGCCGTCGGCGTCGTGGGGATGCCGGCCACAGCTGCGGCGGCCGCGGCCCTGCACGGCGCGGCGTTCGGCCTGTTTCCCATCGGCTGGATCATCCTCTGTGCGATGTTCCTCCACCGGCTCTCCGTGGAGGCGGGGGCCCTGGAGATCATGAAGCGGTCGGTGACGAGCCTGTCGGCCGACCACCGGCTGCAGGCGCTGCTGATCGCATTCTGCTTCGGGGCCTTTTTGGAAGGGGCCGCCGGCTTCGGGGCGCCGGTGGCGATCTCGGCGGCGCTCCTGGCCGGTGCCGGCTTCCCCGCAGTCGAGGCCGCCTGCATCGCCCTGCTGGCCAACACGGCGCCCGTCGCCTTCGGTGCCCTCGGCACGCCGATCCTCACGCTGGCGAAGGTCACCGGTCTCGACGAACAGTCGATCTCCGCGCTCGCCGGCCGCCAGCTCCCCTTTTTCTCCGTCCTCGTGCCCGCCTGGATGGTGGCGATGATGGCGGGCTGGCGGGGCCTCGTCGGCGTCTGGCCGGCGGTGCTCGTCTGCGGAGCCTCGTTCGCCACGGTGCAGTTCCTGATGGCGAACTTCGTCGGCCCCGCGCTCGTGGACGTCGTCGGCGGCGTGGCGAGCCTCGTGGCCCTCGCCGTGTTCCTGAGATTCTGGCGACCGCCCTCCATCTGGCAGCACGCCAGCGCCACCTCGCCGCCGCCGCGCCGGGCCCGCGCGGCCACGCCCGTCCGCGTGGTCGTGTGGGCGTGGATGCCGTGGGCATTCCTGTCGGCGGCCGTGTTCGTCTGGGGCCTGCCGCCGGTGAAGGCGGTGCTCGAAGGCCGACCAGCTGCCGGGACGAGCGTCGCGGTCCTGCCGCAGCGGCTCGTGGCGCCGGAGTTTCCCGTGCCCCTGCTCGACGGCCGCGTGGCGAAGGTGCCGCCGGCCACGCGGGAGCCGGTGGAGATCGAACGGGCCGTCTACCGGTTCAACTGGCTGTCGGCCGCCGGCACCGGCATCCTGGCGGCGGCGCTGGCTGCGATCCCGTGGCTGGGCGTCTCGTGGCGGCGGGCCTGGGCGATCTGGCTGGCGACGCTGCGCGGCCTGACAGGGTCGCTGGCCACGATCGCGGCGATGCTGGCGCTGGCCTTCGTGACCCGCTACTCCGGCACCGACGTCACGCTCGGCCTGGCCCTGACCCGCTCCGGAGCGTTCTATCCGTTCTTCGCGCCGCTGCTCGGCTGGCTGGGCGTGGCCCTCACCGGCTCCGACACGTCGAGCAACGCCATGTTCGGCAGCCTGCAGCGGGTGACCGCGGAGCAGCTCGGTCTCGACCCGCTGCTCACCTGCACCGCCAACAGCACCGGCGGCGTGATGGGGAAGATGATCGATGCCCAGAGCATCGTCGTCTCGGCGACGGCCACGGGCACGCATCGCCGCGCGGGGGAGATCCTGCGCCGCGTGTTTCCGCACTCCCTGGCCCTGGCGGCCCTGATGGGGATCCTCGTGTGGCTGCAGGCCGGCCCGCTGGCCTGGATGGTGCCGGGCTGACCCCCGCCGGGTCGCGGCTTCCGCCGTATACTCTCCGCCTCATGCCGCGGGCCACCCGGCCGCGGTCATTCCCCCGCAGGCCCGGTTCCATGCCCAGTCGCTCGTGCCTCCCTCTCGCCGTGCGGCCCCGGTGGGCCGGCCTGCTGACCGCCGCGCTTCTGACGCTGGCCGGCTCGGCATCCAGCCGCGCGGAACCGCCCCCTGCCCCACGGCGGCCGCACGTGCTGATGATCGCCGTGGACGACCTGCGGCCGGAACTGGGCTGCTACGGCGCGGCGGCCGCGGTGACGCCGCACCTCGACCAGCTGGCCGCCCGCGGCGTCCGGTTCGACCGGGCCTATTGCAACATCGCCGTCTGCGGGGCCTCGCGGGCGAGCCTCCTCAAGGGGATGCGGCCGACGGCGGAGCGGTTTCTGGACTACGACACCCGCGCCGACGTCGATGCCCCGGATGCGATCTCCCTGCCCAAGCTCCTCCGCGAGCACGGCTACACGACCGTGAGCAACGGCAAGGTGTATCACCACCGCGACGATGACGTGGACGCCTGGAGCGAGCCACCGTGGCGTTCCGCCGCCAGGTGGAACGCCTATCAACTGCCCGCCAGCGAGCCGCCGAAAGGGGACGAGCGCCGAGGGCCGGCCTGGGAAGCGGCCGACGTCCCGGACGACCGGTATGCGGATCACGAACTCTGCTCGCGGACGATCGCCGACCTGGAGCGTCTGGCCGCCCGGGGCGACCCCTTCTTTCTGGCCTGCGGGTTCGCCAAGCCCCACCTGCCGTTCGTGGCGCCGAAAAAGTACTGGGACCTGCATCCCGCCGACACGATCCGCCTCCCCGACAATCCGGATTTTCCGGCCCGGCTGCCCCCGGCTTTCCACTACGTTTGGGGCGAGTTGCGGAAGTACCGTGACATCCCCGCCGCCGGCCCCGTCTCGGAGGAGACGGCCCGCAGCCTGATTCGCGGCTACCGGGCGGCCGTGAGCTTCATCGACGCCCAGGTCGGCCGCCTGCTCGACGCCCTCGACCGGCTGGGACTCGCCGAGAACACCATCATCGTCCTCTGGGGCGACCACGGCTGGCAGCTCGGCGAGCACGGCATGTGGTGCAAGCACACGAACTTCGAGGTCGCCACCCGCACGCCACTGCTCGTCGTCGCGCCAGGGGTCCAGCCGGGCCGGGCCTGCGGCCGGCTCGTCGAGTTCGTGGACATCTATCCCACGCTCTGCGACCTGTGCGGCGTGCCGCCTCCCGGCCACCTCCAGGGCAAGAGCCTCGGGCCGCTGCTGGCCGACGTCGAGGCCGCGCACAAGCCGGCGATCTTCACGCGGTACGGCGCCGGCGACGCCGTCCGCACCGACACCCACCGCTACATGGAAAGCCACGCCCGACGGGGCCGCGGCGAGTTCGTGGCCGCCGGCCTGTTCGATCTCGTCGCCGACCCGGACGAGAACGTGGACGTCGCGGAGGATCCGGCGGCGCGGCAGCGTCGGGACGAACTCGCCGCCCTGCTCGGCCGGCACCTGCGGGCCCTGGCCGCCGACGGCGCGCCCGCCGCCCGGCCCGCGCCGCGGCCGTGACCGCCGCCGCTTGAGCGGCCGGCGCCGCGCGGTCAGACTGCCCGCATGAAGACACGCGGATTCGGACGGACGGGCTGGCAGGTCTCCGAGATCGCCTTCGGAGCCTGGGGGATCGGCGGCAGCGACTGGGCCGGCGCCGACGAGCGGGAATCGATGGCCGCCCTGCATGCCGCCCTCGATTGCGGCATCAATTTCTTCGACACGGCCGATGTCTATGGCGACGGCTACTCCGAGCGGCTCATCGCCCGGCTGCGGCGCGAGCGGAGCGAGCCGTTTTACGTCGCCACGAAGGCCGGCCGGCGGCTGCCCGAGCAGACGGCCGCCGGCTACTCGGCGGAGAACCTGCGGGCATTCGTGGACCGGAGCCTCGCCAACCTGGCGGTCGAGCGGATCGACCTCCTGCAACTGCATTGCCCGCCGACCGAGGTCTACTACCGTCCCGAGGTCTTCGGGTTCCTCGACGATCTGGTCGCGGCGGGCAAGATCCACCATTACGGCGTGAGCGTCGAGAAGGTCGAGGAAGCCCTCAAGGCGATCGAATACCCGCACGTCGAGAGCGTGCAGATCATCTTCAACGCCTTCCGCCTGCGGCCCGCCGAGCTGTTCTTCGAACAGGCGCGGCGGCGGAACGTCGCCGTGATCGCCCGCGTCCCGCTGGCCAGCGGCCTGCTCTCCGGGCGGTTCACCCGCTCCACGACGTTTCCCGCCACCGACCACCGCACGTTCAACCGCGAAGGCGCGGAGTTCGACAAGGGGGAGACGTTCTCCGGCGTGGACTACGGCACGGGCCTCGACGCGGTGGAGCGGCTGCGGCCGCTGGTGCCGCCCGGGGCCACGCTCGCCCAGTTCGCGCTGCGCTGGGTGCTGTCGTTCGCCGCCGTGTCCTGCGCTATCCCGGGCGCGCGGCGGGCCGACCAGGTTCGCGACAACACCCGGGCCGCGGACCTGGCGCCGCTCGACCCGGCGACGATCGCCGCGGTGCAGGCGACCTACGACGAGCTGATCCGTCCACTCGTCCACCAGCGCTGGTAACCGGCGCCGCGGGTCACTCCGCCGGCGGTGCCGCCACGGCCCACAGGTTCTTCTGCGAGGCGACGAACAGCGTGCCGTTGGCGGCGGTAGGCACCGACCAGACCGGCGTGCCGAGCTTGATGTCGGCGATGTGCCGCCGCTCGCGGCCCGCCGCGAGCACCGTCAGGCCCTTGCGGGTGCCGACGAACACCTTGCCATCGACGACCAGCGTGCTCGACCAGATCTCGTCGCGGGTGTCGTGCACCCAGAGTAGAGCGCCGTTGGCAGCGTCGAGGCAGTGCACCTTGCCGGCGTGCTCGGCCGCGTAGAGCAGGCCGCCGGCGATCGACACCGTGGAGAGCGTCCGGCCGATTCCGAGGTACTGCCACACCCGCGCGGCCTCGGTGGCGTTGCCCTTGCCCTCGAGCGTGAAGCAGGAGAGGGCGCCGCGGCCGGGGCCGTGTATCGGATCCTGCCCGATCGCCACGTAGACCCGGCTGCCGTGGACGACGGGGGTGCCGATGATCTCGCTGGGGCTGACGAGCATGCCGTCGGCGTCGAGCTGCTTCGGCGCCCCGCGGACCAGGGCCCAGTAGTCGATCTGCTCACCACCGCGCTGGCGGTAGCCGGGCGGGTTGCAGTCGAACCACCAGGCCTCCTCCAGCGTGCCCGGCCCGGATGCCGCCGCGGCCGCGACGAACGGCCGGAAGGCATGGCAGACGCCGTCGCCGGCGCCGTACAGCACGAGCGGCCGGCCGTGCACTGTGGCGAGGGCCGGCGACGACCACTGCCCGTGGAACACGGCCGCGCTGATCCGGCCGTCGTCGCGGGCGAGCAGGCCGCCCGTCCGCTTGTCGAGGACCACCAGCGACGGCGCCGTCGGCAGCACCACCTTGCCGTCGTAGACGCCGTTGCCGGTGCCCACGTAGAGCTGCTCGCCGAGGACCAGCACCCCGCAATTGGAGGCGTCGTGCGGGAAGACGGGCAGATCGCGGAGCATGTCGAACCGCCAGACGATGTCGGCGTCGGCGGGTCCGAGCGCCACCGGGGCGGCTCCCTCCGGCACGGAGAACGTGGCCTCGTCCCGGAACGGCCCGTCGTTGCCGTCGGCGAGGCCGTCGGCGTCGAGGCACACCACCTCGCAGCGGTTGGTGACGAGGTACACGCGGTCGCCGTCCACGGTGGCCGTCGAGCAGATGCCGAGGTTCATGGCGTCGAAATCCTCGCTCACCTTGGAGCGGTCGATCTCGAGCTTCGGCACGACCAGCCGCCAGAGCATCCCGCCGGTCTTCTCGTCGAGGCAGAGGAACACGCCCCCTTCGGTGGGCCGGAACCGCGGGTCGTCGAGATCCTCGTCGTTCGTGCCGATGAAGATCCGCCCGCCGGCGACGACCGGAGCGGAGTAGTTTTCGCTGCCGAGGCGGGCGATGAACCGCACGTTCCGCGCCGTGGCGGGATCGAAGCCCAGCCGGTCGCGCTTCTTCTTGCCGGGGAAGAAGGTCTCGGGGATGCCGGTCTCGAGGGCCGCCATGTTTCTGGCCGGCGTGCCGCCCCACTGCGTCCAATCGGCCGCCGCGGCCGTGCCGCCGCTCGACGCTCCCATGCACCAGCCGAGCAGCGCCGCCCACGCAGACCGCGGAATCCGCATCATGAATCCTCCCGGGTACGCAGCGGATTGTTGATCGCCCCGCCGGCCGGGTCCAGACTCTGCAGCCACCGTCCGGCCCCGGTTCCGACCCCATGACCGCGTCACCCCCCGCACGATCCGCACCGCCCGCAGGGCCGCGGGCCGCCCTGCCTGCCGGCGCCGACGTGCTGGTCGTCGGGGCCGGTGCCGCCGGGCTGTTCGCCGCCACCTGGGCCGGCCGCGCGGCCGCGGCGGCGGGGCGGCCGCTCTCCGTCGTGGCCGTGGACGGCGCCCGTACGCTGGGCGCCAAGATCCTCGTCGCCGGCGGCGGCCGCTGCAACGTGACGCACGTCGCGGTCCACGACCGCGACTATGCCGGGAGCACGCCGCCGGCGATCCGCAAGGTGCTCCGCCGGTTCGGCGTCGCCGACACGGTCCGCTTCTTCGCCGCCGCCGGCGTGGACCTCAAGGAAGAGGACACCGGCAAGCTGTTTCCGGTCACCGACTCGGCCCGCACCGTGCTCGGGGCCCTCCTGGCGGAGGCCCGCGCCGCCGGCGCCGCGATCGTCCATCCCGCCCGGGTCACGGCGATCGATCGCGATGCAAACGGCTTCGCCGCAGTCACGGCCGCGGGCACGATCCGGTGCCGCACGCTGATCCTCTGCACCGGCGGCAAGTCGTTGCCCAAGTCGGGATCGGACGGCGGCGGCCTGCTCCTCGCCCGGGCGCTGGGCCACTCGCTCACCGCCCCGATCGTGCCGGCGCTGGTGCCACTGCTCCTGCCGCCCGGACACTGGATCACCGCCCTGGCGGGCCTGACGCTGACCACGGAGATCACGCTGGCCGCGCCGACGGGCAGGCGGCTGTTCGCCACGACGGGCAGCACGCTGTGCACGCACGTCGGCCTGTCGGGGCCGGCGGTCCTCGACGCGAGCCGGCATTGGCTCGTGGCCCGCGCGGCCGAACCCGACGTCCGTCTGGCCATCGCCTGGCTCCCCGGCACGACGGCCGAGGCCGTCGATCGGTTGCTCGTCGCCGGCCAGTCGCGCGGGCCGCTCGCCACCCTCCGCGACCGGCTGCCCGACCGGCTGACACGGGCGTTGTGCGCCGCGGCGGGCGCGGACGCGACCGGCGACTTGCCGCGGGACGCCCGCCGCCGGCTGGCAGCCCTGGTCGCGGGCACCCCGCTGCCGGTCACGGGCGATCGCGGCTTCGCGGTGGCCGAGGCGACGGCCGGCGGGGTGCCGTTGGCGGAGGTGCGGCTGGAGACGATGGAAAGCCGCGTCTGCCCGGGGCTCTACCTCGCCGGCGAGATCCTCGACGTCGACGGCCGGATCGGCGGCTTCAACTTTCAGTGGGCGTGGGCGAGCGGCTTCGTCGCCGGCACGGCCGCGGCGGCACGGCTCACGACCGCGTAGTTGAAGGCCCCGTGCCGGAGATCGATCGTCCGCAGCACCGGCGCCGCCTGCGCAGGCGGCGGCACCGCGGGCAGGAGCCGCTCGACACGCTCGATCACATCCGCCACGGCCACCTCCTCCATCGAGGCCCGTCCCGGCATCCAACGCAGGTCGCGGTCGCGGCGCGGAAGCATCCAGGAGAGCAGGCGGTCGATGGGGCCACGCGCGACCCGCGGGGAGCGGACGACCTCGCTCTGTGCCATCCACGGCGCCCAGCGGTTCGGGTCGGTGGGGCCCACGAGCACGACGATCGGCACGCCGAAGGACGCGGCGAGATGCACCAGTCCCGTGTCCACGCCGATGCACAGGTCCACGCGGGCGACGAGCCCGCCGGTCTCGCGCAGCGAGAGCCGCGCCGAGAAGTCGTGGATGTGCCCACGGACGTCCGGGGCGACGGCCGCCTCGAGCCGGCGATGATCCGCGGCGTCGACGGCCGCGCCGCAGAGCACGATCTCGCAGCCCCGGTCGCGAACCAGCCAGGTGACGAGGCCGGCCCAGCGGTCGGGCCTCCATAGCCGTGCCTTGTCGGTGCCGCGCATTGCGAGGAACACCCGCGGCCTGTCGGGGGGCAGCGCGGCGAGCCGGGTGGCGACCCGCTTCGCGACGGGCTCCGGCACCCAGTTCTCGTTGCGGCCGTCATCGACCTCGATGCCGTCGATCCGCAACTGGTCGAGATAGATCTGCACCCGGTGCCGCCCCCGCGAGGCGGGCACGGCCCGCGTCAGCAGCAGCCGTCCGAACTCGCTGGCGAAGCCCACCCGGTGGGGAATGCCCGCCAGCCATGCCAGCAGGGCCACGGAGGTGGATCGTTTGAGAAGGTAGACCCGCGAGTAGCCACGGCTCCGCAACCAGGCGGCCGTGCCGCGCAACGCCAGGAGCGACCTCCCCCGGCCGCGGCGCGGACGCTCCCAGGCCAGGAGTTCGTCCGGGTACGGGCAGTCGGCCAGCACCGCGCGGGCCGCCCCCTCCACGAGCACGTCGATCACGGCATCGGGGAAGGCTCGGCGCAGGTTCCGCAGGAAGGGGGTCGCGAGCACAGTGTCGCCGATGTAGCGGGTGCAGACCACGAGGATCCGCTCCCCTGCCGCGGCAGTCACGCCCTGGTCGCTGCGCACGTCCATGGCGGGAATGATACGCATCCCCACGCGGTCGCCGCAGCGCGAGTTCGGCGAGGGAAACTGGGGGATTTGAGCCGACTTCCCAACCCGCCCCGAGCCGCGGATCCGTGACGCCGGGTCGGGCGGCGGCCGGTCACCGCGCGAAGCCGACGAAGAAGCTGAAGATCTGCTTGCTGTCGTAGGGCGCGTAGGCCACCGGGAAGGCGAAGTCGAGCGCGATCGGCGCCGGCCCCATCGCCGGGAGCGTGATCCGGAAGCCGAACCCTGGTGCCACCCGCATGTTGTTGATCGACACGTTCGACTCGACGGTGCCGAAGTCGGTGAAGAACACCCCGCGGAGCGTGTCGTCGGCGGTGATGGGGTACATGTACTCCACCGTGTTCAGCCACTGGAACGGGCCGCCGACGATCGCCAGCTGGCCGCTGGAGCCCGCCTCGCGTGGGCTCGCTCCGCGGAACACGAAGCCGCGGATCGTGTTGTAGCCGCCGGCGAAGAAGTTGTCGTAGGCGGGCGTGTCGGGGCCGGACATGCCGAGCACCGAGCCGATCGCGAGCACGTGCCGGCCCGAGCCGTCCGGCCGCTCGTTGAGCAGGAAGTATTGCCGGCCCTCGAGGATGCCGCGCGGATAGACGTAGCTGCCGATCACCTGCTCGAACTCGAAGGTCGCCAGGTGGCCCTGCGTGGGCAGGAACGGGCTGTCGCGGGTGTCGTGGATGATGCCGCCCGAGAAGCCATACAGCGAGTTGGAGCCGAGCATGGCGTCGATCGCGGGCACGCCCGGCACGCGGGGATTGAAGACATCCACGCTCTCGCCGCGAAAGCCCGCGTTGACCGACAGGTCGGGAGCGAAGGCGAACTGGTAGCCGAGCCCGATCCGGCCGCCGGTCCGCGACTCGGCCCAGTCGTAGAAGGCCCGCGTGTAGTACGACGCCGACAGCGACAGGCCGATCCGCGTGTCGAACAGGTAGGGCTCCTGGAACGTCGCCATGTAACGCTGCAGTTGCGTGCCCGGCGCGGCCTCGAGCCGGAACCTCTGGCCGGCGCCGCGGAAGGCCGTGCCGTTCTTGACGTCGTCCCAGCTGCGGGGCAGGCGGAGGATGTCGAAGTTCTGCTCGTCGACGACGATGTTGCCCACGAGGCCGGCGTTGGAGTTGACGCCGGCGCCGATCATGAGCCGACCGGTCTGCGTCTCCTCGGCGTCCACGTCCACGATCACGTAGGGTTCGTTGCCCGGAAACACGGGCATCCCGCCGCCGCCGAAGTCGGGGAGGGCGGGGGGCTGGAATCCGGGCGGCTGGTTGGGGTCGAACTGGCCGACGGGCTGGGGGGCGAATCCGCCGCCGGCCCCCACGGCGGGCTGCATGACGCCCGGCTGTGGGCCTCCGGCCACGGGCTGCTGCACGGTGTAGGCGGGCGCCGGCTGGATCGGCACGCTGAAAGCCTGCTGTCCCGGTTGCCAGCCCGGCTGCTGTTGCGGGTAGGGCCCGGCGGCCGCCGGCGGCTGCGGCGGCATGCCGAACGCCTGCTGGCCGTTCGGCACGACGGGCTGCTGGACGAACGGCTGCTGCACGAACGGCTGCGGGCTCTGCCCGCGCCACACGGGCTGCTCGGCGACGCGGGCCGGCGGCGGAGCGGCCGCCGGCCCGGGCTGGGGCCCGTCCGGCATGGCGTCGTGCCATTGTCCCTCCACCGCCAGGTCGATCACGGCGTCCGCCTCCGTCCCGTCCGGGCTCTGGCCGCGGAAGCCCGGCCGGTCCGGATCGGCGGCGATC
The DNA here is from genome assembly GCA_044368305.1 of Pirellulales bacterium. Lineage (GTDB taxonomy): Bacteria > Planctomycetota > Planctomycetia > Pirellulales > UBA1268 > QWPN01. Next base: position 14,968 of record JBIPLS010000002.1, read on the forward strand.
TGCGTGCCGCCGTCCTCGGCCTTCGAGAACACGATCTTCGGCCCCGCGCCCTTGGCCGCGTCGGCGAGGAACAGGCTGCTCGACTTCAGCCGGCGCTCGTCGTCCCGCAGCTTGCGGATGTCGAGGATGTCGCCCGGCCGCAACGACAGCCGGTTGAGCACGGTGCTGTGGCGGGTGTGCGGATTCTCGCCCCTGATCCGCACGTTGATCTTGCCGACGCGATACCGCTGGCCCTCCGTGATGCTGTAGACGAGATCCAACTGGCCCGGCTGCTCCAGGAACCGCGGGTCGGCCTTGATGTCGGCGAACACGAAGCCCCGGCCACCGTAGACGTCGCGGATCATGTTCAGGTCGCCGTCCATCTTCGCCTGGTTGAAGTGCTCGCCGCTCTTGAGCTTGATGTCGCGCTCCAGGAACTCGGTCTTGAACTTGCTGTTGCCGACGAACGACACGTTGCGGACGGTGTACCGCGGCCCCTCGTTGATCACGAAGGTCAGGTAGGCCCAGTCCTTGCGGCCCTCGTGCACGACCTGCACCTCGCGGCCCACCTTGGCCTGGAAGAAGCCGAGGCTCCGGTAGTAGGCGGTGAGCGTTTCCACGTCCTCGTCCACCACCGAGCGGTCGACGTCGCCGCCGAACACCCAGAGGATGCCGGGCTTCGACTTGATCTGGGTGAGCAGGCGGGCGTCGCTGGCGATCGTGTTGCCCACGAAGCCGGTCCAGGCGATCTTGCGGCTGCGGCCCTCGTCGATGAGGAACACGGCCCCCTTGTCGCCCGGCTTGCCACCCTCGATCGTGGTCACGCGGGCGGCGTCGAAGCCCTTCTCGTGGTAGTGCGACTCGATGCGGCGTCGCGCCTCCTCGACCACGTACGGGTCCATGGAGTCGCCGACGTCGATCTCGCTCTGTTTTCGCAGCGCCCGGGTCGTGATTCGCTTGTTGCCGACGTACTTGACGTAGCGGAGCATCGGCCGCTCCACGACCTGGAAGATGACGACCACGCCCTCGGTGACGCGGACGTATTTGGGATGCACGTCGACGAACTTTCGGGTCCTGTGCAGCGTGCGCACGTCCTGCTCGACCGCCTGCGGGTCGAAGACTTGCCCGGCCCGCGTCACGAGCTGGGGCAGCTTTGACACCTCGGTGGCGTGGTTGCCCTCGATCCGCACCTCGACGATGCGATTGACGTCGCCGCCGGCGTGATCGGCCGCGGTGGCCCCCGGCGGCGGCAGCGGGGACACCGCCGGCGGCACCGGTGCCTGGGCGACCGCCACGACGCCGGCGCAGGCCAGCGCCGCGGCAAGCAGCGTGGGACGAAAGGGTTTTCGGGCGAAGACTGCGCGCGTGGCCATCACGGGAAGCCAGGGGCTGGGGCGGAGCGGCCGCGGAGGAATAGCGGCAGCGAGCGGCTCGTCACAAGCCGAAAAGTGTCCTGCCGGGGATGCGGCCGCCGCCAACGGCTTGCCCAGACGACGATCCTTGACTGCCCCCCGCAAATCGCGGTACTTTTCCCAGTTCGACCCGCCGCTGCCCGTTGGCGGATCGGCTCCATCCGGTCCGCGGCCCCGCGACGCCGCCGGCTCGCTCCATGCCGACGACGGTGATCGATCTCCGCCGGACCGAGGATCCTCGAGACGTCGTGCACCGTGCCGTGCAGGCGCTCGCCGAGGGCCGGCTCGTCGCCTTCCCCACCGAGACCGACTACGTCGTCGCGGCCAGCGCCCGCGACCTCCGGGCGGCGGCGGCCCTGCACTCCCTGGCGTTCCCGCGGGAGGCGGAGCCGCGGCTGACGCTGGTGCTCAAGAGCCCCGCCGAGGCCCTCGACTGGGCGCCGCGGATGACAGCGGTCGGCCTGCGGATCTCCCGGCGATGCTGGCCCGGCCCGGTGGCGATGCTCGTCCCCGACGACCATCCGGAGAGCCTCGTGCACCGGCTGCCGGCGGCGGTGCGGGAGTCGTTGGTCGGCGCGGGGCGGCTGCGGCTGCGAATCCCCGGCCATCCGCTGCTCGCCGACTGCATGCGGATGCTCGCCGGCCCGGTGGCGGTCGCCGAGCCTGGCGCCGACGCTCCCGCGGTCACCGCTGCCGAGGTGCTCGAACGGGCCGGGGCGGCGCTCTCCATGGCCATCGACGACGGACGGGCCCGGTACGCCCAGCCGGTCTCGACCATCGAACTCGCGGGCGGCTCGTTTCGCGTCGTGCGGCCGGGAATCGTGTCGGAGGAGACGCTGCGCCGGCTGGCCAGCCTGATGGTGCTCTTCGTGTGCACGGGCAACACCTGCCGCAGCCCGATGGCCGAGGCCATCTTCCGCCGGCTGGCCGCCGAGCGGCTCGGGTGTCGTCCCGACGAGATCGAGCGGCACGGCGTCGTCGTCGCCAGCGCGGGCATCTCCGCCTGGGCGGGAAGCCGCGCCAGCCCGAACGCGATCGAGGCCATGACGGAGATCGGCTGCGATCTCGGCGGCCACGAGAGCCAGCCCCTGACCGAGCCGCTCGTCCGCCAGGCGGATGTGATCCTGACGATGACGGCCGCCCACCGGGCCGCGATTCTCGCCCAGTTTCCCGAGGCGGGCGGTCGCGTGACGATGCTGTCGCCGGATCGCCAGGACGTCCTGGACCCGATCGGCGGCAGCCTGGAGACCTATCGCCGCTGTGCCGGGCAGATCCGGGGGCATCTGGCCGCCCGGTTGGATACACTCGGGATCGAGCCGGCCGACGCCTGAGTCAGCGGCCGGCCCTCGTCGCAGGAGCACGCGAGTCCATCATGCGGATTGCCATCGGCAGCGATCATCGGGGCCTGGGTCCGCGGAAGCGGCTCGCCGGCCTGCTCGAACGGTTGGGTCACGAGGTGACCGACTGCGGCTCCCACGGCGACCAGGCCGTGGACTATCCGGACATCGCCGCCGACGTGGCCCGCAGAGTCAGCGCCGGCTCCGTGGATCGCGGCATCCTTCTCTGCTGCACCGGCGTGGGCATGGCGATCGCCGCCAACAAGCTGCCCGGCGTCCGCGCCGCCACCTGCCACGACGAGGTGACCGCCGAGATGAGCCGGCGGCACAACGATCTCAACGTGCTCTGCCTGTCGGCCGAGATGATCGGCGCGGATGTCCAGGACAAGATCGTCCGCACCTGGCTGGCGACGCCGTTCGAGGGTGGCCGGCACGCCCGCCGGGTCGCGAAGATCACGGCCCTCGAGTCGCCGGGTTGACCCCGGCAAAACGCGGGGTTCCGGCGGGCCGCGGAAAGTCGTCGCGTCGTAGCGGTCGTGCCGGCGCGACCGGCCGCGGTGCCGGCAAAACGGCCGGTTCTTTCGTTGAACGGCCGCACGGCGTTGGTATCGTCGGTGGTGAAGAGTCGGGGAGTCGGCGGGCCGGCACGGGCCGGCACGTCGCGCCCCAGCCGCCTGGAACCTGCCGGCATGCCCCTCGCCCGCCATCCCGATCCGGAAGAAGTCGAGTGCCTGATTCGCAACGGCGAGTTGCGGACCGCCATCGAGCCCTACCTCGACGAGTCGATCTGGGAGATCGACTTCCACGGCCTGCCCACCCCCGTCGAGAACCGTTTCCTGGAGTCGATGCTGGCCTGGGAACTCGCCCCACTGATGCCGATCGCCCGCTGGTTCGATCCGCCGCTGGCGCTGCAGCCGGCCTGCACGCTCGACGACGAGCAGGTGCGGGAGCGGCTGTGGATGGTGATCGAGCGGCTGTTCTCGAAGCGGGTCGTGCTCGACTTCACCGACCACCTTTCCGACCGCGAGTTGTACGCCCTGATTCGCCGGGACATCCTCCCGGCGACCGTGAAGCACGTCGACCTGCCCGACAACTATTTCCATTGGGACTGCAGCGCCGTGGCCGGGGACGACCGCACCGCCTGGCTGACGTACTACGCCAGCGACGAGGAGCGGGAGGCCTGGCGGCTCGAGGAGGGCCGTGACCCGCCGCCGCGGGCCGTCCCTCCCTATCCCCGCGCGCTGCCGACGGCTCCCGTCTGAGGCCGCCGCGGCCGGAGTCGACCCGGGGCCCGTTCGCGCGGCCCTGGAAACCGGCCTTGCCGCCGCCGGCCGGCGGTGCGATGGTTCACCGCTCTCGCCAGGGTCGGCGCGTATGATCCGTTTGCAGCACTGGTTCCGCTGTCCTCGGTGCCACGCCTGGCCACGCCTGGCCGCGGCGGTCGCCATGTGGGCCGGGGTGGCGACTGCCTCTGCGGCGGAGCCCTTCGATGCCGCCCGGGAATCGTCACGGCCTTGGACACGGTTCCTCGCGGAGGCCTTTCCCGAGGGCCTCGATCCCGAGCGGTCGCGGCAGCCGCTGACGATCCGGGATCCAGGGCCCGACACGGCCAACTATCCCAACGGCCCCAACACCCTGCCCCGCGGCGGCGTCTATCTGGAGATGTCGCCGGCCTTCTACACGGCCTCGATCACGGGCGTCCAGCCGCAGACTTTCAGTTCCGAGTTCCTGCTGCGCATGGGGCTGACCGACCGGTTCGAGTTCCGCATCTACTCCAGCGGCGTCACCTGGCAGGCGGCCGGGCTGGGCCAGGGCGCGACGACCGGCTTCTCGCCGCTGGTGTTCGACACCAAGACGCACCTCTGGGAGGAGAACGAGGAGTGGTTCATTCCTGCCGCCGGCTTCGAGGCCTTCGTGCAGACTCCCTGGGGGTCGCCCGCGTTCGACGCGGGGACGGTTCCCGGCCTGATGATGCTGTTTCGCAACACGCTGATGTGGGGCCTGGTGGCGGAATACAACGTCGGCATCTCCGACGACTCGACCCAGGACGGATACCAGCCGGTGGACATCGTCCAGTGGGCGATCTCGAAGGAGATCACGGAAGACTTCCAGGTCTTCGTGCATGGCTTCCAGAATCAGTCTGCCCTGCCCCGGCTCGTGGCCCAGACGGTGGTGGGGGCCGGTTGGGTCTGGTTCCCGAGCGATCGGCTGTCGATCTTCGGCAACTGGGGCTTCGGCACCGACCGGACCGGGCCCGCGACGACCTTCCAGGTCGGCCTGGCCGGCGGGTTTTGATCCCGGGCCGGCCGGGGAACCCTTGTCCGGGCCGGGGAATCTTTCCCCTGGGCGGCCGCCCGGCTTCCTGCCGGCCGGCGGCACGCATATCTTTTTTGCGCGTCGTCACGGTGAACCGAGTTCCGTCGCCAAGGTCTCCGGGGTGCATCATGAAGAACACGTTTCTGCTGCCGGCCTGCTTCGTCGCCTGCCTGGGCGTGCTCCGCCCGGCGGTCGCCGCCGACCCGGCCGCGATCCGCGACTCGATCGCCAAGGGCGCGGCGTTCCTGGCCAAGAGCCAGAGCCCCGACGGCAGTTTCTCCAAGGAGGTCGGCCCGGCGGTGACGGCGTTGGCGGTGAATGCCCTGGTGCGGTCCGGCACGCCCGTCGACGCGCCGGTGGTGCAGAAGGGACTGGCATACCTGCTGACGTTCAAGCGGCCCGACGGCGGCATCTACGCGCCCGAATCTCCCGTCAGCAATTACGAGTCTGCGATCGCGATGGTGGCCTTGGCGGCCTGCAACGCGGACGGCCGTTTCGACAAGGAGATCAAGGGCTGCGAGGCGTACGTGAAAGGACTGCAGTGGGACGACGGCGAGGGCAAGGGCAAGGCCGATCCCGCCTTCGGCGGCGCCGGCTACGGCAAGAAGGGACGGCCCGACCTTTCCAACACCCAGTTCATGATCGAGGCCCTGCGGACGATCGGCGCCAGCGAGAACGACCCGGCCATCCAGAAGGCGCTCGTCTTCGTGTCCCGGACGCAGAACCTCGTCGGCCCGGAGAACACCACGCCCTTCGCCGGCAACAACGCCGAGGCCGACGACCAGGGCGGCTTCTACTACACGCCGGCGGCGGGCGGTGAGAGCCAGGCCGGCGGCTCGCCCGAAGGCGGCCTGCGGAGCTACGGCTCGATGACCTACGCGGGGCTCAAGAGCATGATCTTCGCCGGGCTCTCGAAGGACGACTACCGCGTCCAGGCGGCGCTCAAGTGGCTCGGCCGGCACTACACGTTCAAGGAGAATCCCGGCATGGGCCAGGCGGGGATCTACTACTACTTCCACACCGCCGCCAAGTCGCTCGACGTGCTCGGTGCCGAGACCTTCACCGACGGCGCTGGGAAGGAGCACTCGTGGCGTGCCGAACTCTCCGACGAGGTCGTTTCCCGGCAGAAGCCCGACGGTTCGTGGGTCAACGCCACCGACCGGTGGATGGAGGACAACCCGAACCTCGTCACCAGCTACGCCCTGCTGGCCCTGGCCTACTGCCTGCCGAAGTGAGCCGCGGTCGTCGGCTCCGCCGCCGGCGGGAGTCACGACGGTCGCCGACCCCGCTCAGCGTGGACGGGCGGGCTGCCCGCTCGGGGGAAGAGGCAGGTCCGCGAACCGGCCCTCGAAGATCGCGATGTCGACCTGGAACGGCCGGCTGGACACCGTGAGCTCGCCGGAGAACGGGTAGCCGAACAGCGACACGAGATACAGGTTGAGCCCCATCACGAGCGCGGCCAGCGCCGTGAGGAACCGCTGCAGGCTCACGCTTTCCGCGCGGAACAGACCGGCGAACAGCAGCGTCACGCCCCCGCCGACGATGAGCACGAACCACTCCACGGCCGGGATGCCGAACTCGGCGGTGCCGACCCGCTCGCGGCGGAAGTCCCAGAGTTGGCGGATCTGTTCGAGCAGCATCGGGAACACCGCCTTCTGGCTCTCCGTCACCGGCTCGAAGGCATCCAGGCTCCGGGCCAGCTCGAAGGCGGTCTTGCGGGCCTCCGGGCTCGGCCGGCCCCGGGCCATGGCCGGCCACTCCTGCTCCACGACCTGGCGGGCGTAGACGCGGCACGAGTCCTGGATGCGGCTCCGCTCCACGGCGGGCAGCCGCTCGGCGAGCAGGAAGATGTCGGCCAGCGCGTTCGATTCATGCTGCACGACGTCCACCGCCCGCTCGAAGCGGACCAGGGCATCGACCACGATGAGGCCGAGCAGCACCGCGTACAGCGTGCCCACCACCGACAGCAGGTTGCCCGTGATGTCGTGCGCCTGGCGGAGGGTTTCCTTGGAGAACATGCGGCGGACCGCGGCGACGAGGCCGATGGCCGCGGCGATACCGGTGAGGATGATGGCCAGCCCCGTGGTGAATCCATGAAACTCCATGCTTCCGCCTCCCGGTGACTCGTCGGCCGCGGCCTCATTCCTTCAGGTCGAACAGCCGCTTCAGGGCTTCGAGCAGGCCGTGCGGCGGTCCGGAGCGGCTCTCGTCGCGGAGCGAGGCCAGCGGCGGGTGGAGAAGCTTGGCGGCATAGCGCTCGAAGGCCTGGCGGATCTCGGCCCGCTCGGCTTCGCCCAGCCCCGGCAGCCGGCGGAAGAGCCGCTCCAGTTCCGCGTCGCCCGTCTCGGTCCAGCCGGCCCGCAGCTGCTCGATCACCGGCGTCGTCGCCCGGTGATGCAGGTCGCCCATGAACCTCCGGGCCTCCTCGTCGACGATCGCCAGGGCCGCGGGCAGCTCCCGCTGGCGGCTCGTGCGGTTGGCCGCGCAGGCCGCGGCCAGGTCGTCCACGCAGTACAGCCACACGCCCGGCCGCTCGCCGATCCGCGGCTCGAAATCCCGGGGCACGGCCAGATCCAGCACCACCAACGGCCGCCCCGCGCGGCGGGCTTCCACCCGCGCGAAGAGTTCGCCGGTGACCACCGGCTCGGTCGCCCCCGTGGTGCTGACGACGAGGTCCGCCGCCGCCAGTTCCTCCTCGAGCGCGGCGAAGTCGCCGGGCCGGGCCGCCAGCCGGGCCGCCAGCTCGACGGCCCGGCTGGCCGTGCGATTCACGACCGTCACGTCGCGGCCGCCGGCCGCCCGCAGGTAGCGGAGCGTCTCGGCCGCCATCTTGCCGGCGCCGAGCAGTAGGATCCGCTTGTCGTCGAACCGCTCGAACACGCCGCTGGCGAAGTCGGCCACGGCGACGCTCGGGATCGAGACCCGCTCCCGGCCCAGTGCCGTTTCCGTCGCCACCCGCTTGGCGGTTCGCAGGGCCGCCTGGAACATGCCACCGGTCAGCGGCCCGCTGGTGCGGCTCTCCTGCGCGAGCGCCCAGGCCTGCTTCACCTGGGCCAGGATCTGCGGTTCGCCGAGCACCATGCTGTCGAGGCCCGAGGCCACGGCGAACAGGTGGCGGACGACCGCCTCGTCGCGTTCGCCCGAGAGCACCGGGGCCAGCAGGTTCGGGTCGATGCCCCGGCACTCCGCCAGGAACGAAACCATCTGCTCGGCCGGCGGCGCCGCCGCGGCCCCCGCGGCGTAGAACTCGACGCGATTGCAGGTCGAGAGCAGGACGCCCTCGAGTCCGGGGAAGCGGTCGCGAAACCGCGCCAGCGCAGTGGCGGCCTGCTCGGCCGAGAAGGCGAGCCGCTCGCGCAGGGCGAGCGGCACGGTGCGGTGCGTGCCCCCCACGAAGGCCAGCGTCATGGCGCGGCCTCGTGCCGCAGGGGATCGGTCGCCGGGGGCTGGCCGTGCTTCGTGGGCGCGATCAGGCCCCAGAGGATGGAGATCGTCAGCACCCCCAGACTCGCCAGCGCCAGGCGGGCCCCGGTGCGCGGCCCGTCGGGCCGGCGCCGCGCGGCCGCGGCGAACGCGTCGGCGCCGATCAGCCAGACGACGAGCGCGGCCATCCGCAGCACGACGGGATCGGTCCAGGGCACCGTCTCCAGCAGGCCGCGTTGGCGGTTGACCGCGTTGAGCACCATGCCCGAAACGAAGCCCGCCGCCGCCGTCCAGGCCGCGATGGCCGGCGTGCGGGCCGTGACGTGGGCCAGCCGCTCCAGGCTCGGCATGCGGAAGCCGGCCAGTGGCGCCCGCTTGCGGGCCAGGCGGGCGGCCTGGATCAGCCACATCAGCCCCGCGATCGCGCCGATCGCCACGCTCACGCTGGCCGCGAGGTTGAAGCCGCCGTGGATCGCGCCCCAGATCCGCGTGGCGGGCGTCTGCGGGAACGGCACCGCACTCGACAGCCGCGCCGCGCCGACCAGCGCCAGGACGACCGGCAGCATGAACAGCCCCACGGGCGTCCGCGGGTTGGTGATCGTGAGGTACAGGTAGCCCGCCGCCAGCAGCCAGGCCGCCAGCAGGTACCAGTCGAACGGGCTGGACAGCGGCAGCGCGGCCTCGTTCACCGCCCGCCAGGCGAGGAACAGCGTGTGGGCGACGAGCCCGGCGGCGGCGAACGCCACCATCACGGCGCCCCGAACCCCGGAGCGAAACACGAGCCGCGAGGCCTCGCAGGCGAGCGCCACCGCGTAACTCGCCGCGAAGCACAGCACGGAGATGCCGGAGAGAAACGCCGCCATGGATGAGTCCGCTCGCTGCGCGGCCGCCCCGGCCGGGGGATCGAAAGCCGGGCCAGGCTGCGTCGGTCGCCGATCGGGAAAACATCGACCAATCCACCGGCCGGCCGCTTGGCCGACGGGCGGGGACGCCGGTTCCCCGCGCTCCCAGTGTAGTTCCCCTGCGGGGCGTGCCGATGGTCCGCCGTCGCCGCGTATACTCCCGGGGCGGCGACGGCACAGCGTCGCCGCCCCGCGGCCCGCCACGAGAAGCCCGTGCAGTCGATCCCCCCCGGCCAGTCAGAGGATGCCCGCAGCCGTGCGCTGATGATGCGGGCCTGCCGCCGGGAGCCGGTGGAGCGGACGCCGGTGTGGCTCATGCGGCAGGCCGGCCGCTACCTCCCCGAGTACCGCGCCGTCCGGGAAAAGGTCGGGTTTCTCGAGCTGTGCAAGACGCCGCGGCTCGCCGCCGAGGTGATGATCGCCACCGTGGAGCGGCTCGGAGTGGACGCCGCGATCATCTTCAGCGACCTGCTGCCGATCCTCGAGCCCATGGGTTTCGCCCTCGAGTTCACGGCCGGCGAGGGGCCGGTGATCCACAACCCGATCCGCACGCCCGCGGACCTCGGCCGGGTCCGCGAACTCGACGACGTGGATCGGCTCGGCTACGTGATGGACGTCGTGCGGGCCACGCGGACCGGGCTCGACGACGCGATTCCCGTGATCGGCTTCGCGGGCGCGCCCTTCACGCTCGCCAGCTACTGCATCGAGGGCGGCACCAGCCGCGCCTGGCTGCACACGAAAACGCTCATGTATCGCCACGAGTCAGCCTGGCACGACCTCCTGGGGCGGCTGGCCCGGGCGGTGAGCCGCTACCTGGTGGCCCAACTCGACGCCGGCGCGCAGATCGTGCAGGTCTTCGACAGCTGGGTGGGCTGCCTCGGCCCCGATGACTACCGGCGGTACGTCCTGCCGCACAGCCGGGCGGCGCTGGCCGCAGCCGCGCGGCGCGCGCCCGTGATCCACTTCGCGACCGGCAACCCGGCGCTGCTGCCGCTGCTCCGCGAGGCGGGCGGGACGGTGATCGGCATCGACTGGCGGATCGACCTCGACGCCGCCTGGGCGGCGGTCGGCTACGACCGGGCCGTTCAAGGGAACCTCGATCCGGCGGTGCTGCTCGCCGACCGCGACACCGTCCGCCGCCGCGTCCGCGAGGTGCTCGATCGCGCCGCCGGCCGTCCGGGCCACATCTTCAACCTCGGCCACGGCATCCTGCCGCAGACGCCGGTGGAGAACGTCCTCGAACTGGTGGCGGCCGTCCGTGACCGATGAGAACAGCGGCGATCCCGCGCCGCCCCTCGCCACGGGGGCAGCCGCCGGGGTACAACTCCGTGTTGCGCCGCGGCGCCGCGATTCGTGGCCCGGCTGCGCATGCACGCCCCGGAACCGTCCCCCCGCACCGGCAGCATGAAGACCCTCGAGAAGCGGCTGTTTCATCTCTTCGCCCCCGCCGACGTGGCCAAAGCCCGCGGGATCGTGCCGGCCTCGTTGGCCTGCCCGCGGGTGGGCCAGGTCCGGGCCACGGTCGCCGAAGGTGACGAGGAGCACGAGGTGTTCCTCGAACTTTCGGCCCACCGCCGCGGCGGTATGACGCTCGAGACCCGCTGCTCGACCCCGGCCGGCCGTGAGGGCCGGCCCTGCGCGATCCTGGCGGCGGTGCTCCTGGAGGTCGACAGGCGCGGCCTGCTCGCCGGGATCCACGACCAGACGCCGGTGGCTCTCGACATCGTGGCCGAGGATGCGGCCGGCGCCGCGGCCGGCGCGGACGCGGACGACGATGACGATGACGACGAAACGACCCTGCCCGCTGGCGGGCCACGGCCGCTGCCACCGCCCTCCCGTCCACCCGCCGCCGGCCAGCGGGGCGGCCCGCGGACGCCGGCCTGGGCGGCCGAGCTCGACGTCCGCCGCCGGCTCGTCGAGCCGGCGATTCGCGCCTCGGGTCTGGAACTCCCCGATGCCCGCCGCGGCGGCGGGCTCGTGTTTCTCCTCGATCTGGGGGCCTCCACCGACTCGCGGGCCGCGGTTCTCGTGCCCTGCCGGATGCCCCTCGACGTGGCCGGCAACGCCACCAGCCGGCCGCGGCCCGTGGTCATCGGCCCGGACGACGTCCCGCTCGACGAGCTCGATCCCGAGGAGCGGCGGCTCCTGGAGCAGCTCGTCGGCGCCATGCCGCTGGCCGAGCATGCCGTCGCGGAACCTCTCGAACGCCGCTCGATCGCCCGCGTCGCCATCAGCGCCCGGTCGGCGGCGATCCACCTGGCGACGCTCTGCGAGACCGGCCGGCTGATCGTGCAGCCCGATCCGCGGCGCGCGCCCGAGGACGTGGTGCCGCTGGTCTGGGACGCCGGCCGTCCCTGGGAGTTCGCCTTCGTGGTCGAGCCCGAGGACGACGATCTCCCCCGCGGTGGTCGGCGGCAGGCCAATGAAGACGAGCCGCCGCCCCGCCCCGCCAAGGCCACGCTGCGGGGCATGCTGGTCCGCGGCAGCCAGCGGAAAAGCCTGGACGAGCCGCGGGCGATCCTCGCCTCCGGACTGGTGGTGTTCGCCGACCGGATCGCCCGGCTGGCGACGCCGGACGCCGACGGCACGACGCTGGGATGGATCGACCAGTTCGAGCGCCGGGGACCGATCGAGGTGGCGGGCAGCCAGGTCGACGGCCTCGTCGAGCGGCTGGCGACGCTGGCCGACCTGCCCCGCGTCGTCCTGCCGGCCTGGACGGGCTGGCGGATCGAGTCGGCGCCGCCCCGGCCCACGCTCGTGGTCGACGACGCTCCGGCGATCACGCTCGAAGCAGAGGAGGTGGAAGCGTCCGGGCCGCCCGCCCGCCGCCGGCCCCAGCCCCGCGTGCAGATGGCGGGCACGATCTGGTTCGAATACTCCGGCATCCATGTCGCCGCCGCCGATCCCGCCGGTGGCGTGGCCGATCCCGACCGGCGGGTGTTCGTGCGGCGCGACCGCGCCGCGGAGCGGGAGGCGCTCGGCATCCTGCCCCGCCACGGCGTCACCGCGGCCCGCGGCCTGGGACTCGGCGGAGGCGACCCGGCCCATCACGTCGAGATCACCCGCTCCCGGCTCGACGCATCGGTCGCCCAACTGGCGGCGTCCGGCTGGGCGGTCGAGGTCGCCGGCCGGCGGTACCGCCCGGCGGGAAGCGTCTCCTGGAACGTCACCAGCGGGATCGACTGGTTCGAGCTTTCGGCCGCCATCGACTTCGGCGGCGTGTCCGCCGAGCTGCCGGCCCTGCTGGAAGCCTTGACCCGCGGTGCCCGGTCGATCGAGCTCGCCGACGGGTCGCTCGGGATTCTGCCCGACGGTTTCGCCGCCCAGTTGGAGCCGATGCTGCTGCTCGCCCAGAAGCACGACGGTCGGCTTCGCTACGGCCGTATCCAGGTGGCGCTGCTCGACGCGCTGCTGGCGGGCCAGCCGCAGTCGCACGTGGACGAGGTCTTCGAGCGGATCCGCGAGGAGCTCGCCCGCGGCGAGCGGCCCGAGGCAGAGGACGAGCCGCCGGGTTTCCAGGGGACGCTCCGCCATTACCAGCGCGAAGGCCTGGGCTGGCTGGCCTTCCTGGAGCGGATGGGACTCGGCGGCTGCCTGGCCGACGACATGGGGTTGGGCAAGACGATCCAGGTGCTCGCGATGCTCGTCCGCCGCCAGGCCGTGCTCCGCGACACGGGGGTCGCGAACCGCCCGTCGCTGGTGATCGTCCCCAAGAGCCTGGTCTTCAACTGGATCGAGGAGGCCCGGCGGTTCGCACCCGGCCTGCGGGTGCTCAACCACACGGGCCACGGTCGCACGGGGGCGGCGGCGCTGGCGGAGCACGACCTCGTGGTCACGACCTACGGCACGCTGCGGCGGGACATCCTGGCGCATCGCGAGACGGAGTTCGACTACGTCGTGCTCGACGAGGCGCAGTCGATCAAGAATGCCGCCAGCCAGGCGGCCAAGGCCTGCCGACTGTTGCGGGCCCGGCACCGACTCGCCCTCACCGGCACCCCCGTGGAGAACCACATCGGCGAGCTGTGGAGCATCTTCGAGTTCCTCAATCCGGGCCAGCTCGGCAGCGCCACGCGACTGCGGAAGTTTCTCACCGACGGCCGCGGCAGCACCGAGGTCGTGGCCCGGGCCGTCCGCCCCTACCTGCTGCGCCGCACGAAGGCCCAGGTGCTCTCCGACCTGCCCGAGAAGACCGAGCAGACGCTGTTCGTGGAACTCGGCGAGGCGCAGCGCCGGGCCTACGACGACCTGCGGAAACATTTTCGCCAGGAGCTCGCCGGCCGGATCGGACGGATGGGCATCGGCCGATCGCGGATCGCCGTGCTCGAGGCGCTCCTCCGGCTGCGGCAGACGGCCTGCCATCCGGGGCTCGTCGATCCCGAGCGGGCCGGCGAGCCCGCGGCGAAACTCGAGGCGCTCCTCGAGCAGCTCGACGAAGTGCTCGACGAGGGCCACAAGGTGCTGGTGTTCAGCCAGTTCACGAGCTTCCTCGCCATCCTGCGCCGCCAACTCGACGACCGCGGGCTGGTCTACGAGTACCTCGACGGCCGGACCACCGACCGTCAGGCCCGCGTGGCACGATTTCAGGAGGACGCCGAATGCCGGCTGTTTCTCGTCAGCCTCAAGGCCGGCGGCCAGGGCCTGAATCTCACGGCCGCGGACTACATCTACATCCTCGATCCCTGGTGGAACCCGGCCGTCGAGGCCCAGGCGGTCGATCGGGCCCACCGCATCGGCCAGACCCGGCGGGTGTTCGCCTACCGGCTCATCGCCCGCGACACGGTGGAGGAGAAGATCGTGGCCTTGCAGGACCGCAAGCGGGAGCTGGCGGAATCGATCGTCCGGGCCGATGACAGTATGATCGCGAGCCTGACGGCGGAGGACGTCGAACTGCTGCTGTCGTGACGCCCGGGACTCACGCAAAACTAACGCCGGCCGCCTGGTCCGGGGCTGGCATAATCCCCGTCCATGGCCATCCCGGCCTGCCGGGCGACACCCGAGGCGACCTTCGACCATGGCTCCTGGAACCCTGGAGGCCGACGAGCACGTGAAGCATGCACCTTCGCGCCCCAAGGGCGGGACCGAACAGCCGCAGTCCCGGGTCCTCGTCGTCGACGATGAGGAGGATCTGCTGGAGCTTGTCCGCTACAACCTCGCCAAGGAGGGGTACCAGGTGGAGTGCGTCGCCAGCGGCGAGCTGGCGCTGAAGTCTGCGCGGCGGCAGCCGCCCGACCTGATCGTGCTCGACCTGATGCTGCCGGCCGTCGACGGGCTCGAGGTCTGCCGCCGGTTGAAGTCCGAGGGCAAGACCCGCGACGTTCCCATCATCATGCTGACCGCGAAGAGCGAGGAACGCGACATGATCGTGGGCCTCGAGTGCGGCGCCGACGACTACATCACGAAGCCGTTCAGCCCCCGGGTGCTGTCGGCGCGGGTCAAGGCCCTGCTCAGGCGGCGGGAGACCCAACGCAAGTCCGAGCTCGAGACCACCATCGAGGTCCACGAGTTGTCGATCCACCCGGGCCGTCACGAGGTCAAGCTGGCCGGACGGCTCGTCGAGCTGACCTACACCGAGTTCGCATTGCTGCAATTCCTGGCGAAACGGCCGGGCTGGGCCTACACCCGCCCCCAGATCGTCGACGCCGTGAAGGGCGAGGACTATCCTGTGACGGAACGCTCGGTCGACGTCCAGGTGGCCGGCCTCCGGAAGAAGCTCGGCACCTACGGGTCGTACATCGAAACGGTTCGCGGGGTGGGCTACCGCTTCCGGGCGTGATGCGTCTCCACCCGCGCCGTCCGTAGGGTCCATGCCGCGCAACCGTCTCGTCTGGCACCTGTTCGCGGGCTGGTGCGGGCTCGTCGTCGGCGTGCTCGTCGCCTGCTTCTGGCTGTCGAGCGTGCGGCTGGCGACCCTGGCCGATGCCGCGGAGCGCCGGCGGGTCGCTGAGGTCGCAGCCACGGTCGCCGCGCTGCTGGGACCGGACGGCCAGCCGGCCGACCGGCCTTCTTTCGCCGCCGCCGTCACCGGCCTGCGGGCGGCCGGTATCGCGGTGCACGTGCTCGAGCCGGGTGGCGGGCCGCTGGCGGGTTCGGAAGGCCGGTCGCCCGCGGGGGCCGGCGGCCCGGCGGACGCCGACCTGCTCGCGGAGGTGCGGGGGGGCCGGACGGCGACAGCGATTCGCTTCGACGCGGGAACGGGCCGCCGGGAACTGACGATCGCCGTTCCCCACGGTGCCCCGGCCGCCCCCGCGGCGATCGTGAGCGTCTCGACCGACATGGCCGCCGTGGATGCATCTCTCGCGAAGGCCCAGCGGTGGCTGCTGCTGGGCTACGCGGCCTGCGGCCTGGCTGCGGCCGCCATCGGCTACGCCCTGGCCCGCCGCACGGCCCGTCCCGTGGTGGAGCTGGGGCATGCCGCCGCCCGGCTGGCGGCCGGCCATGTCGACGCCCCCCTGCCGAGCACCGATCTGGCCGAACTCGCCGATCTGGCCGCCTCGCTCGGCGTGTTGCGGGAGCAGCTCGTGGAGAGCGGCCTGACCATCGGTCGCCAGGGCACCCAGCAGCAGGCCGTGCTGGGCAGCATGATCGAGGGCGTGCTGGCGATCGACGCCCGGCAGCGGATTCTCGGCATCAATCGGGCCGCGGCCGACGTGCTGGGCATCGGCCTGGAAAGGATCATCGGCCGGCCGCTCCAGGAGGTGGTCCGCAACCCCGACCTGCGCCGCTTCGCGCTCTTGGCGATCGACTCCCGGGATCCCGTGGAGGACGACCTCGTGATCCACGGCGTCCGCGACCGCACCATCCATCTCCGCGGCACGGCCCTGCGGGACGCGTCGGGCGAAGGGGGCGCCGTGATCGTGCTCGACGACGTCACGGACATGCAGAGGCTGGAGAACGTCCGCCGCGACTTCGTCGCCAACGTGTCGCACGAACTCAAGACACCCGTGGCCTCGATCAAGGGCTTCGTCGAAACGCTGCTCTACGGCGCGGCGGACGACCCGGTGGACAACCGCCGCTTCCTGGAGATCGTCGCCCGCCAGGCGGATCGGCTGGCGGCCATCATCGACGACCTGCTCGCCCTGTCGCGGATCGAGCAGAGAGAGGGGGCCGGCAATCTGCCGCGGGAGCAGGTGGCGGTCGCGGCCGTGCTGGCAGCCGCGATCGAGGACTGTCGGCCGCGGGCCGCGGAGCGGTCGATCCGCATGGCGATCGAGTGTGCCGCCGAACTGTCGGCGGTGATCAATCCGCCCCTCCTGGAGCAGGCGCTCATCAACCTCGTGGACAACGCGATCAAGCACAGCGCCGCTGACCGCGAGATCCGCCTCACGGCCCAGGACGTGGGCGGCGCGGTCGAGATCCGCGTCCGCGACGAGGGCTGCGGGATCGCCCCGGAGCATCTGCCCCGGCTGTTCGAGCGGTTCTACCGCGTGGACAAGGCCCGCAGTCGCCAGCAGGGGGGCACGGGCCTGGGACTGGCGATCGTCAAGCACATCGTGCAGGCGCACGGGGGCACGGTGGACGTGGAGAGCACGCCCGGCGTCGGCAGCACGTTCACGATTCGCCTGCCACAGGAGGCGACCGCGGCGGCGTGACGACCGCGACCGGGCCGCTGCCGCCCTCGGGCGGTGGTGCGGCCAGGGACTCGACCAGTGCGACGATGCCCGCCGCCTCTTCGGTCGCCGGGACGGCGGTCGGCCCGAAGGCCTGCACCCGGACGCGGGAGCCGGCGAACTCCGCGGCCAGCCCGCTGGCGGCCACGGGGATCGCCCCGGCGACGAGCACCCCGGCGAGATTGCCGGGCCGCGGATCCGCCGCGTCGGCATCGGTCACGAGCAGGATCGTGCCTCCCGTCTCCTGACGAGCCATGACGGCCCCCGCCTCCTGGGCGAGCACGACGGTCCCGACGAGGCCCACGTCCAGGCAGAACCGCAGGTCGTCGGCCGCGAGTTCGGCGAGCGGCATCTCGCGACGGACCGCGACGCAACTCACCAGGGCGTCGAGCCGGCCGAAGTGATCGGCGACGCGGCGGACGACCACCCGCGCCGGCCCCTCCTCCCGCAGGTCGGCGGTCACCGCCAGGGCCGGCACCCCGGCCACGACCAGGGTCTCCGCCGCCGCCCGCGCCGCGGCGAACGAGGCATGGGCATGGATCGCGACGGCCCAGCCCCGCCGCGCGAAGGCCTGCACGACCGCGGCCCCGAGTCCGCTGCCGCCACCGGCGACGAGCGCCACGCGGCGCGGGACGGCGGCACTGGCGGCGGGTGGGAGGGACATCGTGACGCGGTGCGACGACCGCCACCGAAGCCGACAGCCGGATCGGCCGGCTACTCCGTGGCCGTGGCCGGCCGGGCGTGGAAGTCGAGAATCTGCTGCCAGGCCTCGGCCGGCGTCTCGGCGTAGGTGAACAGGTCCAAATGATGGTCGGCGATCACCCCGCAGTCGGCCAGGTGGTGGAAGTCGATGACCTTCGCCCAGTAGTCGCGGCCGTAGAGGATGATCGGCACCGGCTGCATGCGGTGCGTCTGGCGGAGCGTGAGGGTCTCGAACATCTCGTCGAGCGTGCCGAAACCTCCGGGAAACAGCACCACCGCGGCCGCCCGGAGGATGAAGTGGAACTTCCGCAGCGCGAAATACTTGAACTGAAAGCAGAGCTCCGGCGTGATGAAGGGATTCGGCTGCTGCTCGGCGGGCAGCTTGATATTGAGGCCGATCGACTTGCAGCCCACGTCGAAGGCGCCGCGGTTGGCCGCCTCCATGATGCCGGGGCCGCCGCCGGTGACGACGACGTAATCCCGCTTGTCGTCGCACTGGTTGTCGATCGAAACGATGCGGGCGAACTCCCGCGCGTCGTCGTAGTAGCGGCAGAACTCCAGGAGCTTCGTGCTCCGCTCGATCTCCCGCTTCGCCCGCCGGTCGCCGGGCGCCGCTTGTGCGGCCCGCCGGGCCTCGAACAGGCGGCGCTCGGCCGCGTGCCGCTCCACGATCTGGGTGCCGCCGAACACGATCACCGTCGACTCGATGTTGTCGGCCTGCAGCGCCAGTTCCGGCTTGCCGAGTTCGAGGAGCATCCGCACGCCGCGCATCTCGACCCGCTGGAGCAGCGCCGGGTCCTCCTGCGCGAGACTGTAGCTCGGGGAACTGAGAATCCGCTCCATGTTCTCGGCCACCAGCGCCACGTCGTCGCCGAGCACCGTGTCGGGCAGGATGCTGCATGCCTTGGGCGGCGGTCCGCCGGGCTTCGTCTTCTTCGCCATCGTGCGCTCCTCGTCAAAACGCCCCCGCGGGGGCGGCTTCAGGACCCCAGTTCGAAGGTATCCCCGATGGCGGGAATCTGCACCGTGAAGCCCCGCGTCTCCCGGAGGAAGGCGGCCATCCCCTGGGCCGCCGCGGGCTCCCCGTGCACGAGGAACGTCCGCCGCGGCGCCGGCATGCCCGCCAGCCAGCGGCCGATCTCGTGGCGATCCGCATGGCCCGAGAGCGCGTCCACCCTGCGCACCGCGGCTTTCACCGGGATCTCCCGGCCATGGATCTTGAGGAACCGCGCCCCGTCGATCAGGCTCCGGCCGCGGGTGCCGATCGCCTGGAACCCGGCCACGAGCACCGTGGTCCGCGGATCCGGCAGGCGGCGGGCGAGGTGGTGGAGGATGCGGCCGCCGTTCATCATTCCGCTGGAAGCGATGACGATCCCCGGGCCCGCGTGCGCGTTGATCGCCTTCGACTCGGCACCGGTCTTCGCCATCCGCACGAACGGGCTGGCGAGCGACTCGGCCACGCCCTGCATCTTCGCCTCGCTGAAGTCGTGCTCGCGGCCGTGCTTGCGGAACACCTCCATCGCGTCGACGGCCATCGGCGAGTCGACCCACACCGGTACCTCCGGCAGCCGGCCCGCGGCCATCAGGGTCCGCAGCAGGTAGACGAGCTGCTGGGCACGGCCGATGGCGAACGAGGCCACGAGCATCATCCCGCCGCGGGCGATCGCCTCCTTGGTGGCCGCCTCGAGCTCGTCGAGCGGCCGGCTCGGCGTGTGGTCGCGGTCACCGTAGGTGCTCTCGCAGACCAGATAGTCGCAGGGCGGCGGGCCGTTCGGGTCCTTGTAGAGCGGGGCGTCGAACCGGCCCACGTCGCCGGAGAACACGACGCGGTGCGGCGCGGATCCACCGGCCGCGTCGGATGCGACCTCCATCTCCACGAACGAGCTGCCGAGCATGTGGCCGGCCTCGTGATAGCGGCAGCGGAAGCCGGCCGCCGGCTCGAACCATTCCTCCCGCGGCACGGCGGTGAGCAGCCGCAAGGCACGATCGACGTCCCGCTCCTCGTAGAGCGGCAGGGCCGGGCGATGCTTGGCATAGCCCTTGCGGTTGGCGTAGAGGGCGTCCTCCGCCTGGCACTTCGCCGAGTCGTAGAGCAGGATGCCGAGCAGGTCCACCGTGGCGGGCGTGGCCCAGATCCGGCCGTGAAACCCGTCCCGGGCCAGCCGGGGCAGCCAGCCGGAGTGGTCGATGTGGCCGTGGGTGAGGACGACGGCGTCGATCGAGTCCGGCGGCACCGGGAACCGCTCCCAGTTCCGCTCGCGAAGCTCCTTCTCCCCCTGGAACAAGCCGCAGTCCACGAGCACCCTGCGGCCGTCGGTCTCCACCAGGTGACGGGAGCCCGAGACCACGCCCGCCGCACCCAGGAATCTCAGCCGTGCCATGTCGTCGCTCCTCGGACCGCGGTCACCGCTCCACCTGGCCGGTGGGCCGCGGGTCCGCCGCCCGCGTCACACCGGCCACGACCAACTCGCCGTTCCGCAGGGCGAGTGCCTCCAACCGATGGCTCGTCGCCGCGGGATCGTACGTCGCAGGCATCGAGACCACCAGCACGGCCCCGCCATCCGCCCGCCGCAGATCGGTCGGCAGGCCCAGGGCTCCGATGCGGCGGGCGACTTCTTGGAGGGCCGGCCCGCGGGGCAGCGGCAGGCTCCCCAGCCGCGCGGCGGTGATCGTGATGCCGATCTGGTTCACGTCCCGCAGCACCACGTCGGCGTCCACGGAGACCACGACGCTGCCCACGAGGGCGCCGGCCTGAAGCCGCCGCGGCCCCAGGGCGACCCGCGGCGCCGACAGCCCGGCGGGCAGCAGCGTGGCGTGGTTGCGAGGCAGGTCGGTTTCCAGCCAGGCATTGATCTCCTCCTCTGTGACCACGGTCTCCCAGGGTCCCGGCCGGAGGAAGTCGGCACGCAGCGCCGCCAGTTTCGACACCAGCCGTCGGCCGAGGACGGCGGGATCGGCCGGCGCCGCGTCGCCGCCCCCGCCCGGCGACGCACGGTCCCTGTAGAAGGCCGGCTCCCGCTTCGCCGCCCAGGCGAACAGTCCGCAGCCGACGGCCAGGCACGCCGCGACGCAGACCGCGAGCCGCCGCCGCTTGGCGACGGGCGGCGACGGACAGGCGGACGCTTGCCCGCCGACGGGATGGGGGGACGTGTTCACGCATCAGCCCACGAACCCGAACAGCCGCGGGATCGGCAGGTCGGCGGACGGTTCGAGCGTCACCGTCCCCAGGGTCTCGTCCTCGAGTTCGTCCCGCAGCACCCGCACGTCGGCCGGCGCCTCGATCCCGATCCGCACCTTGTCGCCGCTGACACGCACCACGGTCACGACCACGGAATCGCCGACCCGAATCCGTTCGTTCTGTTTCCGGGAAAGCACGAGCATCGAAAGCCTCCGTTGCTGCTGAATGATAGATGTGGGATGAATGCCGGGGATGCGGTCCGTCCTTCCACGTGACCGCCGCGGGCTTCGTCGCGAGCGGTCATCGCCGGCCCCGGCCGCCCCCGAGCGGCCGCCCTCCCGTCCGTCGCCGCCTCCTCGAGCGGCCTCTGCGTCGCGAGACGACGGATTGGGAAAGATGTGAGCCAGGGGAAACATCGTCCGGTGGGGAAGACTTTCTTGCCGTCTCCCCGAGCGGCGCCGGAGGCGCGCGTTATGCCGGTCGCGCGGCGGGCCGCTGGTTCAGCGTCGCGGCCCCGCCTCGGCCGCGTCGTCACCGACGAAGGCGGCGACGTCCACGGCGGTGGCCGAGGCCATGTGCGCCTCGCCCTCCTCGATCCGCGACAGGTCGCCGGCCAGGAGCCGGGGGTGCGACTTGTGCACGCACTTCAGCCGGCTGTGCCGGCCGGCGACGAGCACCAGTTTCGGATCGACCTCCAGCGACACCTCGGCGGGGATCGCCCCGGCGGCCTCGATCCTCCGGTTGAGGGCCAGCCGTGGGAACGGTGGGATGCCGCCCGGATGGAGCAACGCCTTGAGAAGGATCGCGGTGTCGGCGAACTGCCGATAGCTGGCGGCCGCCTCGGAGGAGGGCGCCGCGCCGTAGGCCACGGCATATCGCACCCGGGGCCCGACGAGTTCCAGGGAGTTTTCCTTCTCCGTGATGCCGTCGCCGAAATCGGGGCCGCCTGCCCAGCGGACGAGCCGATCGTCGGCACCCCGCGCCCACTTGGCCAGCGACACGCTCAGCCGCTCCAGGCGAATCGTCTCCACCTGGGTCTTCACGTCGCGGTGCGGGTCGATGACGACCACCCGCTCGCGGGCCGGGTCATGCAGCACGATCTCCGCCAGCCGCATGCCCGGCACGGCGTCGTCCGTCGCCGGCGCGGCCAGCTCGAGGAAGTCCCAGGCGATGCCATCCTTGAAGAGCGTGAGGCTGCGGGCCACCGGCGCGGTTCCGCCGTCGGCGAACAGTTCGCTCTCGACCCGCAGTTCGCCGCTGCGGTCAGCCGGGTCGGCCGGCGACCCGAGCGCCGCTGCGACGGACAGCGCCCAGGCGACCACGACGAAACTGGCGCGCGACGGCATGGCATGGTCTCCCGGGGAGGCGGGAGGCTAGCAGAACGCGCGGCCGGCCCCAAGACGGGCTGTGGGCCGTTTTCAGCGGAAAAATCCTGCTCGATCCCGCTCGCCGTCGCGGGCGGACGCCGCCGGTCGCGGTCCGCGGACGGCATGCATGACCAGCCACAGGCCGGCCACGAACCAGGCCGTCACGAGCACCGCCGCGAGCCGATCGAAGAGGAGCACGACACCATCTCCCGGGGACGTCACGCGTCGGAACCGTAGGCCATGAATCGCGGCGTGCGCCGGCGACCGGCTTCCCTCGGCGTCGCGATCCGGTTCTCCCGGCCGTGCGATCCGCACCGTCGTCGCAGCCGGCCGGCCGGCGTGGGCGCGGACCGCCGCCCCGTGGGGGTCTGGTATCCTCACGGCCCTCGCCCGTCACGAGGACCCGCTCATGGCAGTCGGCCGCTTCGTTCTTCAACCCCGTCTCGGCCTGGCGATCGTGGCCGGTGCAATCGTCGTGGCCCGCCTCGCCGGAGCCGCCGATCCCTGGCCGCAGTGGCGCGGTCCCGAGGGCCAGGGGCACGCCCCCGAGGCCCACGACCTGCCCGTCACCTGGAGCGAGCGGGAGCACGTCCGCTGGAAGACGCCTCTTCCGGGACGCGGCTGGTCGTCGCCGGTGATCGGCGGCGGGCTGGTGTGGATGACCACGGCCATCGAGCAGCCGGTCAGCGAGGAGGAACGGCGGCGGCGGCTGGTGGGCAACACGGGCGATCAGCCGCTGACCGTCTCGGGGCCCGTGAGTCTGCGGGCCCTCGGCGTGGACGCCGAGTCGGGGCGGCTCGTCCACGACGTCGAGCTCGTCACGGTTCCCGAGCCGCAGCCGATCCATGCCCTCAACTCGTTCGCCTCGCCGTCGCCGGTGCTCGCCGGCAACCGGCTCTATTGCCACTGGGGCGACTTCGGCACGGCCTGCCTCGACACCGAGACGGCGCGGGTCGTGTGGACGAGCCGCGGCCTGCGGCTGAACCATGAGAACGGCCCCGGCAGCACGCCCGTGCTCTGGAAGGATCGGCTCATCGTCCACGCCGACGGCAGCGACACGCAGTCGATCGCCGCGTTCGACGCCGCGACCGGCACGATCGCCTGGCAGACGCCCCGCAGCGGCGCGCTCCACGACGATCCCCAGCACAAGAAAGCCTACGGCACGCCGCTGCTGCTCCCGCTCGGCGGCCGCGACGTGGTCGTCTCACCGGCCGCCGACTGGATCTACGGCTACGACCCGGCGACCGGCCGGGAGCTGTGGAAACTGTCGTACGGCAGGCTCGGGTTCTCGATCGTCCCGCGGCCCGTGTTCGCCCACGGGCTGATGTTCATGAGCACGAGCTTCAATCAGCCGGAGCTGCTCGCGCTGCGGCTCGGCGACGGCGCGGCCGCGCCGGAGATCGTGTGGCGGGAGACGAGGGGCGTGCCCACGATGCCGTCGCCCTTGGTCGTGGGTGACGAGCTCTACATGGTGAGCGAGAAGGGGATCGCCAGCTGCCTCGAAGCCCGCACCGGCAAGCCCCTGTGGGCCGAGCGGCTGCCGGGCAATTTCTCGTCGTCTCCGTTCCACGCCGACGGGCGGATCTACGTCGGTAGCCGGGAGGGAAAGACCTACGTCCTGCGGCCGGGCCGCAAGGCAGAACTACTGGCCACGAACGAGCTCGACGGCGCGATCTTCGCCACGCCGGCGGCTGTCGGCCGGGCGGTTTTCCTGCGCACCGACACCGCCCTGTACCGGATCGAGAAGCCCGAGCCGCGGGCCGCGGCCGCCGTCCCGGAGCCGCCCCGGGGCGAGCTGCTCGCCTTCCAGTTCGCCGACAGCCGGATCTTCCCGGGCACCGTCCGCGAGGTGCGGGTCTATGTGCCGGCCCAGCACGACGGCCGCACACCGGCCTGCGTCCACGTCAACCAAGACGGCGTCCAGTTCGACGCGCCGCGGGTCTTCGACCGGCTGATCCACGAACGGCGGATGCCGGTCACTGTCGGCGTGTTCGTCAAGCCCGGCCGCGTGCCGGCCACGCGGCCAGGAGCCCTCGACCGCTACAACCGCAGCCTCGAGTACGACGGCCTCGGCCCCGACTACGCCCGGTTTCTCCTCGAAGAGCTGCTCCCCGCGGTGGAGACGAAGACCACGTCCGACGGCCGGAAGATCGTGCTCTCGAAGCACGGCAACGACCGCTCGATCGGCGGCACCTCCAGTGGCGCGATCGCCGCCTTCACCGCCGCATGGGAGCGGCCCGACGCCTTCACCCGTGTGTTCAGCGGGATCGGCACCTACGTCGGCCTGCGGGGCGGCGACGACTATGCCACGCTCGTCCGCAAGGTCGAACCCAAGCCGATCCGCGTCTTCCTCCAGGACGGCTCCGCCGACCTCGACAACTTCGCCGGCGACTGGTGGATGGCCAACCAGGCCCTCGAACGCAGCCTGTCCTTCGCGGGCTACGAGGTGCGGCACGCCTGGGGCGCGGGCCGCCACAACGCCGCGCATGCCACGGAGGTGTTTCCCGCGGCCATGGAATGGCTGTGGAGCGAATGGCCGCGGCCGGTCGGCACGGGGCAGGGCAGCCCGCAGCTGCGGGCGATCATCATCCCGGACGAGGGCTGGCGGCTCGTCGGCGCGGGCTTCCGGTCCGCCGCGGGCGCCGCGGTGAACGCCCGGGGCGAGGTGTTCTTCGACGACGTGGCCGCCGGCAAGTCCTACCGCGTGACGCCCGACTGGAAGGCGGAGGTCTGGCAGGAGGATTCCCACGGGGCCGACGCCCAGGCCTTCGCGGCCGACGGCCGGCTCGTGGCCACGGGTGCCGCCGACGCCGCGCTCGTCGCCCGCGACGCCGACGGCAAGACGACCGCGCTCGTTCGCGGCTGGAGGGCCAACGACGTCACGGTCACGGCGGACGCCCGGATCTACGCCACCGAGCCGGGCCGCGACGAGCAGACACCGAGCCGGATCCACCTGATCGAACCCGCCGGAACCGACGCCGTCGTGGCCGAGGTCGCGGGGGTCGCCGACGGCCTCTGTCTCTCACCCGACCAAACCCTGCTCTACGTCGCCGACGCCAGCAGCCACTGGGTGTGGAGTTTCACGATCCGGCCCGACGGCACGCTCGCGAACAAGCAGCGGTTTTTCCACCTCCACGTGCCTGACACGGCCGACGATGCCGGGATCGACGGGATGCAGGTGGACCGCGACGGCCGGTTGTGGGTGGCGACGCGGATGGGGATCCAGGTCTGTGATCAGATCGGTCGCGTGACCTGCATCATCCCCGTGCCCCACGGCCGCTGCGCCGACCTCTGCTTCGGCGGGCCGGACTTCGACCATCTGGTCGCCTGCTGTGGCGACAAGGTCTTCGTCCGCCGGGTGAAGCCGCGGGGCGCCGCGAGCTTCCTGCCGCCGGTCACGCCGGCGAAGCCGAGCCTCTGAGCGGGCCGCACCCTCCCGGAAGCGGCCGCGGGGACGGCGGACCGTGGGCCACCCGTTTACACTGTCTTCATCGCCTTCCCGGGCGGGTGGCTCCGACCTCGGCATGGAGACGGCGGATGGGCATGCAGTGGGTCTATCTCGCGATCGCGATCGTGGCCGAGG
The DNA here is from genome assembly GCA_044368305.1 of Pirellulales bacterium. Taxonomy (GTDB): domain Bacteria; phylum Planctomycetota; class Planctomycetia; order Pirellulales; family UBA1268; genus QWPN01. The sequence goes on from JBIPLS010000002.1 coordinate 40,774, forward strand.
TCGTGGGCACGAGTTTTCTGAAGGCGTCCGCGGGCTTCACGAAGCCGCTGCCCAGCCTGGCCGTCGTCGCGGGCTACGGCCTGGCCTTCTTCTTCCTCTCCCGCACGCTCGACACGGTCCCCGTGGGCGTGGCCTACGCGATCTGGTCGGGCGCGGGGGTGACGCTCGTGGCCGCGATCGGCTGGCTGTGGATGGGCCAGAAGCTCGACGCGGCGGCGATCCTCGGCATGGGCCTGATCGTGGCGGGCGTCGCCGTCTTGAACCTGTTCTCGAAATCCGCGGCCCACTGAAGCAGGGGCGCGGCGTCGTGCCCCCGTCACGGCCCGCCGAGCGCCTGGCCGAGCAGCTTGGCGCTCGCCACCGCGAGCACGACGGCCATCAGCAGCTTGAGTGTGGACACCGGCAGTCGAAACGCGCCCCACTGCGATCCGACGAGGCCGCCGGCCGCCGCCGCCACCACCACGGGCAGGCTCACCGGTGGCAGGGTGCCTCCGGCGACGAGCCCGCCGGCGAGTCCGGCGAGCGAGTTGACGAGAATGAAGGGCGCCGTGACGCCGGCCACCTGTTTCACCGGCGCCGCGCGGAGGGCCACGAGCACCGGCGTGAGGAACACGCCGCCCCCCACGCCCGTCAGCCCCGAGAGCAGGCCGATGCCGCCGCCGAGCGCCGTCAGGGCGAGCGCCGGCAGGGACCGCGATGCGGACGCATCACCCGCGGCCGCGTCACCGCCGGACTGGCCGCGGGCGTCGACCACAATTCGCCCGGCTGACGCCAGCAGCACCCCGCCCAAGAGCGCCTCGAACGCGCCCGTGGAGAGCGTCGTCGCACCGCCGAGGGCCGCACAGGGCACGCTCGCCGCGGCGAGCGGCAGGAACAGCCCGCGGCGAAAGTGTCCGGCCCGCGCGAACTGGATCGAGGCGATCGCCGCCACGATCACGTTGAGCACGAGCGCCGTCGGGCGGATCGTCGCCGGCGGCAAGCCGGCGAGCGCCATCACGGCCGTGTAGCCGGTGGCCCCGGCATGCCCCACCGCGGCGTAGACCAGGGCCACCAGGCCGATCGCCACCGTCACCACGAGGCTCATGCCAGCGTCACGGCGTGCCGCTCGAGCAGGTCGAGCGGCACGATCTCGAGCGTCTTCTCGTGCGTCGCCTCGAGCACCACCGGCGGCGCCCGGCCCGCCTTGGCGGCCTCCAGCCAGCGGCTCGCGCACAGGCACCAGCGGTCGCCGGGCACGAGCCCGGGAAAGCCCCACTGCGGCTGCGGCGTGACGAGGTCGTTGCCCGCCTGCACGGTGAACTCCAGGAAGTCCTTCGTCATCACGGCGCACACGGTGTGCACGCCGCCATCGTCGGGGCCGGTGCGGCAGCAGCCGTCGCGGAAGAAGCCGGTGAGCGGTTCCCGCGAGCAGGCCAGGAGCGGCCCGCCGCGGACGTTCCGCTCCGTGTCACGGGTCGGACGGTCGAATGCGATCATGAGGTCCTTTCGAGAATTGCGTGGGTGGCATGGCGGTCCGACCGGACGGTGTGCCTGCACTGCCCGAATGGTGCGCGAGGGGTTGCTCCTGCCATGAGAGCCGGGCTTGCTGGCCAGCGAAGCCAAGCATGGAGAAGCGCCGGCTAGCATGCAGTGAGCGGAGGCCGGGATGGCCACGGCGAACGTCCGGCCACGTGGCAGGGGCAACCCCGACCTGCACGGTATGATGCCACTCTTCCCAGGCTGACAGCAAACCCTCTTTTCGTCCCGCGCCTCGCCCCCCATGCTCAGCCTGCAAGCACCGACGTCCGCCCGCTGGCTCGCCCAGGTCGATGCCGGGCTCGACGAGATCCTCGTGGACCACGCCCACTGCGAGAAGAAGGCGGCCGGGGTGGCGATGAACCTGCTCTTCTCCTACGTGGACCACGTCGATCTCGCCCGGGCGATGACCGAGATCGTGAACGAGGAACTGGACCACTTCCGGCAGGTGCTCGACCTCCTCGGCCGGCGCGGGATCCGCTTCCGCAAGCTCGTCCCGAGC
>JBIPLS010000071.1:0-15169 GCA_044368305.1 Pirellulales bacterium
GGCTCCGAAGCGGGTCGATCTGGAGATGGCCGGTCACGACGTGATGTGGGTGCAGGAGCCGGTCATGGGAATCGACCCCGCCGCCCTGGCTGGCGACGGCGAGATTCGTCCGGGCGAGGATGACGTCGACGCCCAGATCGAGCAGATCCGCAAGCGGATCGAGAAGGCGGGCCTCGTCCAGACGGGCATGAGCCACACGTTCCTGACCCGCATCGACGGGCGGCTGCTGGTCGGGCAGACCATGCCACCGGACGCCGTGCTGGCGGCCAACGGTCGGGCGGCCGCCGGGGACCGCGACTGGGACGCCGAAAGCGGTGTCGAGGAGGCCAAGGGGGTGTTCGAGCGATTTCTGGCGGCCCATGCGGCGGCCGGGGCGGCCCCTGTGGCCGGCATCTTCGCGACGCCGGGTGTGCGGCAGGCGCTGCCCGAGGGCCTGACGGCCATCGACTTCATGGTGGATCCCCGGGTCTTCGTCACGGCATTCGGCGGCCAGGGCCCGGAGGCCGAGGAGGGCCGACGGCGGCTGGCGAGCATCGGCGTGGACGGCATCGGGCCGCTGGTGTGGCGGCAGTCGCTCGACGGCGGTCGCTACCACCATGGCATCTTCGTCTCCATGCCGGGGCCACGGCGCGGGCTGATGCAGATCCTCGACCAGGAGTGCGATCCCTGTGAAGCACCGTCGTTCGTCACCGCCGAGGCGACCGACCTGACGCAGTTTTCTCTCGACCTCGGCAAGGCGTACCAGACCGTCCGCGAGGTGATGGTCGCGGCCGGGGGAGAGGAGGCGGGCAACATGTTCACGGTCGCCGAGATGCAGACCCAGGGCTGGCTCGGCATCGAACTTTCGAAACTGCTCTCCTCCCTCGGCAGCCGGCACTGGATGATCGCCTATCCGTCGAGGATTGCCGACGCCGTGGCCGCGGGGCGGGCGGGCGGTAACGTCGGCCAGCAACTGAACGATTCCAATCGGGGTGCGATCGTCTGGCAGGTCGCCGACGAGGCGCCGTTCCTGAAGATTCTCCAGCAGCGGCTGGCACCGCTGGTGGGCGGCACCCTGGCCGAGGAACAGAGCTTCCGCGGGATCCGCATCCCGAATGGCCCGGCGATCTTCCTGGGCATGAACCACCTGGTGGTCGGCATCGGCGACGAGTCGCTCGAGAAGACGATCGCCGGGATCCGCAATCCGCCGGCGGGTGCGGCGTCGCTCCGGGAGGGTGACCTGATGCGGCGGGCGGCCGCACTGCTGCCGCTGGATCCGGCACGGATGTTCAGCGTGGGCGACGCCACCAAGACTGGCGGCATGCTGGGCAATCTCCGGGATATCGCCGCCGCCATGGAACCGGACGACGTTCCCGAGGAATACCGGGAACTGTTCGCCGGCATCAAGGAAGTGATGCCGACGGCCGCCGACATGGAAGGCGTGTTCGGGGCCAGCGCCGACACGATGCGGATGACCGACGACGGACTCGTCTTCCGGGCCGTGTGGGAAATGCCGCCCCCGTGAGTCAGGCGGCCCCCGCCCGCAGCCCGGCCCAGACGGCGGCGATCCCCGCCAGGTTCGTGGCTAGCACGTAGGTCGCGGCGGCCAGCGGGCGGCCGTGCTGGAGCATCTCGGCCACCTGGAAGGCGAAGCTCGAGTAGGTCGTGAAGCCGCCGAGCAGGCCGACGAGGAGGATCGTCTCGACCTCGGTGGACAGCCCGCCGCGGGCGCGGGCCACGGCGAAGATCAGGCCGAAGGCGAACGAGCCGACCAGGTTCACGGCCAGCGTGCCCCACGGAAAGCCGGGCCCGAGCAGGCGGACCGCGAGCGTCGTCAGCCCGGCCCGCAGCAGCGTGCCGACCGCCCCGGCGCCGGCGAGCCACAGGGCTGTCGTGAAGGGATGCATCGTACCGGCCGCATGGCGGAGCCGAGGTGGCGTTGGTGCCTGGTCGGGGCTGCCCCCGGAAAACCAGCATAACGGTGGCCGGTTGGCGGTTGAACAATTCCTCCCACATCGCGTAAACATCAGGCCACTGCGGCCGGTTCCCCGCCCCCTGGAAACGAAATGCTCCACTTCCACAAGCGCATCCTGTTCGTCGGCTTCGGCGCCGTGGCCCGCTGCACGCTGCCGATCCTCCTCGACCACGTGAAGGTTTCCCCCAAGGACATCACGATCCTCGAGTTCCAGCCCGACGAGGCGGCGCTGCGGCCGTGGATGGATCGGGGAGTGAACTTCGTCCGCGGCAAGGTCGAGCCGGACAACCTGGCGGAGATCCTGGGAAAGCACCTGTCGGCCGGCGACATCCTCATCGACCTGGCCTGGAACATCGACTGCTGCGAGATCGTGCAGTGGTGCCACGACCACGGCGTGAACTACCTCAACACGTCGGTCGAGCTCTGGGATCCCTACGAGCACTCGAAGGGTGCCCATCCCACGCACCTCACGCTCTACTGGCGGCACATGAACCTGCGGCGGATGATCGCCGGCTGGAAGACGCCGGGGCCGACGGCGGTGCTCGAGCACGGCGCCAATCCCGGCCTCATCAGCCACTTCACCAAGCACGCCCTGCTCGACATCGCCACGGCCTGCCTGGAGGAGAAGAAGTTCGCCGGCGCCCAGGCCGAGCGGATCGCCCAGCACGCCAAGAGCCAGGCCTTCAACCATCTCGCGCACGAACTGGGCGTGAAGGTGATCCACTGCAGCGAGCGGGACACGCAAATCTCCGACCGGCCCAAGGAGGTTGACGAGTTCGTCAACACCTGGAGTGTGGAGGGCTTCCGCGAGGAGGGCACGACCACGGCCGAGATGGGCTGGGGCACGCACGAGAAAGAACTGCCCCCCTTCGCCTACGAGCACGCCGCCGGCCCGAAGAGCCAGATCTGCCTGGCCCGCATGGGGATCAACACGCAGGTGGTGAGCTGGGTCCCGCCGAACCACACGATCGTGGGGATGGTGGTCCGTCATGGCGAGGCCTTCAGCATCACCGAGAAGCTGTCCGTGCGGGATGCCGCCGGCAAGACCGTCTACCGGCCGACCGTGCACTACGCCTACTGCCCGTGCGACGCCGCGATCGCCAGCCTGTGGGAACTCCGCGGCAACGACTACCGGCTGCAGCCGAAGATCCGCATCATGACCGACGAGATCACCAGCGGCGCCGACATCCTGGGCGCGTTGGTCATGGGCCACCCGCTGACGAGCTGGTGGTGCGGCACCGATCTCTCGATCGAGGAGTCGCGGCGGCTCGTGCCGGGCCAGAACGCCACGACCATGCAGGTGGCCTGCTCCGTGGTCGCCGCCACGATGTGGATGATCGAGAACCCCGACCAGGGCGTGAAACTGCCGGACGACCTGCCGCACGACTACGTGCTCTCGATCGCGAAGCCCTACCTCGGCAGGTTCGTCTCCGTGCCGAGCGACTGGACGCCGCTGAAGCACTATTCCAACGCCTTCCACGGCTACAACCGCCCCGCGATCGACCCGCACGACCCGTGGCAGTTCAAGAACTTTTTGTTGACGGACGGCGACTGAACCAGAGCCTCGTCCTGTCCCTCCGGGGGAAAGGGATTGGAACCATGAATCAAAAAATCCTGCTCGACCTCGCCAAGCAGCACGGCACGCCGCTGTTCGTCGTCGACCACGCCGAGCTGCGGAAGAACTACGCGCTGTTTCGCAAGCACTTCCCCCGGGTGCAGGTCTACTACGCGGTGAAGGTCAACAGCGACCCGGCGATCGTGGAGACCTTCTACAGGCTCGGCGGCAGCTTCGACGTGGCGAGCATCCAGGAGTTCCGCACGGTCTACCGGTTCATCGCCAAGCTGCCGGCGAAGGAACGGCAGGACTTCATCTGGGACAAGATCATCTACGCCAATCCGATCAAGCCGATCGAGACGCTCGAGGAGCTCGACCGCTACAAGCCCCTGGTCACCTACGACAACCAGGAGGAGGTGAAGAAGATCGCCAGGCACGCCCCGCACGCGGGCCTGGCCCTGCGGCTGCGGGTGCCGAACACGGGGTCGATAGTGGAGCTGTCGAGCAAGTTCGGCGCCCTGCCGGGCGAGGCGGTGGACCTCATCCAATACGCCCACGACCACGATCTCGTGGTCGAAGGGCTGTCGTTCCACGTCGGCAGCCAGTGCACGAACCCGCAGAACTACATTCAGGCGCTGCACCTCTGCGCCGGCGTGTTCGCCGAGGCGAAGTCACGGGGTTTCAACCTCAAGCTGCTCGACATCGGCGGTGGCTTTCCGGCGGCCTACGATGCCACCGTGCCGAAGTTCTCGGCCCTGGCGAAGAAGATCAACCACGAGATCGATCGGCTGTTTCCCGAGGACATCGAGATCCTCGCCGAGCCGGGACGGTTCCTCGTCGCCTCGGCGGGCTCGGCCGTCTGCAAGATCATCGGCAAGGCGTTCCGCAACGAGAAGCTGGGCTACTACGTGGACGACGGGGTCTACCACACCTACTCGGGCGTGATCTTCGACCACTGCACCTACCACCTGAAGAGCTTCAGGAGGGGCACGCCGCAGTTGTGCGCCGTCTTCGGCCCGACCTGCGACGCCCTCGACACGATCAGCCTGTCGGAGCAGCTGCCCGACCTGGAGATCGGCGAGTATCTCTACAGCGAGAACATCGGCGCCTACTCCGCGGCGAGCTCCACGCACTTCAACGGCTTCCCGCCGGCGAAGGTGGTGCACGTGAATCGATGACGCGGCGCAGATGGATCGCAGGGTATTCGCTGCCCGGTCGCGCCGGGGATGCCCATGCCCCGTCGCCGGACGTTCGCTGCGGTCATCCTGACCTTCGCTCACTCGGAGCTGCCTGCGCTCCGCCCATCCTGGCCTGCGCTGGTCAGCTACGCCGGCTCTCAGGACATGGGCATCCCCTCGGGATCTCGTCGCGTGGGTGGGCGCAGGCCGCGAAGGGCGCATCGCCGAGGCGTCTTGCCGAGGTCTGCGTCATGGCATTTTGCCTCGCCGCCGTCGGCAACGCGGCGGCGGAGCCGCCGCCGCTGGCGGTGCTCGCCATGCCGGGAGAGCCGCACCGCGGCCCGCTTCCGCCGCTCACGGACGCGGAGCGTGCGCTCGCCCAGGCGCTCGAGGCCGACGTGCGGCGGCTGGCCGGCGAGATCGGCGAGCGGAATGCCTCCGCCTTACGGATGCAAAACCTGCTGGCCGCCGAGATGTTCGTGGCTCGGTCCCTGAGGGCCGCCGGCCTCGAGCCGGAGCGGCAGGCCTACGAGGTTCGGGGGCGGACGGTGGCCAATCTCGTGGCCGAGGTGCCGGGCGCCGCCCGCCGTGACGAGATCCTGATCGTCGGCGGCCACTACGACACCGCGGTCGGCACGCCCGGGGCCAACGACAACGCCAGCGGGGCGGCGGCGACGCTCGCCCTGGCCCGGGCCTTCGCGACGCGGAAGCCGGCGCGGACGGTGCGATTCGCCTTCTTCGTCAACGAGGAGCCGCCCTGGTTTCAGACGGACGACATGGGTTCGCTACGGTACGCCCGGCGGTGTCGCGAGCGGAAGGAGAACGTGGTGGGGATGATCAGCCTGGAGACGATCGGCTACTACAGCGACGAGAAAGGGAGCCAGAAGTTCGATTCCTGCCCGCCGTTGCGGCTGATCTACCCCGAAACGGGGGACTTCGTGGCGTTCGTGGCCGACACGAAGTCGGCCGCGCTGACCCGGCGGATCGTGGGATCGTTCCGGGGCGGGACGAAGTTTCCGGCCCATGGCTGCTGCCTGCCGGACGTCATCGAGGGCGTGGGCTGGTCCGACCACTGGTCGTTCTGGCAGGCAGGCTACCCGGCCGTGATGGTCACCGACACCGCGCCCTTCCGCTATCCGCACTACCACGCGGCCGAGGACACGCCCGACAAGCTCGACTACGAGCGGCTCGCCCGCGTGGCCGCCGGCCTCGAGCGGGTGATCGTCGAACTGGCCGACGCGCTCGAGTGACGAACTCCAGGCGGCCGATCAGCTCGGCCTTTGCGCCTCTTGGCCGCTTCACGCGAAGCCTCGCCATCGTGGCTCACTTCGCTTGGCCGGCCGCCGCCGGCTCTCGACATGCCGCCCTCCAGGCGGCCCGTCAGGTGGCCCGCTGGGCCTCGATGAGGTGGTAGCCTTTGACCTCCTCGCGGGCGACGTTGGTCCACATCCGCGGGAGGTTCTCGACGTACCAGGTGGGCTGCTTCGTCACCACCAGGAGCGTTCCGCCCGGCGCGAGGGCCATCCGGGCCGCCTCGACGAAGATCTCGGCGAGTCTGAAATCGGAGTAGTAGGGCGGGTTCGCCAGCGCGAGATCCCAGCTGCCCGGCTCCGGAACACGGCCCGTCGCCTCGAGGGCCACCGTGAGGTTTGCAAGGCCGTTCTGCTCGGCGCCGCGACGGGTGCAGTCCACCGCGCGGGCAGATGAATCGAAGGCGTGCACCCGGATCGTCGGCTCGCGGGCCGCGATGCCCAGGGCCACGCAGCCCGAGCCGCAGCCGATGTCGAGCACGCGGATCTGCGGCGCGACGTCCACCGCATTGAGCAGGTGCCGGGCGCCGGGGTCGATGCGGCGATGGGCAAATACACCCGGCCGCGTGAACGCCGTGAGCAGCCGGTCGCGGTCGCGAAACACCACCTCGCAGGAGAAGTCGCGGACCTTCGCCGGCTCGCGGGTCTTCCGCACCACGTAGGCGATCGTGCCCGCCTTGCCCTTGCGTTCGGCGCCCTCGACGGGCCGCACCCGCACCGTCTCGCCCGTGTCGGCGAGATGCTCCCGCAACCAATTGTCGCGGGGATTGTCGATCGCCGCCACGAGGTGGCCGCCGATCGCGAGATTGACGAGCGCCGCCTGGAGAATATCGCGGGAGAGTTCCGCCTCGCCGTCCTTCGCCAACGGCACGACGGCGAGGTCGAACGGGCCGGGCGGCATGTCGGGGAGACAGGCGGCCACGAGGTTCGTCGGGGCCGGCGACCAGGCCGAACGGGCCGCCTCGCAGGGATGCAGGTCGAGGAACCAGGCGACGACCGCCGCGGCGGGCCGCTCGCAGGCCAGTGCGTGGGCCGCCTGCCCGCGGCCCACCGTCGTGCACACGATTCGGTCGCCCGGCAGCGTGCGGGCGACGGCGAGCGCGTGATCCTCGGCGGGACGGGCGGGCAGGGGCTCGGCAGGGTGGTTCATGTCCCGCCGAGCATACCCTGATTCACTGCGGAGGCCGCGGCCGCTCCGGCCGACCTGCGCCGTCCGCGGGCGGCCCGCCGCGTCCCCCCCGCATCCGCTGCATGCCGGCGGCGAACTTCTCCAATTCGGCGCGGTCGAGCTTGCCGTCACCATCGGCGTCGAACTCCAGCGCCCGACCGACGAACCGCTCGGGAGACGCGCGACCCACCCCCCCCTCGGGCCGCTCGCCGTCTCCGAACGGCCGCCGGTCGGCGCGGGGCTGGCGGCCTTCCGCCCGATCGCCACGGGGTGGGAATCCCTGGGGAAACCCGCCCGGAGGTCCTGAAGGCCGCGGCGGCCGGAACTCCTCGTGGTCGATCCTGCCATCACCGTCGCGGTCGAGTTTAGCCAGCGCCGCGGTCGCGTTCTTGATCTCCTCGGCGCTCAGTTCACGGTCGCCGTCGGCGTCGAGCGTCGCCCGCAACGGGTCCGGCGGCGGCACGCCGGGGCCGGGTTCGGGCGGCCCGCCCTCGGGCGGTTGAGCGGCCACCACCGTCGCCAGGGCGACGGCCGTGGCGGTCGCGAGCAGTCGGTCGAGCCAGGAGGTGCGTCTCATGTTCCGATCTTCCCTTGCTGCTATGGCGGCGGTCTCGGACCGTCGATCGTGCGACGCGACGACCGCATCGGTCGGCGTTCCTTCAACGGCCGCCGGCGGCAGAAGTTTCGCGCGGATTTTACGGCCGATACCCTGTTTCCCGCCCGGCGCAGGTCCTGCCGGCGGCGGGTTCGGCTGCCCGCGGGCGGGTGCGGCACCGCGCTTCTCGCGTCATGCCCGGCTGGTGGTGAGCGTCGTGCTGCCGTGACCCGTCATGCCCTGATTCCGGAAAGCCCGAGGCGCGAGCCGAGGGAATACGGACCGCGCGACCCTACTTCGCCGCGCCATCCGGGAGGGGCTCGAGCGTGAGCGGGTCGCGGAGCGACAGGTGCTTCACCCTGCCGCCGAAGAAATCGTTCATGCTCGCCCGCTTGGTGAGGTCGCCCGGCGCGATCTCCTCCCAGTCTCCGACCACCAGGATCGCCATCTTCTCGGGATCGAGATGCTCCTTGGCAACCCGCAGCAGGTCGTCGGCCGTCACGGCCTCGACCCGGCGGCGGTACGTTCTCCAGAAGTCCTTGGGGCGGTTCGTCCATTCGTCGTTGACGAACAGTCGCAGCATCGCCGGCTTGCTCTCGAACTGCCGCGGAAAGGTCTCCACCAATGCCCGCTTGGCGGTCTCCAATTCCTCGGCCGACACCTTCTCCTCCCGGATCCGCCGGATCTCGTCCCGCACGATCTTCGCGGCCAGAGCCACCGTCGCGTTCTTGCTCTCGAAGCCTGCGCGGAAGTCGCCGGGATAGGCGACCCGCGGCGTGACGGCGGATCGCACCGAGTAGGCGAGCCCTTCGTTGCTGCGAACCTGCTGCATCAGCCGGCTCGTGAACCCGCCGGCGCCGAGGATCTCGTTGAGCAGCAGCAACGGGATCGCATCGGGGTCGTCCCGCACGATCGACCGGCCGCCGATCACGACCTTGCCCTGGGGGATCTTCTTGGGGACGTGGTACAAGCCGGGCTCGAGCACCGCCGTCGGCGGCGCCGGATCGGGCGCGACGCCCCCCCGCTCCCAGCCGGTGAAGGCCTTGGCCAGCCGGCCGAGCATCTCCTGCTCGTCGAAATCGCCCGACACCGCCACGATGGCGTTGCCCGGGTGGAAGATCCGCTTGTGGAGCGCGGCGAGCTTGTCCCGCGAAATGGCGGCGACCGTCGCGCCCGTCGGCTCCGCGGCCTCGAAGTGCCCCGGCCCATACACGAGCCGCTTCCACTCCCGGCCGAGGATCGAGGCGGCATCGTCGTTCCGCTGCTTCAGGGCCTCGATCTGCCGGGCTTGGGCCGTCTCCAGCCGCCCCTGGTCGAAGGCTGGAGCCCGCAGCATCTCCACGAACAGCCGCAGGCTCTCGTCGAGGTTGCTCTTCAGGCAGTTCATCGTCGCCGTGGTGAAGGTCTCGTTGGCCGACACCGCCACCTGGGTGGCGAGAAAGTCGAGCGTCTCGTCGAGCTCCGCGGCCCCGACCTTCGCCGTGCCCCCCTCGCGAACCATCAGGGCCGTCATGGCGGCCAGTCCCGGCGCGTCGGCCGGCTCGAGCGACGCGCCCCCCTTGAACGTGATCGCGACGGTGACCAGCGGCAGTTCGCGGGACGGCGCCATGTAGACGACCGTGCCGTCGGGCAGCGTGCGGCGCAGGGTCGCCGGATCCGGCGGCTCGAAGGCGAGCGGCGCGAAGACGATCCTCTCCGGGCGATCGGGGATGGCTGGATCGGCGGCCCACAGGCCCGACGGCGAAGGGAAGCAGCAGCCGGCCAGGGCGACGGCGGCGTACACGGTCGAGCGAGGTTTCATGGGATTGTCCCGGGGGACGTCGCGGCAGACGGGGTCACTTGGCTTTGCGACGGTAGGTGGCCACACTGCGATTGCTCTCCTGGAAATACTTGTTCGCCACCCGCTGCACGTCGGCGGCGGTGACCGCCTCGTACTTGGCCGGCCCCTCGTTGATCTCGCGCCAGTCGAGGACGGCCTCGGCGAAGGCCAGCTGCACGAGCAGCGACATGTTGTTCTCCAGCTTGCGGTAATTCTGGGCGGCCACGCGATTCTTCACCTTCCGCAGCTCGCGGTCCGGCACCCCCTCCTTCTGCAGCCGGGCCAACTCCTCGTACCAGGCCTGCTCCAGGCTCTCGGGCGTCGCCGCGCCGCGGGCCTGCGCCGCGACGGCGAACAGGCCGGCGTACTTGCGGGTGTCGGAGTAGGACTGCGCCGTGGCGGCGATGCCGCGGCCCTCGACGAGGCCGGCGTAGAGCCGCCCGGTCCGCTCGTTGAGGATCTCGGCGAGCATGTCGAGCGGGTAGCTGTCGGCGTGGCCGGCGGGCACCGTGTGGTAGCGGACCTCCACCCCCGGCGGCACGTCGCCGACGGCGTTCATTCGCTGCTCGGCGAGCTGCTCGACCTCCAGCGTGACCACCGGCGGCGGCTTCCGCGTGCCGGGATCGAGCCGCGCGAAGTATTTCTCGATCAGGACCCGGGCCTGCTTCGGGTCGAAGTCGCCCACCAGGACGCCCACGAGGTTGCCGGGGCGGTAGTAGACGTTCCAGTAGTCCTGGGCCTGCTCGAAGGTGTAGCTGTTCAGGTCGCTCGGCCAGCCGATCACGGGCCAGGAGTAGCCGCTGGAGGCCCAGAACAGGGCGTCGAATTGCTCCTCGAAGCGGCCCGTGGGCGTGCTCTCCGTCCGCAGCCGCCGCTCCTCGTGGACGACGTCCCGCTCCGAGTAGAACTCGCGAAACACGCTGTCGTGCAGCCGGTCGCTTTCCATCCACGCCCACAGCTCGAGCTTGTTGGCGGGCACGGTGATGAAGTAGCAGGTGAGGTCGTAGGTCGTGAAGGCGTTCATGCCGCTGCCACCGGCCTTGGTGTAGACCTGATCGAACTCGTCCTTGACGATCGTGCCGCCGGCCGGGCCGCCCTGACCGCGGCCCTGCTGGGCCTTGATCAACTCGTCGAGCTTCGCCCGCAGGATGCGGATCTCCTGGGTGTCGTTGGCCGGGTTCCAGGGGTCCGCGATCTCCCCCTTGAAGAACCGGTCGTACTGTCGCGACCAGACGAGCCGGTTGATCTCGTCCCGCAGGGCCTTCTGCTCGGCGCGGTAGCGGGCGTCCTTTTCGGGGTCGCGGGTGCCGATCGTGTCGGTGCCCTTGAACATCATGTGCTCGAAGAAGTGGCTGATGCCGGTGATCCCGGGCCGCTCGTTGACGCTGCCGACCTTGGCCACCCAGCCGGCACTGACCACGTTCGGCTGGTCGCTCCGCGGCACGAGCAGGAACTGCATGCCGTTGGGGAGGGTGAACTCCTCGACCGCCACCTGTTGGGCCGCGGCGATGCCCACCGCCCACGCCGCGATTCCCGCCGCCGCAAAGAATGCCCTGTGCATCGCCAAGTTTCCCGGGGAACGTGGACCGGCGAGTCTTATACCCCGCCGGCCTGGAAACCCGCCAGCCACCACTGCACGAGCGTGATCACGATCTCGAACACGATCAGCCCCACGATCGCCCATTCCACGCGCAGGGCCCGACGGTTCTGCAGCAAGCCGAGGGCCGTTTCCGCCGTCCGCGAGATGAGGGCCAGCTTGCCGTGCAGCGCGGCGAAACGCTCCCGGATCTCGAACTCGTCCCGCAGCCGGGCCCACAGTCGCTCCATTTCCGGGTGGTCCCAGAGCAGCTCCGGCGAATCGTCCACCTGGGTCCCGGCCACGACGCGATGCTCGGCGAGCAGGGCCGTGCCCAGGTGCTGGAGGAGCTCGCGGGCGGCACGGCCGCCGCGACCCCAGTGGTCGAGGTTCACCGCGAAGGGCTCGATCCGTTCGAACTGCCGCTCGATGCTCCGCTCGTGATGGGCCAGCGAGACGCTCTTGGCGAGGATGTCGGCGACGATCTGCAGCCGCTCGAGCGTGGCCTCGGCCAGCACGAGGGTGGTGCCCTCGATGGCTTCCCGGCCGGCCGGCTCGACGCGGATGTCGAGCACTTCCGTCTCCTGCTCGGCGGTCGCGAACGGCTGCCGCAGGTGCGGCGCGATCTGCCGCAGATACTCGGTAATCGCCGCCGGCGATGCCTGGTAGAAGACCACCGCGCCGTAGCGGAAGAGCACCGCCAGGCCGCCGTCGAGCGCGCCCAGGAGTTCCACGACCAGCGGCGCGGCGCCGGTGCGATCGTTCGCCCCGAGGGCCGCCAGATCGATGCCCGTGCCGACGAACACGGCCCGCGCCTGGAAGGCGTCACGACCGGGCGGCGGCAGACGCGGCCGCGTCTGCGCGGGCGACGGGCCGGGCCGGGGAGCGAAGGGAGGTTCGGCCATGGAGCGGAGGAGTGTCCGGAGACGAAACGGCGACGCGGCCCGCAGGCGGGGCATCCGCCGCGCCGGCGACCCCCGCGGCAGCCTACGCTTTCCGCGTGGGGCACGCACGCGGAGCATCGTCCATGGCTTCCATCGACCGGGCCGACCCCGTTATCATGGGGCACATCCTGGCGCAGCACCGGGAATTGCACGCCCAACTGGGCACGGTGCGGGACTGCCTGGCGGCCTCCCGGCCGGGCGTCGCTCGCCTGCGGGCCGCGCTCGAAACGCTGCGGCACCACCTCGACGCCCACTTCGCCCAGGAGGAGCGCGGCGGCTTCCTGGAGGAGTCGATCGCCCGGCTCCCGCGACTCTCGGCCGCGGCCCGGGCCGTCGTGGGCGAGCATCCGGCCCTCCTCGCGGAGCTCGACGACTTGATCCGCAGCCTCGAAACAGCCGATAGTGCGGCGGCGTGGGCCCGGATCGCGGCGGGCTGCGAGCGGTTCATCCGGCATCTTCTCGAGCACGAAAGGAATGAAAATGCCGTCGTCCAACAGGGATACAACGAGGATCTGGGGCTGGAGTGAGCCGCACGGGCCGGCGGCGGTTGGCAGCCTGCTGATCCTCGCCGCAGTCGTCACGATGGCCGGCGTGCCGGCCGCCGAGGAACCGCCGGTCGAGGCCGACAAGGTGGGGGCGTTCATGCGGGCGAAACTGCTTCACGGGCAGCACGTCCTCGAAGGGCTGGCGGTCGAGGACTTCGATCTCATCGACCGCGGCGCCCACGACCTCGCGCTGGCGAGCCAGGCCTCGAGCTGGCAGGTGCTGCAGACGGAAGACTACAAGCGGCAGAGCGAGGAGTTTCGCCGCTCCTGCAACGCGCTGCGGGCCGCGGCCAAGGCCCGCAACCTCGACGGCGCGGCCCTGGCATGGATGGAGGTCACCATGAAGTGCATCCAGTGCCACAAGTACGTCCGCGACACCGAGCGGGGCCGGTGACCGGGGCCGGCGTCACGAGCGGCGGGCAGCTGCCAACAGCGCCTGAAGATCGACCGTCGCCGACGGGAAGGTCGAGTCGAGCGGCGTTATGGTCTCGATCCGCTCGATGTCGACGAGCAGGGGCGCGTCGGCACGCTCCGGCACGACCTCCAGGCCCAGCAGCATGACCTGCGGCGGCTGGATGACGAGCTGCACGGGCCGCATCCGGCGTCGATCCGGCTCCTCGGCCGCTTCGGACCGCACGGCGATCGCGATCTCGCGGCAGTCGGTGATCGCCGCGCTGAGCGTGGAGAGCAGCCGCGGCCGGGCGGCGTAGCGGGACGGCTCGAAGCCCTCCACGCGGAACACCCGCTTGGCTGCCTCCAGCCGTTCGAGCAAGCCCGCCGGCAGGTTCTTTTCGATCTTGTGCCGCAGCGACTCGATGCCCGACCAGAGGATCGTGCCCTCGAAGGTCCGCAGCAGGTCGCGGCCCACGATGAAGGCGACCAACTCCAGCAGGGTGAGCGGCTCGGCGGGCATCCGCCGCCCCCCCGTCGCGTCCTTCCCCATCTGCCATCCGTGGCGCCGACCCCCGGGAATCGGCAGATGATCGATCGGATAGCCGCAGGACACCAGGAACTGGCAGTCGCGGTGGAGGGTGCGGGCCGACAGGCGGGAAAGCCCGAGCCGCTCCTTCAGCTGGCCGATGAGCGACTGATCGTCGATCGGCTGCCGGGCGGTGGAGAGAATCTCGAGGAGGGCGAAGATGCGGAGGAATTGCTCATGGCGCGCAAAGTTGGCAGGCATGGTGTAAAAGCCGAGGAGACCAAAAGCATGGGCCGGCCAGAAGATGAGGAACGGTCGCGCCGTAGGCGCTGAGATCAATCCCTCCCTTTCGATCCGGATGCCGACGCTCGGCGAGAGTGTTGGCCCTACCGTCGGCACGGTTGGTCAGGGCGAGGTTGATCGCGGACCAACCTCCGTCGACAGACTATCGGCGTGGCGGCGAGGGATGCAATCCCTCGCACCGTGGCCCGACGGCCCCGGCTCGAGCGGCCTCAGGCCACGTCCCGACCGGAGGCGGTGTCCGCGGCGGCAAGCAAGACGGCGTGCCAGGCCTCCGCCGCCTCGACCAGCCGGTCGACCATCGACAGCAGCTGCAGCGGTGTCAGCGTGCCATCCTCGACGGGCATCTCGGCCACGAGCCGCAGGTCCTCGCCGTCGGCGTCGAACTCGACCCCGACCAGGGGCGTGGCCGCCGCCAGCCGGCAGAGCCGTCCGCAGGTGACGTCGGCCTCGCCGCCCACGGGGAACGCCCGTTCGATCACCACGCGGCAGCGGTGCCCCGCGTCGGGCGTGTCGATCCGCACGATCGCCAGCCGCTCGCCGCGGAGGTTGTGGTAGTTCCGCGTCACGAACACGACGCGAATCGCGCCCTGCTCCCGATCGACGTGATGGCGAACCCCCTCGTCGGCCAACGCCCGCGCACACTCCGCCAGACTGGTCGGCATGGCCTGCTCCTCGAGCCCCGGCCGAGCTTTCGGCCCGACCCCCCCTCTGTAGATGTATACGCTCGAGAGACGGCTCGACTTGCGCGGCCGTGTGGCTGTCACACAATTCATTCAGGCAGAGACCAACCGTGCCGGCCTTGCCGGCACCCTATTCGGGCCGGCGGACAGGGGATTCCGCCGGTGGTGCGGAGACGGGGATCATGGGCCACGAGCCTGCCGAGGGCGGCGATCGCGCGCGCCGGTGCGGCGCGGAATCCGTGCGGCCGCTCGCCGCCATGATCGAAGGCTGGCAGCGCTCGGGCGATCCAAACCAGTTCGCGGTGCTCGCGGTGGCGGTGCGACCAGTCGTCGAGGCGGTCGCTCTCAAGGTGCTGCGGCAGCGGCACATCGCCGACCGCACGGCCGTGGACGACGTGGTGTCGCTCGTGCTCGATCACTTGCGGCGGCTGCCCGGAGGCAGCGGCGACGACCGGCATGTGGCCCGGTTTCGGGTGGACGACTCGGCCGCGTCGCACGGGCTGGGTTTCATCCGCCTCCTGGCGCGAACCCGTTCGCTCGACGTCGCCCGCAATCACCGCCGCCGCTGGCGAAACACGCTGCCCCTGTCTCTTGCCGCGGACGTCGCCAGACCTCTCGCCGAT
>JBIPLS010000072.1:0-15145 GCA_044368305.1 Pirellulales bacterium
GCCGAGACGGCCACCCTGGCCGCCGCCTGCGAGGCCGCGGAGCCGGAGATCGCCGCCGCCCGTGCGGCGGCGGCGGCGGCGGCCCAGCGCGAGGCGGCCGCCGCGGCGACGCTGGGCCTGCAGCGGATGCGATGCGGAGAGATCGAGGCCGAGGTGGCGACGGCGGAGCAGGCGTTCCAGTCAGCCCGCCGTGGCGAACGGAGCGCAGCGGCGGCGTTGGAGACGGCCCGCGAAGAGGCCGAGGCGACCGCGGCACGCGTCGCGGCCCTGGCGGTCCGGCTCGGCGCCTGCGAGTCCGCGGCGGCCGACTCGCATCACGACGCGGCGACCGCTCGCACACGGCTCGCCGAGGCCACGACGCTCGTCGAGAAGCGGCATCGCGAGCGGCTCCGTCTGGAGGTCGAATGTGAACGGGCCGGTGGCCGCGCCGCCGAAGCGCGGCTCGCCGTGGACGCCGCGCGGGCCGCGGTCGACGCGCTGCGGCTGCAGATCTCGCGGCTGGACGAGTCGCTGGCCGCCTGGGAGGGCAATCTCGGCTCCCTCGCGGCCGGACTGGAGGCGGCCGATCGCGACCTGGAGACGGTCGAGGCCGCGATCCGGGACAATGAAAAGTCACTCGACTCCGCATGGCATGAACTGTCCGGATGGAAGTCACGGCTCGAGGCCTGCCGCGAGCGCCGGGCCCTGCTGCGGGAACTCGTCATGCGGCAGGACGGCGTCTCGGACGCGGCACGGCGACTGCTCGCCGCCGACGCGGGAGTGCCGGGACTCGTAGGCCTGGTCGCCGACCAGGTCGTCGCGAGCGTGGAATGGGCGTCGCTCGTCGATCTGGCCCTCGGCGGCCTCGGGCAGAGCCTGGTCGTGAACTCCCTGCCCGACCTCGTCCGCTGGCACGCCTCCTGGTCGGAGTCCGATGCGGCCGCGAACGTCCTCGCCGCCGGCGGCCGGGTGGGGTTCGTCATCCCCGCCGCCCGACCGGCGGCCCCACGCTTCGAGCCGCCCACCGTGCCCGGGCTCGTCGGCCGCCTCGATCGCCTCGTCGCCGCCGCCACGGATGCCGCAGGGCCGGCCAACGCCCTGCTGGAAAAGTACCTCGGTCACGTCTGGGTGGTGGACCGCATCGAGGACGCGCTGCCGCTGCTGGCCGCGGCCCCGGCGGACACCCAATTCATGACCCGCGACGGCCGCAGCCTGTCGGCCGCCGGCGGCCTCGAGATCGGACCGCCGACCGCCGCTGCCGGCCTGGTGGCCCGGCGGGCGGAACTGCGGTCTCTGGAGGCCCGGCACGAGGAGTTGGAGCGGGTGACGGCCAAGGCGGCGGCGGCGATCACGGCGCTCCAAACGGAGGCGGCCGAACTGGGCGAGCGCCGCCGGCAGGCGGTCGCGCGACGACAGCAGGCCGCCGATCACCATGCCGCCTCACGGGCCGAACTCGGCCGACTGGATCGGGAACGACGCGCGGCCGATGGCCGCGTCGCCGCCGCGGAGCACGACCTCCGGGCAGCCGAGGAGCGGGCGGCCGCACTCGTGGCTGCCTGCCATGACGCCGAGGCGGCCGCCGGTGCCGCCGGCGCCGCGGCGTCAGCGGCCGAAGCGGAGCAGGGAGCGGCCCACGCCGCCGTGGACGGCCTGGAGCGCAGTCGGGGCGCCGTCATCGACGAGATCCAGGACCTGCGTGTCGAGCAGGCCAAGGCCAGCGAGCAGCTCGTCCGAGCCCGCGACGCGGTCGCCGTCGCCGTCGCGGCCGCCGCCACCCGGCACGACGAGATCGCCAGCGCCGCGAACCGGGCCGCGGCCGTCGCCGCGAGGCTCGAGGCGCATCGACTGGAGATCCTCGCCGCCGGGGCCGTGCTCGCCGAGGCGGCCGCCGCCGCCGAACGGGCGGCGGCAGAACTCGCCGCGACGGCGGACGCCACGGCCATGCTCGAGTCGCGCCGCCGGACGGCGGCAGCGAGCCTGGAGCAGGCCCGCGCGGAAGCCGTCCACCTGGCGGCCGAGCTGCACGCCCGCGAGCTGGAGTCCGGCGAGATCCGTCATCGCCGCGCCCGGATCGTCGAGCGGATCCGCGACGAATACGACATCGACCTCGAATCGGGCCCGCCGCCGGCTCCACCGGCCGCCACGGACGATCCGCTGGAACTCCCGACGAACCGCGGCGACCTGGAGACCGAGATCGAGCAGCTCCGCCGGAAGCTCGCCTCCATGACGTCGGTCAACATGGAGGCGCTCGCGGAGGCCGACGCGCTGGCCGAGCGGCTCGCCCAGCTGGAAGGCCAGCTCGCCGACGTCACGGCCGCCAAGCAGTCCATCGAGCAGCTGATCCTGCGGATCGACGACGAAAGCCGCCGCCTCCTCGGCGAGACCATCGAGACCGTCCGGGGGCACTTCCGCGAGCTCTTCGAGCGGGTGTTCGGCGGCGGCCAGGCCGACATCGTGCTCGAGCCGGGTGTCGATCTCCTCGAGACCGCCGTGGAGATCGTGGCCCGCCCGCCGGGCAAGGAGCCGCGGAGCATCTCGCTGCTGTCCGGTGGCGAGAAGACCATGACGTGCGTCGCCCTGCTGCTGGCGATCTTCCGCTCCCGTCCCAGCCCGTTCTGCGTCCTCGACGAGGTCGATGCGGCCCTCGACGAGGCCAACATCGACCGGTTCGTGGGGGTGCTGCGGGACTGCCTCGCGTCCACCCAATGCATCGTGGTCACCCATTCGAAGAAGACGATGGCGGCGGCCCACACCCTGTACGGCGTCACCATGGAGGAGTCGGGGGTCTCGAAGCGGGTGAGCGTGCGTTTCGAGTCCGGGGTCGCGGCCGCCAAGGCGGCCTGAGAAAGGCCCGCCTTTACGGGGCGAAACCCCAGGCCGGCAGCCGGCGGCGGACATCCGGCACAGGCGGGGCATGCGGTGCCACCCCTGCCTTCGTGAAGAACGGCTCAAGTCTCACGACGCAATCTTTCGATCTACCCCGGTGGACGGTCATGCCACGGACGTGTCCGGGATCGCTCCCGGCGGCGAGCGTGGCATGGCGCAGGGGGGGATACCTGCGAGTCGTGGCGATCTGCGGAAGGGCGGCCCCGTGCCGTGCCGACCTCGGTCCTCGCCATTCCCGCGCCCCCTCCGCGCCTTCAGGCCGGCCTCGTGGGGCACGACGGCGCGGACGTCCCCAGCCGAGCGAAACCGCGTCAGGGGGGCTGTGTTCCGACACTCGGAAGGGTTGCGGACTGGCCAGGACGTTTCCGGACACGAAAGATCCACATGGAGTCCACGAGATGAAGGTTTTCACGACGGGCCAGGTCGCCAAAATCTGTAAAGTCGCTCCCCGCACGGTGAGCAAATGGTTCGACTCCGGTCGCCTCAAGGGGTACCGCATCCCGGGGAGCCAGGATCGCCGCATTCCGCGGGAGTACCTCATCAAGTTCCTCAAGGAGCACGGCATGCCGCTGGGCGACCTCGAGGACGAGGCGATGGCGAAGGTCCTGCTCGTCGGCCAGGACCAGGTGCTGATCGAGAACCTGAAGAAACACCTGCCGCTGGAGCGGTCTTTCAAGATCCAGGTCGCCGCCAGCGGCTTCGAGGCCGGCATCCAGGCGGAGAGCTTCCACCCCGACTGCATCGTGGTGGACTACTCGATCGGCCGGATCGACGCCCAGCAGATCTGCCAGAACCTCCGCCGCAATCCCGAGTATGCAGACACGATCGTGATCGCGCTGCTGCCCGACGACGGCTCGCAGATCACGGTCGATCGGGCCCACGTCAACGAAACCTTCAAGAAGCCGTTCGACGCCGCCCTCCTGGCAGAGCGGTTGCGCACCTTGATCGGCGCGAAGAAGGAACTGGTCTGACCGGCCAGGCCCGGTCCCACCTCGGATCGACTCCATGACTCGGCCGGCCCGCGTTTCGCGGGCCGGCCGTTGTCGTTGGCACACGGGGCCGACCCGCGGCCGCGTGGAATCGGGCTGGTGAACGCATTATTCTGCGGTTTTCGGTCCGCACCGAAACCGCTGCCAGGGAGCCGGAAAATGGACTGCCGACACCCGAACGCGCACCAGCCGCTCCAGGTTAAAGTAGCCACGCCGATGCTGGTTCCGGTCGCGCTGGTGGCGCTGGCCCTGGGATACGCGGGCGCACCGGCATCTGCGGCGCCGGCCGGCCCGCCCGTAGCCGCGACGGGCGTCAATCCGCCCGCCGCGCCGGGTGTGAAGACCGATCTGGGAGCGTGCTGGCCCGCGGCGGCCCCGGCGCTGCCCAAGGCCGGCGACGTGTTCACCGACCCGACCTTCGGCACGACGATCATGCGCGTCACCGATCGGTCCGATGGCGCGCGAAACCACGTCGCCTACTCTTACTGGCCGGCGTTCAACAAGGACTGCACCTGGCTGACGGCCAACTGCGACGGAGAGCCGATGCTGTTCAAGTTCGACCCGCAGGCTTTCAAACTCCTGGGCAAGGACAGGCTCTTCGACTCGCCGCCGCAGGCCGGGGGTGGCATGCCCGGCTGGGAAGATTCGATCTGGAGCGGCACGTCCCCCGACGCACTCTACTGCCACGAGGGTCTGCGGCTGTGGCGTCGCGACGTGGCGAGGAAGGAATACACGCTGGTCAAGGATTTCTCGCAGCAACTTCCTCCCGGCCACCTCCGCCAGATGAGCAAGAGCCTCGACGACAACGTCTTCGGCTTCACGCTGCAGGATCCCGCTTGGAAAGTGACTGGATTGATGGCCTGGCGGGCCGACACGGACGAGATCGTGCTCCGCGACGACCGTGAGGGGCTCGATGAAATCCAGGTCGACAAGACCGGCCGCTACTGCCTGATCAAGACCGACAAGCAGGGCAAGGACCAGGTGCAGGCCATCGCGGCCGACCTGGAGACCGGCAAGCGGACCGACCTGATCGACGACGCACCCGACTTTGCCCCGGGCCACTCCGACAACGGCCGCGGCCTGGTCGTCGGGGCCGACAACTGGCGGAACGCCATCACCGTGCGCGCGCTCGGCAAGCCCCACGAGCACACGCTCGTGCTGGACCTGAAGAACGACTGGTCGCTGGGCTGTCACATTTCACTGCTGGCCGACGACGACAGCTGGGCGCTGGTGAGCTTCTTCAGCGCCGCGGCCAAGGCCGGCGGCCCGTTCACCGACGAGTTGGTGCTGGTGGCGACCGACGGCAGCCAGCAGGTCCGCCGGCTCGCGCACCACTTCAGCGTGTTCAAGGAATACTGGGACAGCCCCCGGGCCTGCATCAGCCGTGACGGGAGATTCGTCATATTCAACAGCAACTTCGGCGACGCCACCCGCCGCGACGTCTTCGTGTTGAAGGTGCCCGACGAGGCCACCCGATAGCTGGCCCGCGGACCTGCCCATGGACATGCAGACCGGGATCGCCTTCTGGTTCGTGACGACCGTCTGCCTGGCAGGGCCGATCGTCTCGTGGTTCCGCCTGCGGAACGTGCCCCCGGGGTGGTGCGGAGTGTGGGCCGGCATCGTCGCCGTGGCCCTGGTCGGCCGCCTGACGGGCCGGCCGCCGATCGTCGGCTTCGCGCTGGCACTGTGGATCCTCCTCGTAGCCGTTCCGATCGCGTTGGCGAATCTCGGCGGGCGGCTGACGATGCAGCGACGCTACCCGGCCGCCAGCACCGCGCTGCGACTGGCAGCGCTGCTCCATCCCGCCGACGGATTTCGCGAGGCGCCCGCAGCGATCGCCGCGCTGGAACTCGCTTTCCAGGGCGACCTCGACGCCGCGGACGCGGCCTTCGAGCGGCTGCGGCGTTCGGGGTCGAGATCAACCTCGACGGCGGTGACGATGCTCTGCCTGCTCCGGCAGCGGTGGGAGGACATGCTGGCGTGGGCCGCCGCGCACCCGACGGCCGTGGCCAGCGAGCCGAATGCCCTCGTCTGCGTGATCCGGGCGCTCGGCGAGACGGGCGACGTGGCGGGCATGATCGACCGCTACGATCGCGCGCGGCAGCGCATCGATCGCTTCCGGCCCGTCACCCTGCGCGACACCTGCCGCCTCATGCTCTTCGTTTTCGGCGGCCGGACGGACGTCGTCGACCGCATACTGTCGACGAGTTTCGCTGCCGCGCCCCCCGCACAGAACGATTTCTGGCGGGCCACGGCGCGGTGGGCCGCCGGCGACACCGAGGCTGCCCGCCGCGAGTTCGATCGGCTCTTGCCGACGGCCGACGCGATCAGCGCAGTGGCGATCCGCCGGCGGCTCGCGCGGATCGACGTCCAGTCGCCGCCGCTCGACGACCGTGGCCGTCGCCTGCTCGCCGCCGAGGAGGCCCGGCTCGACCAGGAGGCTCGCTACGCGCCGCCGGTGACGCCATGGTCGCCGCGGGCACGGGTGACACGGACGCTGATCGCGATCAACGTCGCCGCATTCGCCGCGGAGTGGCTCCTCGGCTGCCTCGGGGACACCAACCGGATGCACGACTTGGGAGCGCTGTGCAGCGGATGTGTCGGCCGCGGGGAGTGGTGGCGGCTGGCCACTTCGACCGTTCTGCATTGGAACGCACTGCACCTGACGCTCAACATGTCGGCCCTGGCGATCCTCGGGCCCGCCGCGGAGGCGGCGCTCGGTGCGTCCCGCTTCCTGGCCGTGTATCTGTTCGCGGGTCTGGGCTCGATGGCGGCCGTCGTCGCGGTGGCCCGGTTGCGGGGAGAGCCGTGCGTCTGCGTCGGCGCCTCGGGGGCCGTGATGGGCCTCGTCGGCGGCACGGCGGCGATGATGCTCGGCGGCTGGCTGCGGGAGCGGGCCGAAGTCGCCCGCGGCCGCGGACTGTCGATGGTCGGCTTCGTGGCCATGCAGGCAGCGCTCGACGCGGTCGTGCCACAGATGAGCTCGACCGGGCACCTGGCCGGGGCCGTGCTCGGCTTCGTCGCGGTGCTCGTCCTGGGCGACCGGCTGCGCGGGCGAACCGAGCAGGTGGTAAACTGTTTGCCGCACGAGGCCTGACACGATGTCCGGGAACCGCTCCAGGTTCGCATCGAACCGCTCGACACGGAGACGAGGCATGGCGATGCGCCGACGTTTGTTGCCCCATGTGTGCGCGGCCTTCGCGGCTGGGTTGCTCCTGAGCGACGCCCTCGCGACGGAGCAACAGCAGACGGTTGCCGACAGGCCGCCCGTCCTCAGTGCCAGGGCCGCCCAATCGCCGGAGGGCAAATTGCTGCAACGGTGGTGGGACGAGGGCACGGCGGCCGGCAACGGGGGCGACGGCTATCTGAACCTGGATGGCGGGCATGCCACCTTCCAGAAATCCGGTGCGACGCTCACCCAAGTCGTCACGCTGAAGCCCGCCGAAGCAATCGGCCGGTTCATGGGCGGGCGGCAGTCGGCCGGGCCGGCCACGCGGGTGATCATCGCCAATTCGTCGACCCGGGCCCCGCGCAGTCACATGCTCAACCTGGTGTCGAGTCCGCAGATGCTGGAAATGCACTACAAGAACCATTGGCGGGGCAACGGCATCTACGTCACCCCATGCCTCAATGATTTCCTCGCCGACTCCGCAGGCATCCAGGGAATCAGCGACGTTTGTGCGGCGAACGTGCCGTACATGGTCTCCTCGCAGGGTGCATCGGGCACGGACCTCCCTTTCGTGAACGCTTTTTTCCACGCCCTGGCGTCCTTCCGGCCGGAAGTGAAGGACGTCCTGGTCGAGGAGGGCCTGGTGGCCCCCGCCTTGCACTGGTGCCTGCGGCATTCCTTCAAGGGGGTCACGACGGCGGAAGAGTACATGTCGTGGCGGGCACACCCGCCGGCCATGGTCGGCCGGCGGGATCCGGGGGAGGAGTACGACATGGGCTACCGCAACCCGTATCCGCGGGGCGAATCCAACATCGACCTCGCCCGGATGATGACGCTGGCCCACGACATGACCGTGCGGAGCATTCCGCCGCTCGTGCAAATGAAGGTCGAGGAGGAGGATTTCTCCGACAAGCCGGGAGACGGCCACTTCGATCGCGGCCACACCGAGCGGTTGCACACCACGCCGGGCGCCATCGCCCGGATTTTCCGCGGCCGTCAGTACGGGCGCCGCCTCGTGGTCAGCGCCGCCGACACCCTCAGCCCGGCGAAGGCGCCGCTGCGTTTCCACTGGAAGCTCCTGCAAGGGCCGGCCGACAAGGTGAAGATCACGCCGCTGGACGACGAATGCACTCGGGCGGAAATCCTGGTCGAGCACTTCGAGCCGTTCCTCATCCATGAAAAGTCCGCGATGGTTTCCAGCCGCATCGACGTCGGCGTCTTCGCCGAGGACGACCAGGTGCTCTCCGTCCCCGGATTGATCAGTTTCTATGCGATTCCGTTCGAGGCGCGGACCTGGGACGAGCAAGGGCGGCTCGTGGAGATCGGCTGGGGTGTCGGTCGGACGGAGGTCGGTTGCCGCCACGCGAGGCTGAAGATCGAAGGCCGGTCGGCTCCGACCGCGCTCGGCGAGAGTGAGCACGAGGGATACGCGGTGAAGAGCTGGACGCGGGCCTTCAAGTGCCTGGCCGGGGAGGGCGACCCGGTGGCGGTGAAACTGTTGCAGGCGCGTTTCACGCCGGACAGGCTGGCGGCGCTGCAACACAAGGCGGCGGAGTTCCTGCCGCTGCAGGAGCGGTTCCTGGCCGCCTTGGCGCTCGCCAAGAAAGCCGGTTCGGCGGAGGGCGACATCAAGAGGCTCCAGGAGGCCGTCGATCGCGCCGGCAAGGAACTGGCCGAGCAACCCGGGGCGGAGAACGAGCAGAAGCTGGCGGAGGCCCACCGCAAACTGGCAGAGGCGCGACAGGTCGAGGCGGACGCTGCGGCGACCAAAGCGTCCACCAAGGGACAGAATCCGCTGCTCGTGACCAGCACCGCCGCCGCCGAAGCGCTCGCCGGCCCCGATGCGGCCATCGGCGGTTCGCTGAAGGAGACCTTCGAGGCTGGCCTGCAGTCGATCGTGGACGATCCGGAGTGGTTCTTCGTCCACCAGGCCGAGATTGCCGGGGTGCTGAAGGCCCAGCCGCCCGAGCAGCAGAAACGTCGGGAGGGCGAACTTGCCCTTGCTCTGGCCCGGTACGCGGGGGTCGGGCTGATGCGCGAGGAGGCGGATGGGCGATGGACTCTGACCCCGGTGCGGTCCGGTGACGGCCCGGTCGCGGCGCGGCTCACCGCCTACGAGCGATTTTCGCTCAGGCGGCTCAATGCCAGCGTGATGGGCTTGGTGGTGTTTCGGGACTTCTTCAACCCCCGGTTCGCGGTCAACTACGTCGACCCGCGGCTGAGCGTGCTCAAGAACTGGCGGGATGTCTTCCACTACGCCCCCGACGGCTCGCTCGCCGGCTGGACACGCCATGCCAAAGGCGAGGTGCATGAGTTCACGGCCGACGGCAAGCTCGTGGTGGCGAAGGACGAGGCGGGGCGGGCGGCGAAAACGGAGGACGTGGAGTATTCGAACCCCGCGCTGCCCGCGAACGCCGTTGAAAAGTTCGATGCCTTGAACGTGACGTGGAAGCGGATTCCGGCCACCGGGGACGAGGAACGGGCGGAACGCTAGCACCACGGCATGAGTGGCTGGTGACGGAACCGCGCCGTGTCTCGATGCGAGTCTTGACGGAGGCAACTGCGTCGCCTTAGCCTCACACTCGTCGTCGCGAAGCTCCCCGTGATGCCGGGCCGACGAGACGGCAGCTGGCGGCCATGAAAGAACCACACGGCATCCGCATGATCGACGTCGGCGGCAAGCCCGTCACGGTTCGCACCGCGCGGGCCTCTGCCCGCCTCCGGGCCCTGCCGGCCACCGTGCTGCGGGTCCGCCAAGGCGGACTGGAGAAGGGCGACGCGGTGGCCACCGCCCGGCTGGCCGCCATCATGGCCGCCAAGCGCACCAGCGACATCGTGCCGCTCTGCCATCCGCTGACCCTCGACTCGGTCGGCTGCGAGATCGGCTTCGAGGACGACGCGGTGCTGATCGAGACGCGCGTGCGGGCGACGGCCCGCACCGGCGTCGAGATGGAGGCGTTGGCCGCCGCCACCGCGGCCGCACTGGCCGTCTACGACATGTGCAAGTCGATCGATCCGGGAATGACGATCGAGGCCGTGCGCCTGGAGGAGAAGACGGGCGGCACCCGCGGCGACTACCGCCGACCGTGAGCGAGCCGCCCGGTCACGGGGCCGGCCGGCTGGCCTCGGCGAGGATCGGCTCGAGCTCCTCGACGAAGTCGCGCACGTCCTTGAACTCGCGATACACGCTCGCGAACCGCACATAGGCGACCTGGTCGAGCGCCTTGAGCAGCTCCATCAGCCGCTCCCCCACCACGCGGCTGGGGACGTCGCTCTCGTAACTGCCGTAGAGCTCGGCCTCCAGGGACGAGACGACGCCCTCGATTTCCTCCTCCGTCACCGGCCGCTTCCAGCATGCCTTGGCCAGCCCGCGCTTGATCTTGTCCCGGTCGAAGGGCTCGCGAACGCCCCCCTTCTTCACCACCACCAGCAGCTGCCGCTCCACCCGCTCGTAGGTGGTGAACCGCCGACGGCAGGCGAGGCATTCCCGCCGCCGGCGAATGGTCGCGCCGTCGTCCCCGGCACGTGAATCGATGACGCGGTCGTTGTCGAGCCGACAGAAGGGGCAGCGCATGGGAGCCTCGGAGAGTGAGCAGGCATCCTAGGCCGGAGCCCGCGCAGCCGGCAAGCCGGCCGGATTCAGTCCTCGGCGACCCCGGGCTGCTCCTCGCCGATGCTCTCGGCGGGCCGCCCGCCGCGGCCCAGCTTCCAGTCGCGCCGCTGCCGGGAGCTGGGAATCTTCATCGCCTTGCGGTACTTCGTCACCGTGCGGCGGGCCACGGTGATGCCCCGCTTGCCCAGCTCCTCCACGATCTCGTCGTCGCTGTAGGGGGCGTCCTTGGGCTCCGCCTGGATGATCTCCTGGAGCTTGAGACGCACGGCGTCCCAGGCCACCTCCTCGCCGTCGGCGCTCACCGTTCCACCCACGAAGAACCGCCGCAAAGGCTGCAGCCCGCGGGGCGTCTGCAGCCACTTGTCATCCACCGCCCGGCTCACCGTCGTCACGTGCATGCCGATCCGGTCCGCGATCTGCTGCATCTTCAAAGGTTCGATCGCCTCGG
This sequence comes from Pirellulales bacterium, assembly GCA_044368305.1. GTDB lineage: Bacteria > Planctomycetota > Planctomycetia > Pirellulales > UBA1268 > QWPN01. Next base: position 11,085 of record JBIPLS010000072.1, read on the forward strand.
GCCCCTCGGTGAGAAACCGCGTCTGATGGTCCACGATCGCCTGGGCTGTCTTGAGCAGCGTGCTGCGCCGCTGCTCGATCGCCTCGATCAGCCACTGCGCCGCGTTGATCTTCCGCTTGATGTATTCGCGTGTCGCGGGGTCGGTGTCGGGCGCGAGCAACATCTGCCGGTAGGTGGGGCTGATCCGCAGGTTCGGCAGGTCGATGTCCTCGAGTCGCACCTTCCAGCCGCCGTCGGGCATCTGATCCACGTAGACGTCGGGCTTGACCGGCGGCACGACGGGCGCGGTGAACACCGCGCCAGGTTTGGGGTTGAGGTCGTGCAGCAGCGTCCGCAACTGCTCGATCTCCTCGATCGTGAATCCGGTCTTCCGCTCGATGAGCGGCAGCCGATTGCCGGCCAGGTCTTCGAGATGGTCCGACACCAGCCGGCGCAGCTGCCGGGACCGGGGCGTTTCGGGCCCGATCTGCAGCAGGAGGCACTCCCGCAGATCGCGGGCGCCTACCCCCCGCGGATCCATGGTCTTCACGACCTCCAGCCCCTTCTCCAGGGCGGTCAGCTGATCCGCCGGCCCGTCCGGATCGATCAGCTCCTCCAGCGGCATCGGCAGGTAGCCGTTGGCGTCGAGGTTGTAGATCACCTTGTCGGCCGCCTGCCGCTCCGCCTCCGACAGGTCGTAGTTCGAGAGCTGGTCGTGCAGGTGCTGGGAGAGCGTTTCGGGCCGCTCCACCATGTTGGCCATCACGTCGAGGTAGCGATCACCGGCGTCGTCGACCTGCGAGGCCGACGGACGGCTGCGGTCGTCGTCGCTGTCGGGATATTCGCTCGCCCAATCGTAGGTCCGCTCGAAGTCGGCCTGGTTCGCATGCTCCTGATCCACGATCAGTGGCCGCTCGTCCACCGTCCGCTCGGGTGGCGGCTCCGGCCCTTCCACCCCGACGGCCACGGCCTCGGCCGGCGTCGCGTCGCCGCCGGCCTCGTCGAGCTCCAGGGTCTCGTTGTTCTGGATCTCCTGCTCGATCCGCTCCTCGAGCGCCATCACCGGCAGCTGCAGGATTTCCATCGACTGGATCATGCGCGGCGCGAGCATCTGCTTCTGCGCCATCCGCATTTCCTGGCCGAACGACATCCGCATGGTGGCAATTCTCGCGTGGATCGATCGCAGCGGGCGGAAGCCCCCTGACACCCAGAGAATACCCGATTTGCAGGCCCGGGCGCGGTCTCGGCACGGCGTTTGCGAAAAGCTCACGCTCGCCGCTTCGGCGGCCCGTCAGGGAAGCGGCTGACGGCTGGTCAGGGCGTCGGCGAGCATGTCGCGATTCGCCTGCTCGAGCGATGCCCCCACGGTCAGTCCGCGGGCCAACCGCGTGAGGGTCACCGGCAGCCCCTGCAGCCGCTGCGCGACGACCAGCGCGGTACCGTCCCCCTCGACGTTCGGCGTCGTGCCCATGATCACCTCGCGAAAGCCGCCCGCGCGCACGCGGGCCACGAGGGCGTCGATCGTCAGCCGCTCGGGCCCGGCGTTCTCCAGGGGCGCGACCCGCCCCTGGAGAACGTGATAGAGGCCGCGATACGTGCCCGCCTGCTCGAGGGCCAGCAGGTCGCGAACCTGCTCCACCACGCACATCAGACCGCGGTCCCGCCGCGGGTCGCGACAGATGTCGCACAGTTCCCCCTCCGCGAGATTGAAGCACTCGCGGCAGGGATGCAGCTGTTCCTTGACGGCGCGGATCGCCGCCGCGAACGCGAGGGCCTCGGCCTCGGGCATCCGCAGGACGTGGTAGGCCAGCCGCTCGGCCGACTTGCGGCCGATGCCGGGCAGTTGGGCGAAGCCGTCGATCAACGCCGCGACGACGCCCTTGCGCTCACTCATGGTCGCCCCCGCCCGGCTCCGCGTCCTCGGCCGCCCCGCCGACGGCTGCGTGCAGCGGCGTCTCCGGCCGCGCGGCATCCCGCCGCCGCGGCGGCTCGACCTTGCGGATCGCGGCGTCGAACAGCGTCCGCGCCCGGGACACGAGCGGATGCTCGGCGGCCTCGCGGACGAGCGCCGCCTGGGAGACGGCGACCGCCGGCCGGGTCGGGGAGTCGGCGTCCCGCCCCGCAGCCGCTGGCTCGACGACGATCGTGAACCGCACCGCGCGGCCGGCCAGGCCGGTGAGGGCGTTGCCGATGCCCGCGGCCACCTCGCTACGCCGCAGGTAGGCGGCGGCGGTGGCGGCCTTCGCGGGGATGGTCACCTCGAGCATCCCGTCCCGCCAGGCCACGGCGGACGCCGCTGCCGCGAAATCGGCGGCCAGCCCGCCGCAGGCCTCCGCCCCCGCCTGCCAGGCGGCGGCCGCGTCGGCCGGCAGGCCGGCGGCCGCGGCCGCCGGGAGCGATTCAGCCGCCGCGTCACCCGCCTCCGCGTCGACCGGGACGGTCGTTTTTTTTTCGCGCTCGGCGGCCGCGGTGGCGGATGCCGGCGCCGCCGACGCGGCGCCGGTTCGAGTCGGCGCGGACCGCAACGCCGGCGCGGATCGCGGCTCCGGCGCCGCCCCCGCACCGGTCGCGAACCGCTCCACCACGTTCGCCAAAGCGTCGAGATCCTCGAGCCGCGCGAGACGCACCACCGCCATCTCGGCGAGCACCACGGCATGCCCGCTGGTCCGCATCCGGGCGAGCGCCTGATCGAGGATCTGGAGCATGGCGAGGATCGTGGCCGTGCCGAGCCGCCGGCCGATTTCCCGCAGATCGACCCCCAAACCGTCGCCCTGTGTCATCAAGTCCGGATCCGCTCCGACGCTCGCCAGCAGGCAGTCCCGCAGGGCCGCGATCGTCTGGTCGAGCACGCCGCCCGGGTCCGCGCCTCCCGCGACCGCCGCATCGAGCGCCGCCAGGGCGGCGGCCGCGTCGCGGTCGGCCAAGGCGGCCACGAGCCCGCCGATCCGCTCCTCCCGCCCGGTGCCGATCACCGCGTGGACGTCGTCAACGCCGATCGGGCCGGCCGCAGACCCGAGCAACTGTTCGAGCAGCGACTGGCTGTCTCGCATGCTGCCCGCCGCCCGCCGGGCGATCAGATGCAGGGCCGGCGGCGAAACGTCGGCCCCCTCCGCCTCGACGATCTGGGCGAGCCGGCGGGCGATGGCCCCGGCCTCGACCGTGGTGAAGTCGAAGCGCTGGCAGCGGGAGAGGATGGTGATCGGCAGCTTCTCCGGCTCCGTCGTGCAGAGCACGAACTTCACGTGGGCCGGCGGCTCTTCGAGCGTCTTGAGCAGCGCGTTGAACGCTTCCCGCGTGAGCATGTGGACTTCGTCGATGATGTAGATCTTGAACCGGCCCCGGGCCGGACGGACGGCGACGTTCTGCCGCAGTTGCCGGATCTCGTCGATGCCGCGGTTGCTGGCCGCGTCGATCTCGACCACGTCCACGTCCTGCCCAGCCGCGATCCCGCTGCAGGCGTCGCAGGCGTTGCAGGGCTCGGCGGCCGGCCCGCGATCGCAATTGACCGCCTTGGCGAAGATCCGCGCGGCGCTCGTCTTGCCGGTGCCGCGGGCGCCGGTGAACAGGTAGGCATGGCCGATCCGGCCCGACTCGATCGCGCCCGAAAGTCCACGGGCCACGTGCTCCTGGCCGACCAGGTCTGCGAACCGCTGCGGCCGATACCGCCGGGCGACGACCTGGTACGCGGCATCAGCCATCGGCATGTTCGATCCCGGGCCCGGCGGCGGCCGGACGCCGATGAGAGGCCCACCGCACAAAGGGACGGCTGCTTATGGCTGCTGCGGTTAGGCCCTGACCAGGTTCACAGATCCCCATCGCAGGGGCCTCTCATCGGAGTCCGCACCTGTTGTTTTGTACGCCCGCCGACCCTGGCGGTCAAAGGCTGCTACATTTCCGCCCATGGCGTCCCCGATGATGCAGCAGTTCGCGGCGGCCAAGGCCCGGTGCCCCGGGGCGCTCGTCCTCTTCCGGATGGGCGACTTCTACGAGCTGTTCGGGGACGACGCCCGCGAGGCGGCCGACCTCCTCGACCTCACGCTCACCAGCCGCGACAAGGGCCCCGACGCCCTGCCGATGGCGGG
>JBIPLS010000073.1:0-15106 GCA_044368305.1 Pirellulales bacterium
GCAGAAGTGGCAGCAGTTCCAGCAGGACGTGCAGCGGTGCCAACGGCGGCTGCGGGAGTTGGGCGATGCCGCGTCGCTGTTCGGCAAGGTGCTGGAGACCACGCTCGACGCCGAACAGAAGTCCCGGCTGCGGGCCGAGAGCGAATCCCGCCGCGACTCCCGCTGGCGGTCGATGGTGGCGGCGTTCATGGGCCGCTGCGACGAGGTGCTGGGGCTCGACCAGCGGCAACACGAGGAGCTGGAGCGACTGCTGCTGGAGAAGCGTCCGCGGTTGCGAACCGACAAGGGTGCGTTCCGTGCCGAGGCCGAGCAGGAGCATCTGGTCGTGTGGATGGTGCTCTCCGAGATCGACGCGTCGCGTCTGCGGTCGATCGTGAGCGACCGCCAGTCTCAAGTGCTCGTGCTGTGGGCCAACCAGGGCAAGGCGCGGCGCTCCGACATCGAGACCTGGGGAATGTTCGAGGGGGTGACGAAATGATCGGCGGGCGGCGACGCGGGAGGTCGGGCGGGGGTGCGCTGTGGGTCCGCGGTACAACGATCGGGATGCTGGCCGGGGCGATCCTGGCGGCGGCGGTCGCCCGCGCGACGCCGCCGCCCGAGCCCGGGGACGGTAAGGCGGTGCTCGAGTTGGCCGACGACGGCTTCCTGCGCGGCCGGCTGGTGGCGGTTGCCGCCGGGCCGGCCGGGCATCGGGAGACGATCCTCTGGGAGTCGCCCCTGTTCGACGGGCCGCTCGAGTTCGCGGTCGCCGGGATCGCGCGGATCCGCTTTCCGACCGACCGGCCCGCGCCGCCGGCGGGGGATGCCTGGCACGCGGAGTTCACCGGCAGCGAGGTCGTGCAGGGCACGCTCGAGTCGCTGGATGCCGACCACGTGGTCATGCGGTCGGCCGGCGCGGGGGACAAGCCGCTGCGGATTCGCCGCGCCGCCGTCACCCGCCTGTTTCGCCCCGCCGCGACCGCGGCGCGGATCGTGCCGGGGGGGCTGGAGGGATGGGAAGCGGGCGGGAGCGGCTGGCGGGAAGCGGGGGGCAGGCTCGTGTGCGAGCAGGCCGGCGGGGTCTGCTTCCGCGACGTCGCGGCGCCGGCCCGGGCCTGCTTCGAACTGGTTTTGTCTTGGGACGAAAGGCCCGATCTGGAGATGCTCTTCGCGGCCGGCCCCGAAGAGGCCGCCGGATTCAAGGCGGGCCGCGGCCCGGCCGAGAAGCCGAAACCCAAGGGTGAGGGCCGCAAGTCCCCCGCGGAGTGCTATCGGGTCGAGGTCACGGAAGGCAACGTGCTGGCGGTTCGCGAGGGTGGGAAGGCCTCCTTCGACCAAGCCGCGACCCTGCCTGCCGGACCGGGCGGCTTGCGACTGCGGGTGTTCGTCGATCAGGAGAAGGGCCGACTGGTCGTCGTGTTGCCGGACACGGCCACGGGTGACAAGCCGGTCTTCGATCAGGCTATTCCGCCGGGGAAGCCGGGACCGGGTAAGGGCTTCGGTATCAAGCTGCGTCGCGGCGCGGTGCGCTTGGACGGCCTGCGGGTCAACGCCTGGGCCGACGCCGAACCACGGCTGTCCACGGCCGGGCTCTTCGGCGGCGGCGGGTCGGTCGTCGAGTCGTTCGACAAGCAGACGGGCATGTTCAAGGTCCGCGAGGGGGAGGCCGACCGGCAGGTGCCGGCTGCCGAGGTCGCGGGGATCGAGTTCGCCGCGGTGCCGCCGGCCGCGGCGCCGAGCGGGTCGGTATTGGCGGGGCTGGACGACGGCAGCCGGATCGGGGGCCGGATCGTGGCAGTGACGCCGACGGCGCTGGTGCTCGACTGCCCGGCGTTGGCCGAGCCTCTGGAGTGCAGCATGCGTCACCTGGCCGTGATCGACGTGGTCGGCGGCCCAAGGCCGGCCGGGCTGCCAGGACGTCCCGGGTGGCTCGAGGCGGATGACGGTCGCATGCTCGGCTGCCTCGTCGATGGGCCCGTGGGCGGCACGGTTGGCTGGCAGCCTCGCGGCGCGGTCGCCCCGCAGGCGGTCGCCGCGGCGCCGGGGCCGCTCCAGCTCTCCTACCGCGGCCTGCGAGCGCTCGGCGGCGTGGGCCTGGCGCTGGCGCGGCAGGACGCGGCGTGGGTGGTTTCCGAGGTCGCCGTCGGTGGCCCCGCGGCTCGGGACGGCCGCGTGGCCGTGGGCTGGAGGCTGGACGAGATCCGCTTGGGCGACGCGGCCGTGATGGTCGGGCCGCTCAAGGCCGACGGCATCCGCGACCTGCTGCGCGGGGTCGCGGGCTCGACCACCCGCCTCCGCTTCACCGACTCGGCGGGCCAGCCGCAGGAGGTGGCCCTCGTGCGGGACAAGAGCGGCCGTGGTGATCTCGGCGGTGGTGCGGAGAAGGACGTGCTCGACAAGGCGCTCAAGCTCCAAGAGGCAGTATCCTCCCAGGCCCGCAAGGCGGGCGGCGGGCCGGCCACGGTGTTTCTCAAGACGGGCGACGCCCTGCTCTGCACCGTGCTGGCCGCCGGGTCGGACGGCCTGCGGATCAAGACGGACCTCGTCCCGGACCGTCTCGTGCCCGCGGCCGCCATGCGGGCCGTCGAGCTGTTGCCGTCGACCACCAGCGCGATCCCCAAGGACAAGCTGGCCCGCCTCCTCACGCTGCCCAGGATGCTGCAGTCCGATCCACCCACGCACCTGGTGCGGCTGGCCAGCGGCGACTATCTGCGCGGCAAGCTGCTGTCGCTCGACGACACCGTCTTGCGGATGGACGTGCTCGGCGTCACCAAGGAACTGCCGCGGTCGGAAGTTTCGCGGCTGATCTGGCTCTCCCGCGAGGGTGACGGCTCGGAGGCCGAGGCGCTGGCGGCCGTCGTTCGCGGCCCGGAGGGCGGCCTCCCGCTGCGGGCCACGATGACCGACGGCCGGCGGTTGACGATGAAGGCCGAGCGGGTCGTCGGCGACCGGCTGGAGGGCACGAGCGGCGTGTTCGGCGCCCTGGGCATCGACCTGAACCGCTGCGAGCGACTGGAACTGCATCCCTCGAGCAGCGACGTGGCGGCCGCGAGCCTGCCCTACGGGCAGTGGAAGTTGCGGCCCGCGCCCGTGCCCCGCGCGCTGAAGTAGCAGTCGGTCGAGGCCGGCAGGAGCCTGTCAGTCGAGGGCCACGTCCTCGACGCGGAAGGCCTCGACGGCCGTCCGCGTGGCCAGCACAACGAAGCCGTTTCCGGCGTGCCGGTAGCCGCCGATCCCCGTGATCGCCGCCCCGTGGTGATATGTGTCGACCACGCGGCCGTCGGCCCAGGCCACCGTGACGCCGCCATCGGGGGCGGCGATCAGCCATTGGCGGCGCGGTGTGCCGAGGAGGTCGGACCAGGCGATCGGTTCGATGGCCGCCTCGCGCTGGTCGCCGCGGGCGAGCGGCAGCTCCCAGGCGGCCGAGCGGTTCGCGGCGATGCCGACGGCGACGTTGTCGCCCGCGGCCGTCCCCGCGATGCCGAGCGCTGCCCATCCGCCGTCGGCCGCGACCGGCCCGGACGCGAGCGACCGGAGCCGCCAGCCGCCGGCCGTCGCCGGCATGTCGGCTCGCCCTGCGGGCGACACCGGCACGATCCGGCCGTCGCCGCCGACGCACCACAGCCCGGCGGCCGCCGGGCCTGCGGCCAGGTCGATCACCATGCCGGCCGCGGGCGCGGTCCACAGCCGGCGGCCGTCGAGCGTGGTCGCCTCCACGCCGCCCTGGGGGGCGTGGGCGGTGACGATCTCCGGCGCGCCGTCGCCGTCGACGTCGAGCAGATCGGCCGCGGAGACGCCGTCGTGGCCGGCGGCCGCGTCCGGCGGCCAGGTGGCGTGGAGCCTCCAGTCGGCGTCGAAGACGAACACCTGACGGCCGCCCCGGCTGCCGCCCAGCCACCAGCGGCGGCCCGCGGCGTCCACGGCCGTCCGCAGGAACCGCACCGCCGCCCCCTCGGGAATCGCCAGCCGATGCCGGCCCGCCTCCGCACCGCCGGCGTCGAGTTCCACCACGTCCCGCCAGCCGTCGAGCACGACGACCCGTGGCGCGGACGCCGCGGCCCGGGCCTCGTCGAGGCAGACGAGGTTGCCGGGCAGCGACACGGCGGCCGCCCGCCAGGCCCGCGCGAGCTTGAACCGCAGCGGCTGCCGGCGCGGCGCGATCACCGCCGCAGGCCGCGGCTCGGGATCCCGCCTCTCCTCCCCGACCGCCCGCGTCAGCCGGGCGGTGTACTCCCGCAGCCGCGTCGCGTGCCGGTCGCGGACCAGGCGGATCGCGTCGTCGCCGTCGGCCAGCGCGGCCAGCGTGGCGGCCACGTCGGCGGCGATCCGCTCGTGCCCGCCGACGATCACGTCGGCCACCGTGCCGTCGGCGCCGAGGATCACCGCCGCCGGACACTCCCGCACGCCCAGCGTCTCCGCCGCCGCGGCCCGCGGGTCGCGGGCGAGGGTGCCCACGCCGCCGTATTCGGCGAGCTGCTTTCGCAACTCGTCCACGCCGACGTCGGCCTCGTCGAGGCTGACCGACAGGTGCCGGACGTCGATCGCCGGCCGGCCCGCCTCGCGCCGGGCGGCGCGGAACCGGTCGATGCCGGCGGCCACCAGGGGCATCGACCGGCCGGCGGCCTCACAGCCGGTGAAGAAGAACTCGATCACCGCGGGACCGCCGGCCAGGGCCTCGCGATCCACGGCCCGGCCATCGATGCCCGCGACCACGAACGCCTCCGCGCGGCGGCCCACCAGCGGGCTCACGGGCCGGGGCGCCGTCAAGGGTTCGAGCCGCGGCACCTCGTTCGCCCCGGCGGGCATCTCGAAGGTGAAGGCCGCCGCCGGGACCGGGGCCGAGAACGACGCGCCGACGAAGTCCACGACCACCGACACGCCCGTCACCGCTCCCGACTGGCCGGACAGCAGGTCGGCGTAGGCGTCGGTGGGCACCTTCATCCGCCGCAAGAGTTTCGTTCTTCGGTCGATCCACAGTTCCAGCGTGCCGTCGGGCTTGGCGACGGCGATGCGGCCGCAGGCGTGGCCGTCGATCGTCTCGGTGCCGAGCAGTAGCGGCGGGCCGGAGGCGTCGCCGAGGATCAGTCCCACCGTGTCGTCGGCCAACAGCAGCGGCAACTGCGTGGGGCAGCCGGCCTCGCCCTCGGTCAGGGCCGCCCGCAACTCCCGGTCGGCGAACACCTGGTCGAGTGCCAGTGGGCTCTGCACGTCCTCCGCGAGCACCTGCCCGGCGATGCCGCCGACCGCGGCCCGCAGGCGGCGGCCGTCGGCCATGATCCGCGCGTCATAGGCCTCGACCCGGAGCCGGTCGGGACGCTGGAACGCGACCCGGAAGGGATGGGTCTCCTCGGTGGTGCTGTCCCCGTGGGTGCGGACGACCCGCACCCGCGCGTCGTCGGCGTAGTGGTCGGCCGCGCGGTAGGCGCGGCCCATCGCATCGACGAGGGCCCGGGGATCCTCGCCGCAGCCGGCGAGCCCGGCGGCGGCGGCCGCGAGCGCGAGGAGCGACGGCGAGGAGGCGCGGCGGCGGACCATCGCCGCATCTTGGCCGAAACGCGGCCACCGCGGCCAGAGCATTCTGCGGGGCGGCGAACCCGGTACAATCAGGCCGGCGATCCGCCCATCCCGATCGTCGCCGCCACGGGATTCCCCGTGCCCAAAAGCGGGCTCGACTCCGAGCCCCACCGTCCTCCCGACCACCTCTTCCCCCGCTCCCACCCGACCGCTTGGCCACGATCACGCTCGCGTACGGCGCCGAAACGCCCCTGGTCCTGGAGCCGCCGGAAGGGAGCCTGGTGCGGGAATGCCATGGCCCCACGGGGGCGACGGAGGCGGCTGCGGGCGCCTTGGTGGCCGCCGCGATCGGCACGCCGGCGCACGGGCCGCCGCTGGCGGCGCACGTCGTGCCCGGCGACCGCGTGGCCGTGGCCGTCGCCGGCGACGTGCCGCAGGCCGACAGCGTGGTCGCTGCCGTCGTCGCCGGGCTGGCCGGCGCCGGCGTGGCCGCCGACTCGATCCACGTGCTGCACGCCGCCGCCGGCGGCGCGGCTTCGGGGCCGCCCGGCTCGACGGAGTTCGACGCCACCGTCGATGCGGCAACCTCCTACCTCGCGGCCGACGAGACGGGCGAGCCGCTGTACCTGGCCCGCCAGCTCGTCGATGCCGACGTGGTGGTCGCCGTGGGCGCATGGGGCTGGAACGCCGCGCTCGGCGGCCGGTCGCTCGCGGGCGAGCTGTGGCCGGCCTTCTCGCGCCGGCAGGCGGCCGAACGGCTGACGCTGGATCTGGCCCGCCGCGGCCGGCTGGCGCTGGCCGACTGGAAGGCACGAATGCACGACATCACCTGGCAGCTGGGCGTCTGCGCCAGCCTGCGGATCGTGGCGGGCAGCGGGGGCAGCCTGCATGCCGCCGCCTTCGGCCTGCCCGACGAGGCGAGCCGCCTGGCCCGGTCGGCGGCCCGGGCGTGGTGCCCCGCGGTCGACGAGCCGGTGGAGTTGACCGTGGTGTCGCTGTCGGACCCGCGGTCGTTCCCGGCGCTGACCGCCGCCGTGGCCGCGGCCGCCCGCGTCACCGAGCCCGGCGGCACGATCTGCGTCGCCTGCCGGGTGGCGACGCCGCCGGGCATCGTCTTCCAGCGCTGGCGGCAAGGCGCGGCGCTCGAGCGGCTCGTCCACGAGGCCGTCGGCACCCGCGACACGGCGCTCGTGGCCGACGCCGTGCAGGCCCGGCTCTTCGCCCGCGCGCTCGGCGACCGCCGGCTGGTTCTGCTCTCCGACATCGAGGAGGCGGCCGTGGAGGACCTGGAGTTCGGGTTCGTCGCCGCGGCCGACGCGATCGGCCGGCTGGTGGAGCGGGCCGACAGTGTCGCGGTGCTGCACGAGGCCGACCGCATGCTGCCGCAGGCCGGCGGCTGATCAGCGTTCCGCGGGGGTGACGACCGCGATGCGGTGTCGCAGCGCGGACATCGGCACCGGTCCCCAGTGCCGCGAATCGCGGCTCGCGGCCGGATGGTCGCCGAGGACGAAGACGCAGTCGGAGCCGATCGTCCAGGCGGCCACGCCGGTGGCGGCGGGCCGCCAGTGCACGTCCCGCCACAGGCCGATCCGCTCGATCCGCGCGGCCGCCGCTCCGCACGGCTCCACGTCCAGCTCCAAAAGCGGCGTCCGGTCGCCTGTCGCATCGGCTTCCGGCCAGGGCACGGCTGCCGACCAGTCGCCCGGCACCCGCGGAGGCAGGCACGAGCGGCCCGGCCCCACCGTCCCGTTTTCCGCCAGCCGCCACGCCACGGCCACGACGTGGCCGTCGAGGCGGCCCGCCAAGATCGCGTGGCGCCCCGCCGCCAGCCGCCAGGCGATCGTCGTTCGCCCCACCGTCGCCCGAGCCCGGCCCGCGCCCGTGACCTCCGCGGCGAAGCCCACGTCCCGCACCGGCAGGAGCACGACGCTGCGGCCCGGGTCGTGGGCGTCTTCGTCGAGGATCTCCCGCGGCGGCATCCGCCACCGCCCGGCCGCGAACGGCGACGGCGCGGCCAGCGGCGTCCCGATCTCCGCCAAGAGTAGCGGCGGCTTGAGCACCGGCGTCGCCCCGACCACGAGGTCGCCCGCCACGATCCCCAGCCGCTCGCCGGGCAGGCCGACGATCCGCTTGATCGCGGCGGCCCCGTCCGCGGACGAGAGCACCCAGCGGTCGAACCGTCGCGGCCTGCGGAACCGGTCGGCGAGACCGAAGGCGGCGGTCGATGCCCGGTCGCCCGGCAGCAGGCTCGGGGCCATCGACACGCCCTCCACCTCGTACACGGCCGGCCGTGCGAGAACCGCCAGTGCCACCGCGGCGAGGCCGCCGAGCGCGGCCGCACGGCGCAGGCCCGTCGTCAGGATACCGTGGCCCATCGGTGAGTCTCGGCGCTGGCGAGCACCGCGGCGCAGACCCGCTGCGTCTCGAGCGCGTCGCGAAAGGTCGGCGGACAGTGCTGCCCGCGGGCGTAGGCCTCGAGGAAGTCGGCCACCTGATGCACGAACGAGTGCTCGTAGCCGATCGCCAGGCCCGGCACCCACCACTTGTCCATGTAGGGGTGGTCACCGTCGGTGACGTGGACGCTCTTCCAGCCCCGCAGCGGGCCATCGTCCCTGGAGTCGAACACCTGCAACCGGTGCAGGTCGTGGAGATCCCACTTCAGGCTCATGTTCTCGCCGTTGATCTCGAAGGTGTAGAGGGCCTTGTGGCCGCGGGCGTAGCGGGTGCTCTCGAAGAGCCCCAGCGACCCGTTGGCGAAGTGGCAGAGGAAGGCGCAGGCATCGTCGATCTGCACCGGCTCCACCATGCCGGTGAGGGTGTGCTTCCGCTCCTTGACGAACGTCTCGGTCATCGCCGTCACGTCGCGGACGCCGCCGTTGAGCCAGATCGCCGTGTCGATGCAATGGGCGAGGAGGTCGCCGGTCACGCCACTGCCGGCGGCCGCCGCGTCGAGCCGCCACAGGGCCGCGCCCCCCTGCGGCAGGTCGGGATTGATCGTCCAGTCCTGAAGGAACTCGGCCCTGTAGTGGAAGATCCGCCCGAGCTTGCCCGAATCGATGATCTGCTTGGCGAACGCCACCGCCGGGATGCGACGGTAGTTGTACCAGACGGTGTTCGGCACGCCGGCCTGCTCGACGGCCCGGCACATCCGCTCCCCCTCGGCCACGTCCATGGCCAGCGGCTTCTCGCACAGGACCGCCTTGCCGTGCTCCGCCGCCGCGATGGCGATCTCGGCGTGCAGGTGGTTGGGCGTGCAGATGTCGATGGCGTCGATGTCGTCCGCCGCCACGAGCTTCCGCCAGTCGGTCTCGACCCGGGCGTAGCCCCAGCGGTCGGCGAAGCCGCGGGCTTTTTCGGCGTCGCGGGCGGCCACCGCCTGGAGCACCGGGCGGCATTCGAGGTCGAAGAAGTCCGGCACGCGGTTGTAGGCGTTGGAGTGGGCGCGGCCCATGAATCCGTAGCCGACCATGCCGATGCGGAGCTGCCTTGCCATGCACGATGTTCCGGCGTCAGTTCCAGCCGTGGGAGTCGCGGACGGCGATCATCGTCCGCAGGACCGTTTCCCAGGTCCGCGGGTTCTCGAGCGCGGCGTTGGGGAACATGCAGCCGTCCCAGCAGACGTGCCGGAGGCCGCGGTCGGCCGCCCCTTCGAGCCAATAGCCGGCGCACCGCACGATGTCGAGCCTGCCGGCGGGATCGTCGGCCGGGCAGTGCTTGCCCGTCGTGTCGTGGGAGCCGGCGCCATGGGCCTGGCCGTCGGTCTGGGCGACGTGGAAGTCGATCGTCCAGGGCCGCAACTTGTCCACCATCGTCTCGTACGCCGGCCAGAACTCGGCCTCCGTGTACCCCGGCTTCACCAGGGCGTGCTCCGGGGCGTCGGAGCCGAGGAGGTAGAGATATGTGTGGGCGAGATCGGCCTGGAAGCCGAGCGCCTCGGGCATCCCGACCTCCTCGAGCAGGTCGAGCATGTCCTTCCAGGAGTGCATCCCGGCCCAGCAGATCTCCCCCTCGGCCGCCAGCCGTTGCCCGTGGTCCATGGCGATCTTCGCGGCCTCGCGGAAGGTCGCGGCGATCCGCGTGGTGTTGGCCTCGGGGCTCTCCCGCCACCTGGCCACGCCGAACTCGGCCGAGTCGATGCGGATCACGCCGTACTTCCGCACGCCGTGCCGCTCGAAGACCTGCGCGATGCGGCAGGCGAGCCGCACGGCCGCGAGGAACTTCTCGCGGGCGGCGGCGTCGCCCATCGCCGAATCGCCCACCGTGCCCGGCCAGACCGGGGCCACGAGCGAACCGACCGTGAAACCGTGGGCGGCGATCGTGTCGGCGATCGCCCGCAACTCGGCGTCGCTCGCCGCGGGGTTCGTGTGCGGCAGGAAGAGGAAGCAGTCGACACCGTCGAACTTCTGGCCGTTCACGTTCGCCGCGGCCGTCAACTGGAGCATCCGCTCCAGGCTGATCGGCGGCTCCTGGCCGGGATCACCGCCCTTGCCGACGAGGCCGGGCCACATGGCGTTGTGGAGTTTCGGGGCGGTGTGCATGGGGATGATGAACGCGCTGGAGTGTTCCAGGCAATCAATCGAGCGGAAGACACGTGTCGGTGGCGACGCGCCGCCGGGCGACGGTGAAAGTCTCGGTTTCGAAGGGCGAGGATACGCCCACGCGGCTCGACTTCCCCCGATCACCCGGCTCCCCGTTTGTCCGCGGGAGCCTTGCGGGGTTGCACGTGCAGCACCGGTGGCCCGCCTTGCGGCTGTTCGCTTTCACCCTCAACCCTTCCTGCCGTGCCCGGGCAGATCTTCGTGCACGTCCGGGCCGAAGTAGCGGAGGGCGACGAGCGGGCCGGGGCCGGTGTTCTCCACCACATAGCCCGCCGCGGCGGCGTCGGCCGAGATGAAGAGCTCGTCGGCCGTCATCTGGCCGAAGCGGATGAGCGTGGGCGTGGCGACATCGTGCACGCCCACCCTCCCCTCGCCCTGCACCGTGATCCAGCCGCTGGCGCCGGCGTCGGTGACCGTGATCTTCACGCCGGGGTCGAGGGTCAGTTCCTTGGCGCTGAACAGCTGCCGGCCGTCCACGTGGCCGTAGACGATCCAGCGGTCGGTCGCCCCGGGGCCGCTCCGCTTCTCGTCCACGATCGGCTCGAGGTGGTTGCTGTCCTTGAAATGCGTGTCGACGTTCTTCTCCCAGTCGAGCTGGCCGATGATGAAGTCGAGGTCGCGATGCTTTTCGGTCGGCATGTCCTTGACGAGCAGGCTCCACGGCACCGCCCGGCCCTCGACGAGCGACTGGAACATCGCGAACACGTCGCTGCCCCACTGCGGCTCGTAGGTCAGCAGCGAGCCCGGGGCGTGGAGCACACCGGGCGGGATCAGCCAGCCGCTGCCCCGCTTCAGGCGGTAGGCCCTGGCCAGGTCGAGGATGCCATTGTCGCCGTGGTTCCAGTTCTCCAGGCACCGCCGCACGTCATCCTTCGTGGTTCCCGGCTCGAGGCCCATGAAGGTGTAGGGGAAGTGGTTGTCGCAGTTGTTGTACTGCGGCGGGAAGTAGTAGCTCTCGGGCTTGCCCTCCTGGCCCACCAGCCGCGCGTCCTCGAAAGACTGGTGCATGTGATGGGGGATCGGCCCCATGTTGTCGAAGAACTTCGAGAACACGGGCCACTTTCCGTAGCGATCCCAGATCGACCGGCCGACGAGTTTCGCGCCGCCCTCGGCGACGGCATCCCGCAGCAGGAACCGCTCGGCCTCGAACACGCACCACGACAGCCCTTCGTCGGGCACGCGGCCCGCGTTGGCGGCCTCGGTCGTGCTCGCGAACCAGCGCTCGTCGATCCCGCCGCGGTCGAGACCGTAGGCGTAGTAGTCGTCGGGGTGCAGCCGAACCCGCTTGCCGGGGTGGAGGAAGCTCCGGGGCACCCAGGTGGGAGACAGCCGGAGGACGCCCTGCCCGGCGTCGAGCGCCCGGTCGAGGGCCCGGCCGACCTGTCTGGGCTCGGGGAGCAGGGCGGATCGATCGGCGGGCGATGCCATGCGAAAATCCGTGAATCCGCCGCGGCCCGAAGTGCGAACTCGTTATAGGAGCGGCACGCCCTGCCAGCAAGCGGCCCGGCTGCACCTGGCCGAGCCGTGACGTACACTGCGGTCGATGTTCCGCGGGCTCGTCCGCCCCATTCACCGTGCAGGAAAGCGACGTATGAAGCTTGGCGCGCCGAGGCTCCCCGGACTGCTCGTTTTGCCCGTCGTCCTCGCCTGCTGCCATGCCTTCGGCGGGGAGCTGCCCGCCGCTCGGAGCGTCGCTGAACGGACGCTCGCCTGCACGGTGGGCATCCGCTGCGAGGTCGAGTCGTTCGGGAACTACTCGGGCAGCGGCTTCCTGATCTCGCCCGCGGGCCACGTGCTCACGGCCACGAGCGTCGTGCCGCCGGGCGCGAAAAAGATCCGCGTCACGCTGCCGGGGTTCGTCGTCCGCGACGCGGAGGTCGTCGCCTTGGACGAGCCGCTCGCGGTGGCCGTCATCAAGGTCGAGGGCGAAGGCCTGCCGTTCCTGCCGCTCGCCCGCGAGCTGCCGGCCGTCGGTAGCACGGCCTACACGGCGGGCGACGTCCAGAACGCCCTGCTGACCAACGGCCGCGCCTCGTTCAGCCGCGGGATCGTCAGCGGCGTGTATGAGGTCCCCAGGAACCCGGAGGCCGCCTACTCGGGCGTCGCCATCGAAACGACGGCGGCCGTCAATCCCGGCTCCGACGGCGGCCCGCTCGTCGACGCGGCCGGCCGTGTCTGCGGCGTGATCACGCTCGGCATCCTCCCGCTCCGCTGGCAGGGCACGGCCGTGCCGACGAAGGTGCTTTTGGAGAAGTTCGCCGCCCTCGCGTCGGCCGCGGCCGATGTGCGGGCCGCCACGGGCGGCGAGAGCCCCGCGGCCGGCCCGCTCCAGACCGCGGCCGCCGACATCGCCGTCTATCTGGCGGGCATCGAGGTCGAGCGGCAGTTCCCGATCGAGCAACTCCCGCGGCAGTCGTGGGAGGAGTTCAAGGCCGGCATCAAGGATTACGATTCGCTGCCCGAGCAGAAGAAGCAGCAGAAGTTCGCCGAATACCTCAACATCGCCCGGGCGTTCGAGGTCAACCAGCTGCTGCGGCGGCCGCCGGGGGCGGCGACCGGGCTGGTGATCTCGGCCGACGGTTTCGTGCTCACGAGCCTGTTCAACGTCGGCGGCGACACGGCCTTCGTCCGCAAGTCCACCGGCAAGCCGCGGGCCTTCGATCCCCACGAGCCGATCCAGAAGCTGCTGGCCGAGCCGGAAAACGTCGAGCAGCGTCCCAACGCCATCAAGAAGATCACGGTCGTGATGGGCAACGGCAGCCGTCACGAGGCGAAGCTGGTCGCCAAGCACGAGCCCCTGGGCGTGGCCCTGCTGAAGATCGACGCCCAAAATCTGCCTTGGTACGACGTGACCGGCAACTCGATCTCGCCCCAGCTCGGCGACACGGTGGGCCTCATCGGGCACCTCCCCGGCAGCAGCCCCGCCTTCACGCTCAACGTGGGCATCGTCTCGGCGCCCGCGCGGAACCGCGGCTACCAGTTCCAGACGGATGCCCTGCTCAACTACGGCAACTCCGGGGGCCCGCTGTTCGATCGTGGTGGCAACTTCCTCGGCCTGGCCGCCGCCCCGATCGAGCCCGACACGATCCTCGGGCGGCTCGTGAGCCCGCAGCAGCTCATGACATGGCGCCGGGCCCCGAACTCCGGCGTCGGCATGGCAGCCCGGGCCGATCGGATCCGCGACGCGCTCGACGCCCTCAAGTCCGGCAAGTCGTTCGATCGCATCCCGGGTCCGTTTCTCGGCGTGCAGGCCGACGAGTCGAAGGCCTTCGCCGACAACGTGGTGATCGGGGGCGTGGCGCCGGACTCGCCGGCCGCCCAGGCCGGCCTCAAGCGGGGCGACGTCCTGCTCGAGATGGACGGAGCGGAAGTGAACAGCTGGAACGAGCTCACCGAGCGGATCGCCGGCTGCAAGGCCGGTCAGGTGGTGGAGATCCGCGTGCAGCGCAAGGGGGGCGGCCCCCGCCTCGTGATCGCCAACCGCGAGATCGAGACGGTCGATGACATCAAGCGGCTCAAGCAGTCGCTCAAGCCCGGCGAGCGGTTCGAGGGCGTGCTCTCGACCGACGAGACGCGGGCCTTCCAGGTGACGTTGGGAGAGAACAAATGAAGGCCCGGTTTTCCACCCTCCTCTGTCTGGCTTTGGCGGCTCCCGCCGCCGCGGAGCCCGCGGCGGGCCTCGTGGAGTTGTGCATCCGGGTCCGGCCCGCCTTCGTGTTCGTCGAGGGGGGCAGTGGCGTCGTCATCCGGCCCGACGGGCTCGTGCTCACCAACGACCACGTCATCGAGGGGAAGCGGTCGTACACGGTGCGGCTCGGCGACGGCAGTTCCTTCCGCGCGAAACTGCTCGGCACCGACCCCTACGGCGACCTCGCCGCCCTGAAGCTCGAGCTCAAGGAGGGACAGACCGTCCCGCACCTGGAACTCGGCGACTCGGACGCCCTGGCCGTCGGCGACGAGACGCTGGCCGTCGGCAACCCGTTCGGCCTCGGCGTGCTCGACCAGTCCCCCACGTTCACGTCGGGCATCGTCTCGGCGACGAACCACACGCAGGGCACCTACACCGAGTGCATCGTCACCGACACCGAGGTGAACCCGGGCAACTCGGGCGGCCCGCTGACCGACATGTCCGGCCGCGTGGTCGGCATCAACGGCCAGATCAGCACCCGCTTCGGCCTGCGGAGCAACACGGGCCTCGGGTTCGCGATCAGCGCCAAGCAGATCAAGCTCTGGCTGCCGCGGCTCGAGGCGGCCGGTGGCGGCGAGGTGAAGCACGGCCGGATCGCGGGGCTCGAGTTCGTCGGCAGCGAGCCGGAGGCTCCGGAGAGCGTGCGGGTGAAGGACGTGGCCGAGGGTTCGACCGCTGCGACCGCCGGCTTCAAGCCGGGCGACGTGATCCTCCGGGTCGACGCCGCCCCGGTCGCCAACGTCCGGCGGCTGGCGGCGATCCTCGGCATCTACCCCGAAGGGCACGACGTGCAGGTGACCGTGCAGCGGGACGGGACCGAGGCCGTGCTCGGCGCCACGCTCGTCGCCCCGAAGCGGTGCCAGATCGGCATGAACCTCGTGCGGCCGCGGGGCAACGACTTCGTGCCCCGGGTGAACGAGGTCGAGCAGGGCACGCCGGCGGCCGCGGCGGGCCTGGAACCGGGAGACGAAATCCTGGCCGTCAACGGCGAGCGGGTCGAGTTCCGCAGCAAGCAGGAGTTTCGGGCCTTCGACCGCGGCCTGCGGACGAGGTTCAACGAGGGCGATATCGTCACCTTCAAGGTCCGCCGGGGCAAGGACGACGCGGCCCGGGAACTCGAGCTGCGGGTCATCGCAAAGTGACGGCCGTCAGCCGGTCGCGGACGACCGGGCGGCGATCGCCTCCGCCAGCCGCACGACCGACAAGGGTGCCGAGCCCTCGGCCTTGTT
Source organism: Pirellulales bacterium (assembly GCA_044368305.1). GTDB lineage: Bacteria > Planctomycetota > Planctomycetia > Pirellulales > UBA1268 > QWPN01. The sequence goes on from JBIPLS010000073.1 coordinate 15,009, forward strand.
GTTGATCGTCACGAACACCGTGCGGCCGTGCGCTGCGGCCTGACCGGCCAGCGAGGCGAGGCCGGCGCGGGTCGGCTCGTCCTCGTCCACGAGCCGGT
>JBIPLS010000074.1:0-15090 GCA_044368305.1 Pirellulales bacterium
CACCGCCGCTCTCGAGCGCCGTGGCCGGCCTCCGCGGCGGTTCCGCGGCGCGGGCCACCTATGCGTCGGTCCTCAACTCAGCCGAGGCCAACATCCTGCTCACGGAACGGTGCCACCACCGCCCCCGGCTTTCGGGCTACGCGATGGAATGCCGGCCGTGCACGTTCACGGTGGACTGGCTGGCCGGCTTCCGCTGGGCCGGTCTCGACGAGCAGGCCGCCCTGGCCTTCGGCGAGTCGCCGACCAGCCTGGCCACGGGCTACGCCGTGCGCACGAGCTCGAACCTCTTCGGCGGACAGCTCGGCGTCCGCGGCCGGGCCGACTGGCGGGCCTGGGCCGTCGAGGGCTGGGCCAAGGCGGCGCTCGCGGGCTCGGTGCTGGCCCAGGCGCAGGATCCGATCGTCGACTCGATCACGGGCGACGTCTACCGCGATGCCCGGGGCTCGCGGACCGACACGCCCGGCGGGATCTTCGACGTGGGAGCCACGCTCGTCTACCGGCTTTCCGACACCTGGGGCCTGCGGTTCGGCTACAGCATGCTCTGGCTCACCGGCGTGGCCTTCGCACCCGATCAGTTCGATTTCTCGACCGACACCACGGCCGGTGGCCGGCTCGACGCCAACCAGACGCTCTGGTTGGGCGGCGGCCACCTGGGCCTCGAAGCCCGGTGGTAATCCGGATCACGCTCGATCCAGAGGCGTGGCACAGGAAAACGGTGTCAGCCGCCTTTTGTCTGCAGACCCCGGCCCAAGGCCGGGGCCGTGTCGCCTTTGGCGACCGGCACAAGGTGGCTGACACCTTTTGCCGCGCGAGGCTCAAGTGAGAGCCGTATAAGGCCGCCGGCGGCGATCACCGGACGTCCAGCAGCTCCATGTCGAAGAGCAGCGTCGAATTGGCCGGAATGCTGCCGTTCGGGACGTTCCCGTAGCCGAGGCTCGGCGGAACCACCAGCTTCAGCCGCGTGCCGACCCGCATCAGTCCGATGATCTCGTTCCAGCCATCGATGACGCGATCGACGGCAGCCACGGCCGCCGCCGTGGTCCCTCCCGCGGGCGGCACCGAGAAGGTGACCGTCGGGGGAGCGAAATAGCCTTCGCCCTCGTCCGTGAGCGAGATGCCCACTACCTTGCCCGCGTTCGCGCCGCTGCCGAGCACGGCCACGCCCGTCGCCCGCCGCCCGCCGGCGGGCGGCGCGGAGAACGTGACGGTCGGCGCCGCCGTGTAGCCCGAGCCGGCGTTGGTGATGGCGCCGCCGCTCAACCTGCCGTTGCCCCGGAACACGAAGGGGCTGCGGCCCGGATCCCGGGAACTGTCGAACTTCGTGCCGTCGACGAGCGTGCCGGTGTAGTTGACCGTGTTGAGCCTGCCGATGCCGCCGAGGCCGCCCGTGCCCTGGGTGATGATCCGGTACGACAGTCCGCTGGCCGTCGTCTGGTCCCTGAACACCGTGCGGGCGGCGGCGAGCCGCAGCGGCCCGGCGACGGTGGCGAAGGCCGCCTGCCGGCCGCCGACGGGCGAAGTCCGCACGAGCCCGGCGGTGCCGCCGGCGTCCCCCTGGGTGGCGAGATACCGGTCGATGCGGCCGTCGCCGTCGTTGTCGACGGCCACGGTGAAGATGGGGGCGTTGGGCCTGGCCAGACCCGCGAACGGCGTGATCGCGCCCAGCCTGGCCGTCCCGCCCGCCGCCGCCGCGCGGCCGACGTACACCTCGGTCAGGCCGCCGCCGCCGCGGCCGGCGGAGACGACGATTTCGTCGATGGCGTCCTGATCGACGCGGCCGCTCGACACCGCCACACCGCCCTGGAACGTGGCGGCGCCCGTGGTGATGCGGGACACGAGCCGTGGCGCCGCGGACACGTCGTACACCATGACCACCGCCCGCATGCCGGGACCGCTGCCGACCGCGATCTCGACCTTGTTGTCGGGCGTGTCGGCATCCACGAGCCGGCCGCCGACGAACGTGCCCAGGTCGGCCACCGCCACGGTGGCGCCGCCGTTGAACGTGGGTGCGAAGGGCGTCAGCGTCTTGAACGGAACGTTCTGCACGGGGTCGGCCGCAGCGACGGAGAGAAACACGTTGACGGTGCCAGCACCGCGCGACATCGCGGCCACGATGTCCTCGCGGCCATTTCCGTCGACGTCGCCGCAGGCGATCTCCACGCCGCCGGCATAGCCCGAGCCAAAGGGGAGCGTGCGGTAGGCGACGAGTTCGGTGAGCGTGGTCGTGCCCCCCGAGACCAGCTGCTTGAAGACGCGGACCTCGGCCACCCGGCCAGGGCCGGGAGCCGTCAGGACCTCGGCCGTGCCGTCGCCATCCACGTCGCCCAGCGCGACCCGCACTCCGCCCTTGAAGGAAGCCTCGTAGGCCATCACCTGGGCCTTGACGGCACCGGTGTCCGTGTCGACGAGCTGCACGAGCGGCGTGCTGCGGACGCCGATCTCGGATCCGACGGCGACGCTGGCCGCGAGCACCCTCCGCCCCTCGAGCGCCTCGACCGCGAGCGGGACACGAGCGGGGCGGCGGGCCATGACAGAATCTCCAGGGCGCGGGACGGGCAGGGACTCTCCCCTACGCTTCTGCATACCTCCGGGTTCGCCAATTCGCAATTTCCGGGCGCAAACGGCCGCCGCAGCCTTCCGCTCAGGGGATCGCCAGCGGTTCGGGCATGAAGGTCACGACCGGGATCAGCAGGGCGGCCAGCCCGAGGATGGTGCGGAGCCGGCCCGGCGGGCGGTCCGCGTCGCGGATCGGCGGGTGGTCCACCCCCAGGAGCGTGACCACCACCACCATCACGACCCAGTTGTACTGGCCGAGCGCGACGATCGTGGCGATCGCGGCCAGGAGCACCGCCCTGGCCAGCCAATTGCCGCGGCGGCCGAAGACCGCGCAGGCCACATGGCCGCCGTCGAGCTGGCTGATCGGGATCATGTTGAGGCCCGTGACGAGCAGGCCGACCCAGCCCGCCATGAACAGGGCGTTGGGAGCGATCGTGGTGCCCGCCGCCAGATCCGGACGCACGGCGGCCAGCAGCCAGCGGGCCAGGAGCGGCAGGGCGAACGGGTTTTCCGCCGCCGGCACCGCCGCGCCCAGCACCATGCCCCAGGCGAGCAACGGCAAGGCGACCACGAGCCCGGCGACGGGCCCGGCCAGCGCGATGTCGAAGAGCTGCCGGCGATCCGCCCGCGCGCCCTCCATGCCGATCACGGCGCCCATCGTGCCGGTAAGCAGGATCGGCACGGGAATGAAGAACGGCAGCGTGGCGGGGATGCCGTGGATCCGGGCGGCGACATAGTGGCCCGCCTCGTGGGCCCCGAGCACGGCCATGACCGCGGCCATGTAGGCGAGGCCCCGCTGCCAATGGCTGGCGACGTCCGTCGCCAGCGTGTCGTCCACCCCGAAGAGCATCGGCTGCCAGCCGACGGCGCCGGCGGCGAAGGTGGTGCAGGCGGTGAGAATGAAAAGCAGCGTCTGCAGCCGCGCGCGGGAGCGGGCCCGCGCCGGCCTGGCCGGAGCGGTGGAGATGGTCTCGAAGGGAGGGGCAGGCATGTCCATGACCGGCCAGCCAGAATAGCCGTTCGGGGCGGGGGCGATCAGGCTGCGGGCATCGCCAGCGGCCGCGCCCTGCTTGAAGACCCGCACGCCATGCTGACCGGCGAACTTTGAGCCTGCCCCCAACCGGACAACCGTTGCGGAAGCGCCATTGGCCTTCCTATCCTTGCTTGTATGACTCAATACAAACCATCCGCGTGCTCCGTGGCCCGGCTTTGGTCCCCCTGGATCGCGGGCGTTCTGGTGAGCTTGCCAGCGATCGCGACGGCCCAGCATGAGCAGCGGCTGATGACGCTCGAGGGGCTTGTTCGCAAGCATGACTGCGTGGTCGTGGGGCGGCTTGTCTCCTTGGATCAGCAGGCCCGGCCGCCGCAGGGAGAGTTCGAGTGCGACGACGTGATCAAGGGGGGCTTTGCGCCACGGCAGCGGATCAGGCTGGCCATGGAGCGACTGCAGTGGCGGAAACTCGACGACCATGCCACGCGGCTGGTGTTGTTTTTCAATGCCGCGCCGGCGGAGGCACGGCAGGAGTTCGCCAATGGCGAAATCGGCAGAGAGGCCGACGACAACCCCGGGGGGACGATCGGCAAGGAGGCCGACGTCTTGAAGCAGCTGCGGGCGGCGGTAACCGCGGAGCAGGCGTTGCCCTGCGGCGGGATACGTTGGATCGGGATGGCGTTGGGACAGCCGACGCCGCAGCCGGATGGGGGCGTGCGCCTGGTTTGTCGGATCATCAACTTCACGAACAAGCCACTGACGATCAACGCCGACCGGGTGGCGCCGGTGGATCCCGAGCGGATGCATCGGGCGCTGTGGGTGCGGATCGTTGAAGCAGCGCCGCCCGCGACGGCGCCAGCGGTCGATCCGCCGGCGCCGGGACCGGCGCCGTGGCGGGGACAGGAGAAGGGCGTGGTGTTTGAATCGGATCGGCCGTGGCGTCACAAGTTCGTGATGGACACGGAGCGAACGGGCCGTCCGGATCGCCCGATGAAGGGAGCGACGGTGGAGTTGAAATCGGGAGCTGGCTTCGATGCCAAAATCGCCCTGCGTCGCGCGGATGCGGAGAACTGGCAGGTGGTGATTAACGGAGTGGCCGATGGGAAGAAGACCTTTCCGCTGCGGCCGGGCGCAAAGTACGAGATGGTGGTGGGATATTGGGATGATTACCACTACTGGACGGGCAACGGCGCGAAGATCGGTGCCGTGAACCAGTTTTGGAGCGGAACGCAGTCGCTGGGCGTGCCGTTCACCGTGGCGGGCGAAGAGTAGGAAAGCACGCCAGTGAGGCCGCGAAAAGGGGAATGAAACCGGGGGAATGTGACGGAAAAGGACGGGCATGATCGTTTGCCCGCCCCTTCCGGCTGCGGGCCGCCCGGACCGGTTCGCCGGACGTTTGCGGTAGCCATCGTGGCCCGCGCACTCGGGGTTGCCTGCTCTTTGGCATCCGTGCCCGCGCTTGTCGGCTGCACTGGCCCAACGGCTGGGGACACCGCCTCGCCTTCCTCGCACGCTGCGTGTTCCTTGGCACGCGACACGGGTGCGACGCGGGAACGGGCATCGTCCTCGCACCCTGTCATCCAAGGCTCCTCCGTCTGCTTTACAATCTGGCCGGAAAAGCCCGCCGCAGGCCGGGCAGTTGCCCGCTGCCGCGGCTCATCAACTTCTCATCTCGCGGCCCGTTGACTGATCCCTCGGAAAGGGTATTTTCCCCTCCGCCTTGCCTGCGGCCCGCTTGTCAGGGGTCTGCCGGCGTGGCCCTCGCCGTCTACCTCCCTCCCGTGTTCGAAGATCCGCACCATGTCGCCCCGCGGCCTCGTCTCGTCGTTCGGTCACGTCGCCCGCACGCTGTTTCGTTCCCGAGGCACGAACCCCGCCCGCCGTCGGGCCTTGGCCACGTGCCGTAGGCCGCTGGCCGCCGAGGCGATCGAACCCCGGGCGATGCTCGCCACCTCGGCCACGCTCACCGCTGACACGTCTTCCTTCGCCCGCATTCCCGTCGCCCATGGGTAACGGCCTGCGAACTCGGCCGGCAGTTTCGTCGGCCAGTTCTCCTGGTCGAGCGTGTCGGGAGCCGCCGCCGCCCTCGGCCTGTCCGCGCCCTTCAAGTCGTTCTGCGTCGAGGGCCAGCAGTCGATCTCACCGGGCCGGCACACTTTTCCCACGCTCGTGCCGATCGCCGCCAGCGGCCTGACCGGTGCGGGCCTGGTCGCGGACTTCTGGCGACACTACGGCCCCACCACGCCCGCCGGTTTTGCCGACACCACCGACGCTGCCGCCTTCCAGCTCGGGCTCTGGGAACTGATCGGCGACGGCAGGCCGGCGCAGGGCGCGGCCGCGGCGGCCCTGGCGGGCGGCGGTTTCAAGGTGACCAATCCCACGGCTCCGGCGGTCGCCCGTGCCGTAGCGTGGCTGAATGCGTGGTCGAACGGGACCGGCATGCCCGCGCCGGGTGGCGGCGTGGCGCTCTACGTCCTGCAACATCCAACCAGGCAGGACCAGGTGGTCTGGGTGCCGATCCCGGATCCTCTGCCGGTCGTCACCGTGCAGGTCGGCCCGGCCCATGTCGACGAGGACGGTCCGAACCGGTTGGTCTACACGTTCACCGCCTCGGCCCCGCTGCGGAACGACGTCACCGTCAACTACTCCGTCGGCGGCACCGCGACGGCGGGCAGCGATTTTACGGGGCTGACGCCGGGAGCCGTCACGGGGTCGATCACGATTCGAGCCAACGCGAGTGCGAGTTCGACCGCTCCCACGGCCACCCTCGCGATCACCCCCACGGCCGACACCGTGATCGAGGATGACGAGACGGTCGTGATCACGCTCGCATCCGGCTCCGACTACACGATCGGCTCGGGCAGCGTCGCCACGGGCACGATCACCAACGACGATTTTCTCGTCGACCTCGATGTCGACAGCGACAACGACGGCGCGGTCGCGAGATCGGTGCTCGAGGAAGCCGAGGAGGATGCGTCCGGCGAGCCTGACGTCATCGGGGCGCCCGGCAAGCCTGGCGTCATCCTGCCGGTCCTTGGTGCCCGGGCCAAGATGGTCGTGGAGGTCCCCTCGGGACGCACCGCCTCGCTTGCGATCCGCAAAAATCCCGAGAGCGTGCGGCTCTATGCGGATCCCACCGGCGGCACTCCGCTCAGCCTGCCGCTCACCGTGACCGCCTCCGCGACCACCAGCAAAACCCTCACCTACTGGATCCAGGCCTTGGCTCCCAGCACGAGCATGGCCGACATCGTCTTCGAGCTCACGACCACCGACGCCGGCCGGTCTTCGACCGACACCGTCCGGGCCACGGCGGTGGCGGTGGATCTCGACGTCGACAGCGACAACGACGGCACGATCGACCCCGACAACGGGCTGGCGGGCGGTGACGACCGCATCGAGGGCGACCCGTCCCGGGGAATCGTCGTTCCCGTGTACGCCGGGGACTCCGACCGTGACGGCCTCGATGACACTCGTGACTTCGATGGCATCGACCGACGGCGGTTTGCTCCCGTCAACTTCCGCCTCAGCACGGGAGCGGCGCACGCCTGGGAATACCCGATCGCTCTCGCAGGTTCTCCCCCCGAGGGCCTGCCGGGCCTGACGTTCACCTTCACGTTCTCCGACGCAGGGTTCGGCCTTGAAGCAGGCGGCAGGTTTCGGCTTTGGAAGAAGGATGCCCCGCACGCGCGAACCGAGGATGATCTGATCAGGTCGGGCGTGCCGATCGCCGCCTCGACACTGCTCGTGAACCGCCGGTTCACGACGATCGAGGAATACCTGGAGAATTACGGCACGACGACGCTCTATCTCGAGGCCGTGTCTCCTTCTTCCGGCTACGAGGCCATCGTGGTGGCTCTCGGAGGCACCGGCGCCTGGGCCAACGCGACGACCGCCGACACCATTCACGTGCGCGGCCTCGGGGGAACGCTCGATCTCGACGTCGACAGCAACAACGACGAAGGGTTCGGTGTGCCGAAACAGCGTTCCGCGTGGGAGGAAAAACTCGAAACCCATCCCTATGCCATCGGCAAACTCGTCATGCAGAGTTCTCCGACGCTCGGGGCGAAGGACAGCGTCCCCGAAGACCGGCTGGCGGCGAGTTTCACACCCGTCGTCGTCGCTCTACCGAAGAACCTGCCGATGTACGCCCGGACGATCGGCGTGACGTTCGCCATGGATGCGCTCGGCGCGACGGACAGCGGCAAGATCCGGCTCTGGACTCGCGACAAGGGGCCGGGCCTGATGCCCCACGATGCCGCCGGACATCCGTATCCGACCGTGCCATGGAGCGTGTTTGGTCACCGTGTGTTTTTCGACAGTCCGTACACGCTCTCACAAATCAACTACGATCCGGCGACCGGGCTGGCGGTGCTCTACATGGACGGCCATGCGGCCACCAGGTACGTGACCCTCGACCAGGTCGAACGGGGGTTCCGCTCCAGCGGTATTCTCAACGCCACCCTGACGTTCGAGTCGCCAAATGCTCGGATTTCCCTGGCCGACGACAGCGTCCAGTACGTGGTCGTCCGCGACGACTTCTTCTACCGCGATTTTCAGGTCAAGCCCGCGGTGCGGCCGGCGCTGGCGTCGCGGGGCGTGTATTCCTTCGCCGACATGCCGAACCTTGCGCTCAAGCGGCTCACGACCCGGACCGGCCAGAACGACCCGCCCGGCGAGCTGCAAACGATCCTCAAAATTGATGCGAACAGCTCAGCCGCGGCGATGCTGTACAACGACGCGGATAGGCCGGATGCCCACACCGACTATCCGGGGTTCAAGGCCGTTCTCTACCAGGACTACGCCGCAGTGGCCGACAACACGTTCGTGCTCGCGTTCGGCGGCACAGACGACCAACTCGGGGAAATTTTTGCCGGCAACCCGCCCGATTGGCTGGAAAACCTCGGCCAAGGAATCGGCTTCCGGATCGAGCAGTACCGTCACGCGATGGACGTGGCCAGGGCGGTTGACGCGGCGAGGCGCGGCATTGAAGGCACCATGACCACTACGGGGCATTCTCTCGGCGGTGGCCTGGCGTCGGCGGCGAGCGTCGTCACGGGTGCGTCCGGCATCACGTTCAACGCCGCCGGCCTCCATGAAAACACGCTGCGGATGTACTTCGAGACCGATCCCGTAGAACTCGCCACAGCGCTTGCTCGCTACCATGCACCCCTCGATCTCGTCACCGCCTATTGGGTGGACTGGGATTTTTTGAGCAATTTCCAGGATCGCTATGGCCTTTTCGTCAACCCCGCTCTCGGTGACCGAAAGAAGCTCGACGGGCCTTATGATTTCGCCTTGGGAACCATTCAGGCGATTGACGTCGCATTCGACACCACAGCGGTCGCGCCGGTGGCGGGGACGTTGGTGAAGTTGGGAGTCGATCTGGCCGCAAAGGTCGGCACGGGTTATTTGATGATCAGGGCCCATTCCATGGACTCCGTTCTTTATGGGTTGCTGGTGACGGAAAACGTCGTCAGCGCCAACAGGGATCTGCTGGGCTATCCAGGCTCGAGGTTCCGGTGATCCGGCGACGCTTTCTCTGCCCTGCGGATTGCTCTCCGACCGGCACACTGCTGGCCGCGATGGCGGTGTGTTTCCTGGCCGGATGCAGCGACCCCGCAGAGCGGTTCATGCGGCAAGTCGCCACGCGGGTGATCAACGACGCCCCCTGGCACGAGCGGCACGGCTGGAGGGCCGCCGACTACTTCACCGATCCGCAGGTGGTCGCGCTCTGCGATGCCATCGCGGCCGACGACGTCGGCCGGATGAAGGAACTCATCGCGGCGGGGGCGGACGTCAACGCCCGCGGCAAGGGCAACATGACGCCGCTCCTCTGGGCGTTCGTGGACAACAAGGCGGAGCGGTTCCGACTCCTGCTCGAAGCCGGGGCCGACCCGAACGTTTACATCGAAAGCGACTTCGGCATCCGGCAGGTTTTCAGCCCGGGTGACTCCGTGACCCACATGGCCTGCCGCAGCACGTTCGACCACTTCTGGCCGGTGTTCGAGCACGGCGGCGATCCCAATTTTCCCAACAAGGAACCGGCGTATCGCGGCGAGACGCCGGTGTACACCGTGATCAAGTCGGGCGCGGGAGACAAGAAGAAACGCATCGCCCGGCTGGCCGAACTGGGCGGCACCCTGAACCGGGCCCCTGGCGTGGAGGCGTCGCCTTTGGTGACGGCGGAAGGATATTTCGGCCGCTACGACCTGTGCCTGCTGCTCCTCGACCTCGGCGCCGACCCGAGGCAGTACGAGGGGAATGAACTGACCAAGATCACGCATCTTCTCGACGGCACTTTGCGAGACAAAGCCCGCGGCGAGGGCCAACTCCGCGATGCATCACCGGAGAAACTTGCCGATTTCGAACGCCTCGTGGAGCGGCTCGAGGCGATGGGTGAATCGTTGGCCTCGGCCCGGGCCGACAAAGACCGTTGGGCCCGCGAGCCTGACCCTGACAAGCGGTATGCCATGTGGGAGCGCGAGATTGCCGAGCGGAAAGAACGGGAGCGTCGCGACCGGGAGGCCGCGCGGCAGCAAGACGGTACCGAAACCACCGCCGCCCCGGCTCCCCAACCCTCCGGGGATAGCCCCGGCCGGGAATAACCGCCGGACCCGGCCCGGGAGACGCGCGAACGGGCTCACGCGCCACTCGCCGACCGGAAAACCGTTGCGGAAGTGCCGTTGGCCGTCCTATCCTTGCGGCGTTGATGCTTGTGTCGCCGCACCGCAGTTCCACCCGCCCTCCTGCTGCGGCCCCTCCCATCCCGTTCGGAAAACCGCCATGCGACCCGCCGTGCGCTCGACTCTTTCGGCCCTAGCCACGACGGCCACGTTCTGGGCCGCGATCGCGACGAGCTGCGTGCCGTCCACCGCCGTCGCGGCCGACGACCCCGCCGTGATCGCCGTCGTGGCGGTCGATCCCTACGCCGACCTCAAAAAGCAGGCCAAATGGGTGGGCGGCCAGATCGATCAGCCGACGCTCGACGGCTTTCTCGAATCATTCATCATGATGGCCACGCAGTTCAAGGGTCTCGCCGGCCTCGACGTCAACCGACCCGCCGGCGTCGTCGTGACGGCCGAGGGGCCCGCGGGCGCGCCCGTGGTCCGGGGCTTCGTGCCGGTGAAGGATCTCGGGAAGCTGCTCGCCGCGCTGCAGGGGGTCATCGGACCGGCGCAGGAGCAGGACGGTGTGCGGCTCATCAGCCCGCCCGGCATGCCGCCAATCGTGATCGTGGAGAAGGACGGCTGGGCGATCGTCGCGCCGCAGGGCAGCCCGGAGGCCCCGGCGGGCCTCGAGAAGGCCCTCGACCCGGTCGTGAAGGCGTTCTCGCTCGGCGTGCAGGTCTTTCCTGCGCGGATGCCGGAGGGCATGCGGAAGCAGCTCGAAGCCATGCTCCAGCAGGCCGCCGCGATGCAGGCCCGCCAACAAGGGGCACCCGCTGACGCAGGCGACCTCCCCCTGCCGGCAGTCCTCACCCGCATCCAGGACGTGGAAACGATTCTCTTCGGTGCGAACGTGGATATCGACAAGGAGCGGGTGTATCTGGAGAACCGGGCGACGATGGTCGCGGGCGCGGACGCGGCCGCGATGTACGGCGACATGGCGAAGGCCGCGAGCACGATGGCGACCCCCGCCACTGCGGACGGCAAGCCGGCCGCGGTGCGCGGACACGTCGCCATGGCGATCCCCGAGTCGCTCCGCGAGGACGCCAAAGAGCTGCCGGAGGTTATTCCTACGGAGGGCATCGGCATGCTGCTGCAGGAGATCGTGTCCGCGATGGTCGATACGGGCGGTCTCGACGCGTCCCTCTCGATCGACACCACCACCGCCGGCGCCAGTCGGGGCACGGCGCTGCCGGCAGTCACGGTGGGCATGCGTGTCAAGGACGGCGCCGCGCTCGAGGCCGCGCTCAAGAAGGTCGTGACGGGAGACGGCGTCGAGGCACGGTTCGACGTCGGCAAGGCCGGAAAGGCGAACCTCCACCGTGTCGAGATCGACAGGGCCGACGACTCGTCCGGCGGGGTGTCGCTGGTCGACGTGCTGCTCGGCGAGAAGCTGACGCTGACGCTGGCCATCACGCCCACGCAGGCGTTCCTGCTGCTCGGTGACGACGTGGAGCAACGGGCCGCCGTCGTCGTCGACGGCACACCCGCCGCGGACGCCAAGCCGATCGCCGGCCTCGACGCGTCCCTGGCGCCGCTGCTGCGCTGGAAGGCCCAGCGGATGCGGGCGTGGGGCGATCGTGCGGCTGGGGAAGGGAAAATCGACGCCGAGCAGGCCGCGTCGGGCCGGGAAGGGCTGGCCAGGCAGGATCGCGTCGTCGCGGACGCCGCAGCCCTGCCCTCGGCGCTCGTGCAACTGCTCGTCCGGCCGATCGAGCGGGGCGTGGCCACGCAACTCTCGGCAGACGCGGGGGCGATCAAGGTCATCAAGATGCTCGTCGGCCTGAACCAGCCCGAGCCGCGTCCGGCCGACTTCGACGCCCCGCCGGCCCGCGTTTCGCCCGTTCCCATCCCCCGCCCAGTCCCATGATCTCACCCGCGCCGCCCGCCGCGGCCGACGGCCTGCCGCCGGGGGTCAAGGGCCACGTCGCCATGACAATTCCCGAGTCGCTGCGGGACGCCGCCAAGACGGCGCTCGTCGAGGCGCTGCCGGTGTCGAAAAAAGTCGAGTGGTAGCGACGCGACTCTCGGCCGACGCCGGGGTGATCAAGATCTTGAAGAGCCTGGTGGGCATCGCACCGGCACCGGAACGCCGCTTCCCTGAACACACCCCATCGTCAGGAAGCGGTCGCTGGCCCACAGCCTCGCGCGAGCCAGGTCGCGAACTCTGCCGGCGTGATCGTGCCCGCAGCCAGCGCCTGCATATGCACCACGGCCTCCTCCTCGGCGACACGAACCCGGATGCCGTTAACCTCGAGAAACAGCGCTGCCGCAAGGAGACCGCTCCGCTTGTTGCCGTCGACGAACGGATGGTTCTTGACGATGCCGTGCGCATAGGCGGCCGCCATGTCGAAGAGCGTGGGCCGCTCGGAGGCGAAGAGCTGACGGGGCCGCGCCAGGGCCGAAGCGAGCAGCCCCGGGTCGCGGACGCCCGCCGCACCGCCGAAGCGGCCGAGGAGTTTCTCGTGGAAGGACAGGCAGTCCGCTTCCATGATCCATGCCGGTTCGCTCATCGCCCGCAACCGGTCACTTGGCCAGTTCGTTCAGGGCGTTGCGATACCGCTGGATCAGATGGTCCGCGAGCGCCGCCTTTTCCGCGAACCCCGGCTGCTGGGCGGACAGGCGGACGGAGCCCGCGGCGGCTTCCGTGAGAAACAGCGCGTCGCCCTCTTTGACGTTGAGCATCGCCAGCGCCTCGGCCGGAATGATCACGCCGAGCGAGTTGCCGACCCGCCGGATTTTGAGCGTCAACGTCATGTTATTACTATCGGCATAACGTCGTTCCGGGTCAAGAATTGCGGGGCCGGCATTCGATCGGCCGAAGCCGGCGTCGGAGCCCGGTGACGACGGGCGTCTGCTATCCTGCAGGGCTCGACGTGTTTTACCGTCTGCCATGGAATCTGGAATGCCGCCCTGGAGTGGCGGCACCGCCGCCTCCCCCATGCCCACCGACACCGCCCGCCCCGCCCTCCGCCGCGACATCGCCGGCGCGAGTGTCGCCGACCTGGCGAAACATTACGGCACGCCGCTCTACGTCTACGACGCGGAGACGATCCGCCGCCGCTGCCGCGACCTGGCCGCCTGGGACACCATTCGCTTCGCCCAGAAGGCCTGCTCGAACCTCGCCATCCTCGACCTCGTCCGCCGCGAGGGCGTGATGGTCGATGCCGTGAGCATCGGCGAGATCCACCGCGCCCTGGCCGCGGGGTACGCGGCCCACGCCGCCGCCGGCACCGCCGCGGCCGACGGCCTGCCGGCGGTTCACCCGATCGTCTACACTGCCGACATCTTCGACCGCGACGCCCTCGATGCCGTCGCGAAGTTCGGCATCCACGTCAACTGCGGCTCGGCCGACATGCTCGAGCAACTCGCCGAGCGGGTGCCGGGCGCGAGCGTCACGCTCCGCGTGAACCCCGGCTTCGGCCACGGCCACAGCCAGAAGACCAACACCGGCGGCGAGGGCTCGAAGCACGGCATCTGGCACGAGGAGATTTCCGACGTGCTGCGGCGGGCCGAGTGGGCCGGCCTCTCCGTGAGCGGCCTCCACATGCACATCGGCAGCGGCACGGATCTCGCGCATCTGGCCGAGGTGGCCGGCGCGCTCGACCGCGTGGCCCGCGAGATCGGCCGGTCGCTGACCACGATCTCGGCCGGCGGCGGCCTGCCCGTGCCCTACAAGCCGGGCGAGGTGCACGCCGACCTGTCCGGCTACTTCACGCTCTGGGACGCGACCCGCAAGAAGCTGGAAGACGCCTTCGGCCACCGTATCCGCCTGGAGATCGAGCCGGGCCGCTACCTCACCGCCGAGAGCGGGTACGTCGTCACCGAGATCCGCGCGGCCAAGAAACAGGGAGGCAGGAAGTACGTCCTCGTCGACGCCGGCTTCAACACGCTCGCCCGCCCGGTGCTCTACGGCTCCTACCACCCGATGAGCCTCTGCCCGCAGGATGCGGCCGCCGCGGAGGCGGTCGAGGAGGTGGCCGTTGGCGGCCCCTTGTGCGAGTCGGGCGACATCTTCACCCAGACAGACGGCGGCTTCGTGGCCACGCGGAGCCTGCCGGCTGCGCGGGTGGGCGACCTGCTCGTGATCGAGATCGCCGGCGCCTACGGTTTCGTGATGGCGAGCAACTACAACTCGAAGCCTCTGCCCGCCGAGGTGCTCGTGGACGAGGGAATCCCCCGCCTCGTCCGCGCCCGGCAGACTCCGGAAGACCTCGTCCGCGGCGAGACGGTGTAGGCCGGCGGCTGCGGGAAGGGCAGGATCCGCCCGCCCGGGGCGCGCACCGGGTCCGGCGTTTGGCCAAACCTGGTTGCCGGCTAAAATACCTGAGTCGAGTCCACGTAAATATCCAGCACCGCCCCCGCCGATCCTATCCACCATGGCCAAAGCCGGACCCCGCAAGAAGCTGCCCAAGGAACTGGCGGTCATCAACGCCGACAACTGCACCGGCTGCGAGAGCTGCCTGGAGGTCTGCCCGGTCGACTGCATCGTGAAGGTGCAGCAATACGACCAGTTCCACAACCTCCAGAGCTGGTGCGAGATCGACATCGAACGGTGCGTGGGATGCGAGGTCTGCGTGCACATCCCGGGCAAGAAATCGAACCCTTACGATCTCAAGGTCTGCCCGTGGGACGCCATCGAGATGGTGCCCACCGAGCAGGTGGCCCAGGTCGTGGCCCAGATCGGCGGCCCGCCGGAATACGTGGAGAAGCACTGGGACCGCCTGGTGAACACGGCTCAGCACCTGGCCGAGCTGAAGGCTGCAGCGGGCTAGCGCAGCAGCGGGCTGGTGCCCGCTGCGCGGCGTGCCGTGCCATCCATGGCCACGGCACGCCTCTCGGCCCAGTGAACGCCAAGGGTTCACGGGGCCTCCAATC
>JBIPLS010000209.1:0-4489 GCA_044368305.1 Pirellulales bacterium
GCTCGCCGGCCTCGATGGCGATCGCCGCCGCCAGGTCCTTCGGGTTGTGGAACTGGGCCCAGTCGCGGTCGTCCCGGAACCGGGCCACCGCGGCCACGATCTCCGCCAGCGTCGCCGGCGACCGGCGGCTACCGGGGGACCGTCTCGAGGTCTGTCTCACAGGTTCAGCACTCCGGGAGGGGTTGTCCGTGTCCTCGAGCCGGCGTCGCCGACCAGCGGAGCCACGGATGGCGGAGCGCAGGCGGCGTCGAGTGAGCGAAGGCCAGGATGGCCGGAGTGAACGTCCGGGCGAGAGGACACGGGCAACCCCGACCCACTGAGGGCGTCGTCCGATCCGGCAGGGGGCTGACTCATGCGTCCCACCATAGCCAAACGCCCCGAAACCGCCCCTCTCCCCAACGTCCGATAATGTCTCTTATGTCCGCTTGGGCTGGAATCGCACCGGGCCTGTTTTCAGGCCTCGATCGCTTCCGTCGATCCCCGTCCACCCTGCCGGGCGTCGCGTCACGCGGGACGGCTTGGCACGGTGGGCAGCGGTTCGCTCGGCCAGCGGTCAGCGGATTGGCAGCGGCGTCTGGGCACCGACCGGGAACGCTCGTGGCGGCTGGGGCCCGCGCGGATCGCTCATCGGTGGATACCTGTCAGGCTGGGCCGGCTGGGGCGCGAACCCGCCACCGTTCGGCCTTGGCACAGGTGACGCGATCGGGGCCATCGGCTGGCTGCCGGCGGGCCCGGTGCCACCGGCGGGACGCACCGTGCCGCCCCCCTGCTCCGTGCCCGTCCAGGCGGCCGCCGACGTCACGCCGTCCCAAATCGCCCGCAACGGCGAGGTGCCGGCGGCCGTCGGGGACGGTAGCGCGCCGGGGGGGCGACGCAACTGGTCCTCGAACTGCTTCACGAAGGGCTGCACCGATTCGACGATGTCCGGAGGCAGGAACTGGTCGGCGCGAACGATCAACTGCGCGACCATCTTGCCGCTGCGGCTGGCGACGATCTGGTCCCGATAGCCCGGCGCGAGCGTGATCGCGAAGAACGTCACGATCACGCACAGCAGCACGCCCTTCGCCAGGCCGAACAGCAGGCCCAACTGCCGGTCGAAGGCCGACAGGTGGATCGCGTTGATGGCACCGGAAATCACGCGAAACACGAGCCACACGGCCAGCGACGTGCCCACGTACAGGGCGAGCATGGCCATCAGTTTGTTCCACGGGGCCTGCTGGCCGAAGAAGGGCGCGAGCGGCCCTCCAAACCGCAAGGCCACGTACCCGCTGGCCGCGATGCCGGCGAGCCACGCGATCTGCCAGACCAGCCCCTTGAAATAGCCGAGCACCGTCGCGGCGGCCAAGATCCCGAGCATCACGAGGTCGTATCCGTCGATCGCCATGTCGCGCTCCCGGCCCGCCGGACGCGACGGGTCGGCGGAGTGTACGGAGCCGCCAGGCGTGGGACGAAGGTCATTCACCAGCCGCGAATCCGCTGTAATTGCCAAGAACTTCCTGTGCGATGCAGCTTACGCGTACCACCCAGACTGCGCAGCCGATTCGTATTCCGCATCTTGGGTTTTCGTCAGTCCCATGGTGGCACAGGCGCCCGTCCGGGGCGGTGACGTTTCCGGCTGGGAAAGTGCAGGGCGGGGGACGCGGTGCCGCTGACGACGGCTTCGCCGACTGACGATAGACAGACTGATTGTGCCTGCCCTTCCGTTCGGGATCGGGGAGGTTCCGTCCGCGTCCGACGAGCGGATGCGAGAGCGGTCACCTTTGCGGGGATTGATGCGCAGTGCCCGGCTTCCGCGTGCACATCACCGGCTCGACGATCATGGGCGCCGGCTACGGCACCGCAGCCTGGGCGTTGGGCGACATGCCCCCGATGACCTGCCTGCTCGCCGGCGGCCTGTGCTCGGTCGCCGGCATGCTGCCCGACCTGGACAGCGGCCCCGGGATCCCGCTCAAGGAGAGCGTGGCGTTCGCGGCCGCCGTGGTTCCCATGATGATGATCCATCGCTTCCACCAGATGCAGCTGCCGCTGGAGGCGATGATCCTGGTCGGGGCGGCGATCTACCTGGTGATCCGCTTCGGGGTCACCTGGTTGCTGAAGAGCTACGCCCATCACCGCGGCATGTTCCACAGCCTGCCGGCCGCGGCGATCGCCGGGCAGACGGCGTTCCTGGCCTTCGCCGCCGAGGAGCCGCTGCGGCGATATTTCGTCGCCAGCGCCGTGGTACTCGGGTTCCTCACGCATCTCGTCCTGGACGAGATCTGGAGCGTGAAACTGGGGATGTTCGGCCCGAAGTTCAAGAAGTCCTTCGGCACGGCGCTCAAGTTCTACGGCCCCGTGCTCTGGCCCAATCTGGTCACCTACGTGCTGGCCGCGATCCTCGGGGCGTTGGCGGCCGGCGACGCGGCTTTCACCGAAGGCCGCGCCGCGATGCGGCAGCGGATGGAGCAGGCGTCGCGGAACCTGCAGCAGATGCCCTACCAATGGCAGTATCGGCGGTGAGCCGCTTGCCGTGGGCCGCCGGACGCGGGATCATGCCGGGGGTTCGCTCCCGAAAGGCCCCCTGATGCCAGTCCTGCTCGCCGCCGTGGATCCGCCGGCGGTCGCGTCCCTCGCCGGTTACCTGGCCCTGATCGCCGCCGCGGCGTTCGCGGGAGGATCGTCCCTCACGTTCCTGTCGCTGACGCATCGCCAGATGCAGGTGCTCCTCTCGGTGACCGGCGGCGTGCTGCTGGGCGTCGGGCTTTTGCACCTCCTGCCGCACGCCTGGCTGCAGCTCGACCGCGACCTCGATGCGACCATGGCCTGGGTGCTGGCGGGCTTCTTCTGCATGTTCCTCCTCGAGCGGGCCTTCCACGGCCACGCCCACCATACCGCCGACGGCGGCCCGGAGGGGCACCCGCACGCCCACCACGACGGCTGCGACCACAGCGGCCACGCCCATGCCGATCCGGCGGCCGCCGCGGGGCGCTGGGCCTGGTGTGGCGCTTTCGCGGGGCTGGCGCTGCACAGCCTGGCGGACGGCGCGGCCCTGGCGGCCGCGGTCGATGCCGACGCCCGGCACGGCGCCGGGCTGTTCGCCGGCTTCGCGACGTTCCTGGCCATCCTGCTGCACAAGCCGTTCGATGCCGGCATCATCGCCACGCTGATGATCGGGGCGCGGGCGGCGGCGCGCACGCGGACGCTGGTCAACGCCGCCTACGCCGCGATGGTGCCCTGTGGGGCCGCCTTGTTCCTGGGCAGCCTGCGGCTCTTCGGCGGGCAGCACGACGCGGTGCTGGGCGTGGCCCTGGCCCTCGCGGCCGGCGCGTTCCTCTGCATCGCGGCGGCCGATCTGCTCCCCGAGGTGCAGTTCCACGCGCACGATCGCGTCCTGCTGACGGCCTCACTGGCCCTCGGCCTGGCGATCGCCTGGGGGATCGGCGTGGTGGAGCGGTCGTCCCACGCCCACGCCGGGCACGGCCGGCCGCCGGCCGCCGTCGCGCCCGCTCACTGATCGCCGGCGGCGATCGGCTCGCCCGGCACGTCCAGACCCCGGCGCTGCCGCTCGCGGCGGACCAGGGCCATCACCTCGTCGATCAGTTCGTGCTGCCTACGGATGCCGGGCAGTTGCGCCTGGAAGCACCAGGCGATCGCGGCCGTCAGGCCCAGCGCGCCGAGGAGGTGTGGCGTCACCCAGTCGCGGCTCCCCTTGCGGCCGGTGGCCGGATCCGCCGCGCCGCCGAGGGCCACGATGCCCACGACCGCCAGCATGCCCGCCACCGCGAACGGGAAGGCGGCCCGCTTCAGCCGGCGGCCGCGTTCGATGACGGCGGGGTCGAGTCCATAGGTCTCCGCGACCTCGCGAACCCAGCGGCTGGTGCCGACGAAGTAGGTGACGGCCATGCTGTTGACGAGCACGACGACCAGGGCCGCGAGCACCCCGGAGAGGCGGTGCACCGTGCCCCAACGGAGCACGGCCGGATCGGTCTGGCCGTGCAGGTCGCCGATCCACAGGCCGAGGCCGGCCGTCGCCACCAGCAGAAACACCGCGAATGTCGCCGCCTGCTTGAACACGCCCGTCATGATCGCGAACCGTCTCCAGTGGCCTTTTCCCGGAGTCGTTATAGGCTGGCGGACGGAAGCGACGCCATGCCCACGCCCACCCCGCCCATCGTGCTGCTGACCTGCGGCGATCCTGCCGGGATCGGACCGGAGGTGGCCGCGCTCGCCTGGGCGGCGACGCCGGCCCACGATCAGGCCCGGCTGCGGGTGGTCGCGGACCCGGGCATGATCGCCGCCGCGCTCGCGGAGCGTCGCGGCCTGCCCGCGGTGCCGGTGACGGAAGTGACCGCCGCCGACCCGCGGCCCTCGACGCCGGGCGAACTGCTCGTCATCCGGCCCGATGCCGCGCCCGCCGCGGCCGTCGCCCCGCGGGCCGTCTCCGCCGCGGGCGGGCGCCAGGCGGCCGCCGCCGTCCAGTCCGCGCTGGCGCTGGTGCGGGCCGGAGCGG
>JBIPLS010000075.1:0-15046 GCA_044368305.1 Pirellulales bacterium
CCAATTGCCGCGGGTTTTTCGAGCGGCAACTCGCGGCCATCGCCCCCGAGTTCATCTGCTGCCTGGGCACCACCGCGGCCCAGGCCCTGCTGCAGACGGCAGAGCCGATCGGCCGGCTGCGACGCCGCTGGTTCGACTTCGGCTCCGCTCGGGTGCTGTGCACCTACCATCCCTCCTATCTCCTGCGGAATCCCGCCGCCAAGCGGGACGTATGGGAGGACATGCAGATGCTGATGCGGGAGATGGGGCTGGGGGGGTGATCCGGCCGGCGTCCCGCCGGCCGCAGGGCCGGTTTTGCTGAAGATGACGGTCGTGACGCGCCGATGAAAGGTGCGGGTCTTGGGCTGGGGGAACAGCCGCTGCGGGATGGTCGGCCCGGTCGGTGACGGCGGCGCCGTCACCGACCGGGCCGTTTCCTCGGATGGGCAGGCGCTCGATGCTGCAGGCCGCGTTGGCACATTCGCGTTCGCTGGTGGCCTGCGCCGCGCTGGTCGCGGCCGGCTGCACGATGTGCCCCGATCCCTACGACTACTCCGGGCCCGTGCCCAACGGCTCCGCACCGCAGAACGACTTCCGGGCCCGCAGCAACGGCATCCTGCCGCTCGGCACCGCGGCCCGGCCTTTCCCGGCCGTCGTCGAGGCCAAGCCACGGCCCGTGCCGGCCGCGCCGCCGGTGCGCGAGCCCGAGCCGCCGCCGGTGATGGCGGAGATGGAGGACGACGTGCTCCGGCTATCCGCCGAGGAGCCCGTAACGGACGAGCCCGCGGTGGAAGAGAAGGCCGCGGATGGCCCGTCGCTGCCGGCGATCGAGCCGGCGACAGTGGACTCCGCGCTCGGCGACACGGCCGCGAACGACACCGCCGGCAGCGTCGAGTCCGAGGATGTCGAGCCGGTGCAGCCCGCGCCGGCCGAGGCCGAGGTCGTGCCGCAGCCCGTGGCCGTGCCCGACCTGAGCGAGACGCCGGGCTGGCGGCCGCGCCGCTGACCGGCCCGCGACGGCCGCATCACGCCGTCTTCACCACGCCGGGCTCGGGGATCCAGCCGTCGGGCACGACCGCGTCCTTGGGCACCACGGCGACACCGTCGCGGACGGTGAAGCGGTCGCTGTCGGCCGTCGTCTCCCAGCCGTGCTCGTTGACGATCCGGGTGCGGCGGCCGATCCGCACGTTCTTGTCCACGATCGCCCCCTCGATGATCGATCCGTCGCCGATGCCCAGCGGCGGCAGGCCGCGGGCGGCCTCGGCGGCGAGGCCGTCGGCCGACTCGTAGAGGTCGTTGCCCAGGATCACCGAGTTGCGGATCACCACGTTCTTGCCGATCCGGCACCGCAGGCCGATCACGCTGTTCTCGATCACGGCCCCCGCGCCGATCAGGCAGCCGTCGGAGACGAGGCTGTGGCGGACGCTCGCGCCGTCGAGCCGCGACGGGGGCAGAAAGCGGGCCCGCGAGTAGATCGGGGCCTCCGCCGAGGCCAGTTCGAAGGGGGGGGCAGCGCCGGCGAGTTCCAGGTTGCACTGGTAGTAGGAGCGGATCGTGCCGATGTCCTCCCAGTAGCCATCGAAGGGGTGGAGGTGCACCTTCTTCGCGCGGATCGCCGTCGGGAACACTTCCTTGCCGAAGTCCTGGTAGTCGGTTTTCGTGAGCAGTTCGAGAAGGCAGTCGCGGTCGAAGAGGTAGATGCCCATGCTCGCCATCAGCGAGCGGCCGCCGGCCGGGATGCCCCGGGCGTCGATCCAGGCCGGATCGGTCCGCACCATCTCCAATTCCTGCACCGTTTGCGGCTTCTCCAGGAAGCCCTCGACCCGGCCGGCACCGTCGAGCCGCATGATGCCCAGCGATGAGGCGGCGGCGTCGGCCACCGGGATGCCCGCGATCGTCACGTCGGCGCCGCTGGCCTGGTGGGTGGCGAGCATGTCGGCGTAGTTCATCCGGTAGAGCTGATCCCCCGAGAGAATGAGCACGTGCTTGATGTCGGGCTGCTGCAGGTAGCGGAGGTTCTGCCGCACGGCGTCGGCCGTGCCCTGGTACCAGCCGGCGTTGTCGAGCGTCTGCTGGGCGGCGAGGATCTCGACGAAGCCGCCGCTGAAGGGGTCGAAGGTGTAGGTGCGGCGGATGTGGCGGTGGAGGCTCACGGAGTTGAACTGCGTGAGCACGTAGATCCGCTGCACCCCGCTGTTGACGCAGTTGGAGAGCGGCACGTCGATGATCCGGTACTTGCCGGCCAGGGGCACGGCGGGCTTGGAGCGGTCGCGGGTCAGCGGATAGAGCCGGGTGCCGCGGCCGCCGCCGAGCACGAGAGCCAACACGCGTCGCACAGCCATGATGCGATCCTTGCCGCCGGGGACGGGAGAGCTTCTGGAGGGGTCATTATGCTAACCGCCATGAGCCAAATGGGGCGGGGCGAGGCCCCGCGTGCGGCCGCGGCGGCGGTCCGGCATACGGTCCGCGCGGGCCGGCCTGAAAGCCCGGGCCGCCATGGCGTGCCGGCCGCCGGGTACGCTACACTGGAGGGGTCCCGTCCCCAGGAGGCGTCGTCCCATGACCACGACCGACCGCCGCGACTGGCCCGGATCCACCGCCCGCAAGGGCCGCGTCGATCGCGAGTTGAACGAGGAATCCGCGCGGTTCTGGCAGGCCGCCACCGCGCGGCTGGCCCGCGACATCAACCTCGGTTGGTGGCTGTCGGGCTGGCTGCCCTGGGCGGTGGCCACCGGCCTCGTCGGCACGTTCGCGATGCTCTACGCGCGGTACCGCGGCCTGAGCCCCGGCTGGGTGTGGGCGGCGATCGCCGCGGTGCTCGGCGTCGCGGCCCTGGCCGCCTGGTGGCGCGGCCGCAGCCGCTTCGAGGGTTTCGCGGCGGCGCGGGTGCGCCTGGAGGAGTCGCTCGGCCTCAAGGCCCGGCTCACCGCGGCCGCGTCGGGGGTGGGCGCCTGGCCAGAACGTCCCACCGACGGCTCGGTGCCGTGGCCGGTGCGTTGGCGGTGGCAGCGTCCGCTCGGCTGGGCTGCCCTCGTGGCGGCGCTGCTGCTGCTCGCGGCCCGCGTGCCGGTGTCGGGGGTTCGCGCCGCCCGGGGCCACCTGATCGAGAAGCCCACCGACGCGCGGGTCGTGGAGCAGTGGCTCGACGCCGTCCGCCGCGAGGATGCCGTGGAGGAGCGGTCGGTGGAGCGGGTCCGGGAGCGGATCGCCGAGCTGCTGGAGCGGCCCAGCGAGCGCTGGTACGAGCACGCGAGCCTTGAGGCGGCCGGCACCCTCAGGGAGCAGACGGCGGCCGAACTGCAGAAGTTGGCCGAGAACCTCGCCAAGGCCGAGCAGGCGGCGGCGCAGCTCGCGGAGATGACCGAGGCGGTGCCGCAGGAGGTGCGCGACGCCCTCGCCAAGGATCTGCGGCTCGCGGCCCTGGCCCTGGAGATGGGCGGCTTCAAACCGCCGGCCGACCTGGCCGACCTGCTCCGCGGCATGCAGGACCGCGACCTCGGCGGGCTCACGCCGGGCGAGTTCCGCGAACTGCACGGGTCGCTGCGCAAGAAACTCGCCGCGAACCGCTACGCGCTCCTGCAGGCGCTGTCGGACTCGGATTGTCCCTGCCTCGACCTCGACGGCATTTTCGTGCTCGGCGAGGGGGGCGACGCCCCGAGCCGCTTCGGCAGCGGCAACGCCCCGGGCGACGGCGACGGCGTCAACATTCCAGGCGGCGTCGGCGCTGTGCTTCGTGGCCGCGGCGACGCGGAATTGAAGCTCGGCAAGAGGCACGACCTCGGCACGAAGCGAAAGGAGAAGGTGGGCCAGCCCTTCGATCCCGAGCGGGCCGCCCCCGACGAGCTGCTGGCGGTCGTCGACGGGGAGCACGAGGTGGACGAGACGGCCTACACGGGCCCGCAGGCCGGCGGCACGGCCCGGGCGGGCGATGGCGGGTCGGCGGCCCAGGTCGACGCGCTCCTGCCCGCGGAGCAGGCCGCGGTGCGACGGTTTTTCGAGTGAACGCGTTCCCGCGCCGAGGGCGAGGCTCGACATGGCCAGGCAGATGCTCGACGCGGCCCGGCCGGTAAAAGGCGTGCTCCCCGCCGCGTGCCGCGACCCGCGCTGGATCGCGGCGGGGCTCGGGGCGCTGCTGGTGGTCACGCTCGGCTGGGGGCTCTTCGGCCCGGAGCCGCCGATCGTCGTCTCCCGCGAGACGACGTATCTCACCGCGCCGCTGGCCGCCGACGGCCTGCCCGACTACAAGGCGGCGTGGCTGGCAGCCTATGGCCCCGCGCCGCCGCCGGAGGAGAACGCGGCGGCGGTCCTGCTTCAGACCTGCTGGCCGTTTCTCGAAGACGGCGCGACCCATATGCCGGTGCTCTGCAAGGCGCTCGGCATCCCAAACGTGCCGCCCGCAGAGCCGCTCGTGCTCGATCCGAAAAAGGATGCGGCAGCCGGGATCGACTACGCGATGCTCGACGCGGCCGAACAGTGGCCGTGGACGACGGAAAATCTGCCGGCGGTCGCCGCCTGGCTCGCGGCGCACGAGGCCCGGATCGACCGGCTCGTCGCGGCCGCGGACCGGCCGCACTACTGGCTGCCGAGCCCGGATCTGCTCGACCCGGATCTGCTCGACGGGAACACGGGGATGCACGCCGCTTTGGTGTACGACGGGCAGCCGCTGCGCCACGTGGCCAGTGTGCTTGGCTATCGGGCCTTGTGGCACGTGGGCGAGAACCGGCCTGCGGCGGCGTGGCGAGACATCCTGGCGATTCGTCGGCTCGCCCGGCTCGTCGCGCCGCGCCGCCGCGGGCAGTTTCTGATTATGCAAGTGATTGCCGTCGCCCTCGATGCGAGGGCCGACGCCGCGACCCGGCGGTTGCTGGCGATGCCCGACCTGCCGGCGGAGTTGCTCGCGACGATCCGCCGCGACCTGGAGGCACTCGGTCCGACGGTAGCACGGGCCGACGTTCTGTTCGAGCGGTTGACGACCACCGCCGCGTCGGTCTGGCTGGCACGACGTATCCCTGGCGGCCGGAGGGAGCGGATGAGGCTCGGCGGCGAGTTTCTCATGGAAAGCGG
This sequence comes from Pirellulales bacterium, assembly GCA_044368305.1. GTDB lineage: Bacteria > Planctomycetota > Planctomycetia > Pirellulales > UBA1268 > QWPN01. Next base: position 5,044 of record JBIPLS010000075.1, read on the forward strand.
AGACCTCGCTCTCCTGACGAGCCTCGACTGGAACCTCGTCCTCGAACGAGTGAACGACCATTTCGACGACCTGGAATCGGCCCTCGGGCAGCCGACGCACGCCACCCGGCAAGCCGCCTTGGAAAGTCTCGCCCGCGCCCTCCGCGAACGAGCGGCCGCTCGCGAGCGATCGGCGTGGAACGCGGTTGGCGACGGGTTCCTGCAGGTGTGCAGCCGCTGGCACCGCAGCGACCGTCTCGCCGACCGGCTGCTGGATGAGGAAGGTTCACCAGATATTTGCATTTTCTTGTCCACCGACGTCCGTCTCGCCCTCACGAAGACGGCCGCGGCGCTGGTCGCCTGGCGGGCCGACCGTGGGCCGGGCGCGCCGCCCTACCCGGAGCGGCTCGACGACCTCGTTCCCAACTATCTCGCCGCGGTGCCGCTCGATCCGTTTGCGGACGAGCCCTTCATCTACGAGCGTCGGGGCGACGGCTACCTGCTGGCGAGCGTGGGCGCAGACGGCGTCTACGACGGCGGCGACGACGTCGACGGGTGGATCAGGGGCGGCGAGTGGCAGGCCGTGCAGGTGCAGCCCGGAGACAAGCACGACCTCGTCGTGCGGATGCCCTTCCCGCCGCGGCGAGGAACAGGCCCGTGAACCGGATGCCGCCACTCCGCAGGTCGCGGCCCGAGGAGATCAAGCTCTATGAAACGCTCGAATACGATCAGCTCCACGGAGTTCGACCTGGCGTTCGACACTGGAAAGGACGTGTCCGGTGCCTTGGACAAGGGCAAGGCCCGACGGCCTCTTCGCGAGCCGCGACGCGTGAACGTGGACTTTCCGGCCTGGATGATCGAGTCGCTCGACCGCGAGGCAGGGCGACTCGGCGTCACCCGCCAGTCGATCATCAAGGTGTGGATTGCGGAGCGGCTCGCGGACCGAATCGAGAACGCTCCTTGAACGTCGGTTGAGCGGGCTGTCCTGATCGGCATGGCCACCTTGCGAAAAATCATGCTCCCCGCCGCGTGCCGCGACCCGCGCTGGATCGCGGCGGGGCTCGGGGCGCTGCTGGTGGCCGCGCTCGGCTGGGGGCTCTTCGGCCCGGAGCCGCCGATCGTCGTCTCGCGGGAGACGACCTTCGTCACCGCGCCGCTGGCCGCCGACGGCCTGCCCGACTATGAGGCGGCGCTGCTGGCAGCCTATGGCCCCGCGCCGCCGCCGGAGGAGAACGCGGCGGCGGTCCTGCTGCAGACCTGCTGGCCGTTTCTCGACGCCGCAACCGACCTGCCGATGGTCTGCAGGGCGGTCGGGATCCCGCACGCGATTCCGGCCGCGCCCCTGAACCTGAAGCCCGCGAATGCCGCCACCGGGATCGACGACATGATGCTCGACGCGGCCGAACAGTGGCCGTGGACGAAGGAAGATCTGCCGCAGGTCGCGGCCTGGCTCGCGGAAAACGAGACCGGCATCGACCGGATCGTCGCGGCCACGAACCTGCCGCAGTACTGGCTGCCGAGTCCCGGCCTTCTCGACGGGAAGCCGGGGATGCTGGTACCCGCTCCGGTTTTCTACTGCGTACTCCCGCGTCGCCCTGATGATAAGGCTCGTTTCAGGCTCCCGGTGAGTCGTGTGCTCCTTTGGCGTGCCCTGTGGCACGCGGGCGAGGGCCGGCCGGCGGCGGCGTGGCGGGACGTGACCGCGATCCGCCGGTTCGCCCGAATGCTCGCCCGGCCGGCACTTTCAGATATTGTAAATCATGGTCTCTTTTCAGAGAGCGTGCTCTCAGTCGATCACGTGGCCGATCATGCCACGCGGCACCTGCTGGCGATGCCTGACCTTCCGGTGGAGTTGCTCGCGACGATCCGCCGGGATCTGGAGCGGCTCGGGCCGCCGGTGTCTCTTTTCGCTGACGTGCACTTCTGTCGGCTCCGCGAAGTCGATCTGGCAGTATCCTTGGCGCGACGTGCCCCCGGCGGGCGGCGAGGCCGGGCGGACCTTCTCGCTTCTGTGAACGGGTTTATAGTTTCTCCCCGGCACTTCTCCGGAGACCTTCCGCTGCTCACGAGCCTCGACTGGAACATCATCCTCCGCCGGCTGAACGGCCATTTCGACGACATGGAGTCGGCGCTCGGGCAGCCGACGCACAAGACCCGCGTGGCCGCCTTGAACAAGGTCGCAGTGGCCCTCGAGGAGCGTGTCTGGGGTCGTGAACGGTCGACGTGGAACGCGGTTGGCGACGGGTTCCTGCAGGTGTGCAGCCGCTGGCACCGCAGCGACCGTCTCGCCGACCGGCTGCTGGATGAGGGCTGGTCAGGTCTATATATGAGTTTCTTGGCCACCGCCGACGTCCGTCTCGCCCTCACGAAGACGGCCGCGGCGCTGGCCGCCTGGCGGGCCGACCGCGGGCCGGGCGAGCCGCCCTATCCGGAGCGGCTCGACGAACTCGTTCCCCGGTATCTCGCCGCCGTGCCGGTCGATCCGTTTTCCGACAACCCCTTCATCTACGAGCGTCGGGGCGACGGCTACCTGCTGGCGAGCGTGGGCGAAAACGGCGTCTACGACGGCGGCGGCGACGTCGACGGGTGGATCAAGGGCGGCGAGTGGCAGGCCGAGTGGCGGCGTTCCCTCGAGGACGACCTCGTCGTGCGGATGCCGATCCCGCCGCGGCCCGCGGCCAAGCCGTAGTGACGGGAAGCGTTCTTGGTGGGGCCGTTGCCGCCATGCAACCCGTGCAGTCGCCGGCCCGGGCCGCTTTCAGCGGTACCCCTACCGGGGTAGACTTTCGATCGCTCCGGACCGACCCCCTCCCGCCCCCGAGGTTCGCATGACGTCGCCCGCCGCCGAGCCCCTCACCGAACAGCAGGCCGGCTTCGCGGCCGACGCGATCGACGGCCTCGCCACGGCGCTCCGCCAGGTGCTCTTCGGCCAGGACGAACTCATCGAGGCGGTGATCGTCGGCCTTCTCGCCCGCGGGCACATCCTCCTCGAGGGCCTGCCGGGCCTCGGCAAGACGGAACTCGTCAAGGGGCTCTCGAAGGCCCTCGCCCTGTCCAGCAAGCGGGTGCAGTTCACGCCCGACCTGCTGCCCGGCGACATCACCGGCAACCCCGTGCTCGAGGAGGTGGACGGCAGGCGGAAGTTCGTGTTCCAGCCCGGCCCGGTGTTCGCCAACATCCTCCTCGCCGACGAGATCAACCGCGCCAGCCCCAAGACCCAGTCGGCGATGCTGGAGGCGATGCAGGAGCGCCGCGTGACCGTGATGGGGCAGACGCACTCCCTGCCCGCCCCGTTCTTCGTGCTCGCCACGCAGAATCCGATCGAGCTGGAGGGCACCTATCCGCTGCCGGAGGCCCAGCTCGACCGCTTCCTCTTCAAGCTCGACGTGCGGAGCAACGACGTCGGCACGCTGGAGAAGATCGTCCTCAACCGCGAGATCGGCGTGGAGCCGAAGGTGACGGCGGTGATGGACGCCGCCACGCTGGAAAAACTCCTCGATCAGGTCCGCCGCGTCTACATGCCCCCCACCGTGGCCAACTACATCGCCCGGCTCGTGCAGGCCACGCACCCGGGCCAGCCGCACGCGGGCGGCGTGAAGTTCGGGGCCTCACCCCGGGCGGCCCTGGCGCTGGCGGCGGCGGCAAAGGCCCGGGCCCTCCGCGACCGGCGGATCAACGCCGCCTACGAGGACGTCCGCGCGGTGGCGGCCCCGGTGCTCCGCCACCGGGTCGTGCTCGACTACGGGGCCAAGCTCGAGGGGCTCACGTCCGACGCCCTCGTCGCCCGGCTCTTGGAGAAGGTGCCGGCCCAGGACAAGCCCCTCCCCTCGAGCCTCGCCGCCGCGAAGGTGTGACATGGGCACGCGGAAAAAGGTGACAGCCACCATGTGCCGGTCGCCGCGGGCGACCCGGCCCCGGCCAAGGGCCGGGGTCTTCGGATACATGGTGGCTGTCACGTTTTTCCTGACCCTCGGCCTCGCGGCCGTGGCTCGGGCGGAAGTGCAGACGCTCTCGACCGACCCCGCCAGCGGGATCACGGGGGAGGTCGAAGGCTGGACCGGCCTGGCGTCGCCGGCCCAGGGACGCGACGTCGGTCTGATTCCGGTCACGGTCACGATCACCAACGGCAGCCGCTCCGACCACGAATGGACGATCGCGGCCGACCGATCCTTCGGCTACCAAGGAGGGGGCTCTTGCCCCTCGGCACGGATCGCCGTGCCCGCCGGCGGAACCGGCAAGACGACGCTCTTCGTGGGACAGGCGACGGGCTATTCGGGCCACGGCAGATTTTGGGTTTCGGGCCCCGGCATGGCGTTGAGCACGTTCCATGTCGCTTCGAGCGCCGCCGCGCCACGGTCCGCCCCGACTCTCGAATCCGGCATCTCCAAGGAGGTGCAGGCCGCCCAGGGCAAGCCCTTCGCGAAATACGGTCTCGTCGGCAATCCCCTCGACATGGCCCGGGCGCCCGAGGACTGGCGGGGCTGGTCGTCGTTTCGCCAGGTGATGCTCACCGAGGCCGAGTGGCGGGGGCTCGCCGGCGGCGGCCGCAAGGCGCTGTTCGACTGGGTCGCGACCGGCGGCCGGGCGGGCGTGCTCGTCGCCGACCGGGCCGCGGAGCGGCTCGACAGCATGGGGTTTCCCAAGGCCGGTCCCGACGACCGGCGGCGGATCGGGGCCGGTGAGATCGTGGCCGTGCCCTGGGACGGAACGACGCTCGCGGCGGCCGAAGTCGACAGATTTATCGCCGGCGGGCGCTCGAAGACCTCGGACATGCTCGAGCGCTATGGCTCGTTCTCGTCGGGCCGCGGTGCGAATTCGGGAGCGGTGGGCGGTGGGGCCGGGGCGGGAGGGTTCCAGAGGCTCTTCGACCACTTCGGCCCGCGATCGCTGCCGGTGGGGTCGATCCTGGCCTTCCTGGCCATCTTCGGGCTCGTCGCCGGGCCGTTGAACGTGCTGGTGCTGGCCGGCAAGGGGCGGCGCTCCCGCATGTTCTGGACGACGCCGCTCATCTCGTTGGCGGCCAGCGGCTTCCTGCTCGGGCTGATGTTCCTCCGCGACGGCGTCGGGGGCGACGGGATCCGGCGCGTGCTCGGCCTCCTCGCCCCGGAGCACACCGCGATGGCGGTCATCCAGGAGCAGTTCAGCCGCACGGGCGTGCTCCTGGGAAGCTCCTTCCCGATCGCGGAGCCGGCCTGGCTGCAGCCGCTCTGGCCGTCCGACGTGAATGTCCAGCGCCGCGAGACCGACGGCCGCACCCGGGACGGTGACTGGTTCCGCAGCCGCTCCGACCAGGCGTTCCTGGCCACGGCCGTGCGGCCCTCGCGGGCCCGCATCGAGGTCGTGGGCGGGGCGGATGGCCGGCCGCCGGAGGTGATCTCCAGCATCGAGGCGCCGCTCGAGCGGGTGTTCGTGATCGACGAGCAGGGCGGATACTGGACGGCCGAGGACCTGGGCACCGGCGAGAAGAAGCCGCTCGCGGCCAGCGACGCCGGCGCCTTCGCCGCGTGGTTCGGCACGCTCCTGGCGGATGCCGGCCCCGTCCGCACAGAGGCGCTCGGCGCCGTCGCGAACCTCCGCGGCTACGCCTACGCCACCAGCCGGCGGGCGGACCGGCTGGCCGTGGCCACGCTGGGAGCGATCCGCTGGGAGGACGAGCGGGCCGATTTCGCCGGGCCGTTCACCAGGAGCCGCACGCCATGACCGCCCCGCCGTCATCCGCGGCCGCCGCGCCGGCCGAGCCCGCCGCGGCCGTGACACCCGCCGCCGCGACGCTCGTCGAGGTTCGCCAGCTCAACCGCGTCTTCGACTCGGTGCACGCCGTGCAGGACCTGTCGTTCGCGATCCGCCGCGGAGCCGTCGTGGGCTTCATCGGCGCCAACGGTGCCGGCAAGACGACCACGATGCGGATCATGGCCACGCTCGACGAGCCGACCTCCGGCGCGGTGATCGTGGACGGCCTCGACGTCGTCGAGGAGCCGGCCCGGGTCCGCCGCCTCGTGGGCTGGATGCCCGACGCCTTCGGCGCCTACCCGCACATGACCGTCTTCGAATACCTCGACTTCTTCGCCCGGGCCTACGGGTTTTCCCCGGCCCAGCGCCGGGCGCGGGTCGAGGAGGTGATGGACTTCGCCGACCTCAAGCCCCTGGCCGACCGGCAGATGGGAAAGCTGAGCAAGGGCATGGGGCAGCGGCTGTGCTTCGGGCGGATGCTGATCCCCGATCCCGAGTTCATGATCCTCGACGAGCCGGCGGCGGGCCTCGACCCGAAGGCCCGGCTGGAGTTCAAGAACCTCGTCCGCCAACTCGCCGCCCGCGGCAAGACGCTCTTCATCTCCAGCCACATCTTGAGCGAGCTGGGCGAGATGTGCGACTCGCTCTTGTTCATCGACGGCGGCCGGCTCGTGTTCCACGGCGATGCCGCCGACCTCAGGCACGGCCAGGCGGTGGGCGGGGCGGACGAGATGATCGTGATCGCGACCGTGGCCGGCGACCCGCAGCCCCTGGTGGATTGGGCCGAGATGACTCGGGGCTGGAGCGTGCTCGAGCCGCGGCGGGACGGGGCCCGGCTGTCCTGCGCGGGGAGCGACCCGGCCCTGCTCGCCGACGGCCTGCGACGGATCGTGGCCGCGGGCATCCCGGTGGTGGATTTTCAGCGCGAGCAGCGGCGGCTGGAGGAGGCGTTCGTGGACATGGTGAGGGAGCGGCGCTAGCGGCCGCCTCCGGGCGACCGCACGTGACCGAGCACGGCTCATGACGACGATTGCGAGAGTGGCCCGGCTGCGGGGCGGCATGAGTTCGCTCGCGGACACGCTCGCGATCCTCACGCCGACCCCTCCGCCTCGTCTGCGGTTGAGTCGTGCAGGCGAGCGCCAGACTCGTTGCGCATCGAGAAAGGGCGGGTCATGAGCACGGCGGCGATCGACGTGCGGGGCGGCCACGAAGCCCGGTGGCGGGGGGATGATTTTCCCGCCTGGCTGCCGCCGATGCTCGTCAAGGAGCTGCGGCAGGGCTTGCAGTCGGGCCTCTTCGTGTGGACGTTCGCCTGCTTCCATGTCGTCTTGTTTCTCGTGGTCTCGCTGCAGGTGCTCGTCGAGGGGGCCGGATCCGGGGCGTTCGGCTTCCTCTTCTGGCTGGCGGCCGTGACGGCGATCGCGGTGCTCGTGCCGCTGCGAGGCCTGGCCGGGATCGGCGGCGAGCGGGCCGGCAACGGCCTCGACCTGCTGCAGGTCACGAGGCTTTCCGCCACGCGGATCGTGTTCGGCAAGTGGGTGGCGCTGGTGGCGCAGGCGGCGCTCGTGGCCCTCACGCTCCTGCCCTACCTGCTGCTGCGGTATTTCTTCGGCGGCGTGGACGTGCTCGCCGATCTCGAGTGGCTCGGCTGGGTTCTGGCGGTGGCGGCCGTCGTGGCCGCGGCGGCGCTCGCCCTCTCGACGCTGCCGCTGTGGCTGCGAGTCGGGGTCGGCGTGGTCGCCTGCTGCGGCGGGCTCCCCCTGCTCGGGCTCGTCCTCGGCCGGATCTTCGTCTTCGTCTTCGGCACTCTCGACGTGGCCACCCGCTGCGGCCTGCTGGCCGTGCTGGCCGTGCATGCGGTCGCGTTTCTCGAGTTCGCGGCGGCGCGGATCGCGCCGCCCGCCGAGAACCACGCCGCCCGCAAGCGGCTCCTCGCGGTCGGGCTGGCCGCGGCCTGGGTCGTCGCCGGCTGGACGGGCACGATGCGATCGTCGATCGCGACCTTCGTCGTCACCGCGCCGCTGCTGGTCTGCTACGTCGTGGGCGCGATCGTCGAGCGGCCGAGCCGCCTGCGCGGGCCGGTCGCCGGCTTCGGGCGGGCCGGCCCCCTCGGCCGCCTGGCCGCGGCCACCCTCGCGCCGGGCTGGGCCGCGGGGCTGGTGTTCGTGGCCGTCGTGCTCGGCGGCTGCGCGGCCGGCTGGCTGGGTTTCGTGGAGCGTTTCAAGTCGGCGGACGTGTGGCCCGTCGCGATCGCCTTCGCGAGCCTCGTGGCCGCGGCGGCCGTCTGCCCCGCGCCTTTCGTGGCGCTCGTGCCGCGGGCGCGATATCCGCTGCTCGTCTACGGTCTCGTGCAGATCCTCTGTTTTCTGCCGTTCGTGTTCGCCAACGCGTTCTGCCCGCTGGGGCTCGCGTGGGCGGAATACGACGCGGGCCGGGCCGTCTCGCTGCCATTTCCGGCGGGGGCGATCGCGGCGCTCGCCGCGATCGCGGGCACATCCAATTGGTCAGGTGCGGCCGCGTCCGCCGCCGGCGCGGCACCGCTCAACGTGGCGCAGCGCGTGGCCCCCAGCTTCACGCTCGCGGGCTTGGCCGTGATCGGCGCCGTGCTCGTGGTGCTGGCCCGGCCGTGGCTCCGCGAAATCGCCGCGGCGAACCGCCTGGTCCGCGGCGGCCCCGCCGACGCTCCGGCCGTGGTCAGACGCGCGGCCCCGCGCCGGCCGGCGGCCGTCGTCCCGTGGAACTGGCAGGGCGACGATTTTCCCGGTTGGCTGTCGGCGATGATCGTCCGCGAACTGCGTCAGGGAGTGCAGTCGGGCGTGTTCGTCTGGACCTTCATCGGCATCCAGGGGGCGATGTTCGCCCTCATGAGCTGGGCGGTGGGCGCGATCGGCCACCAGGATTACCAAATCTTCCGGCCGATGTTCTGGCTGGCGATCGCCGCGGTGCTGGTGCTCGTGATTCCGCTGCGCGGCCTGACGGCCGTGAGCGGCGAGCGGGCCGGCAACAACCTCGACCTCGTCCGCCTGACGCGGCTCTCGGCCACGCGGATCGTCCTCGGCAAGTGGCTGGCGATCATCGGCCAGGGCCTGCTCGTGGCCGCCGCCCTCGCGCCCTACCTCGTGCTCTGGTATTTCTTCGGCGGGCTCGACATCGTCGTCGAGTTGGAGGTCTTCGGCTGGCTCGTCGCCGGGGCGATGGCCGTGGCCGCCGCCGCGCTGGCGCTCTCCACGCTGCCCGTGTGGCTGCGAGTCGGGTTCTTGCTGGTGGCGGCGCTGGTCGGCTTCATGCCGGCGGCCTCGATCGCGGAGGCGATGTCCAGCGGCCGGCTGTCGTTTGCGATGCTGGGCGTCGGCGGCCGCCTCGGCATCCTCGCCGGCCTCGGTCTCTACACCGTCGCCTTCCTCGAATACGCCGCCGCGCGGATCGCCTCGCCGGCCGAGAACCACGCGGGCCGCAAGCGGCTCTTGGCCGTCGGCATCACGATCGCCTGGGTGGTCGCGACGGTGTTCGCAACGGACGACGCGGGCATGGGCACGATCCTGGTCACGCTGCCGCTCGTGCTCTGCTATTGCGTCGAGGCGCTCCTGGAGGAACCGCGTCCGATCCCTTCGCTCTACCGGCCGTTCGGCCGGTTCGGCCCGGCCGGCCGGGCGGCGGCGGCCGTGTTCTCGCCAGGCTGGGCGACGGCGGTACCCTTCGTGGCGGTCACCGCCGCGGCGTGCGTCGTGGCATGGATGTTTTTTTTCATGCGGCACAAGCCGGACTGGGTTTGGGAAGCCCTGACGGTCGGCTGCCTGGTGGTCGCGGCGGTCTTTTTTCCCCTTCCGGTTCTCGTCCGCGTGCCGCGGGCGCGGCCGCGGCTGCTGTTCTACGGCCTGGTGCAGGTGTCCTGCTTCCTGGTGTTCGTGTACCTCACTGCCGTGGCACCCCGCGACTACGAGTTGTACGCGCACTGGCGCGGCTGGTGGCTCGCGCTGCCGTTTCCGCTGGCGGCACTGCCGGCGTACATGAGCGCGTTGCGTCCTTTCAATGACCGATCCGGCCTCAACACCATGTACGTCGTCGCGGCCGCCGTGACGACGCTCGTCGTGCTCGGCGTCGTGGCCAGGCCGTGGTGGGCCGAGATGCGGCGGGCGATGCGGCTCGTGCAGGGCGGCGCCCGCCGTCCGCCGGCGTCGCGTGCCGCCTGAAGGGGGATCGAGCGATGGCGATGGCCCTGACGAGCGGCGCGGCGACGACGGGGAGGGCTGGCGGCCGTCCCTGGCCGGGCGACGACTTCGCGGGCTGGCTGCCG
>JBIPLS010000210.1:0-4485 GCA_044368305.1 Pirellulales bacterium
CCAACCGTGAGCATGCCCGCCCGCCTGTCGATCGCGTTGGCCTGCCTGCTGGCCTGGCCGGCCGTGGCCACGGCCGATGAGCCGGCGCCCGTGAAGCCCGACACCATGCGGGACATGCGGGCGACCGTCAACGGTGAGCCCGCGATGAAACCGCCGGCCGAGCCGGTTTCGCCGCCCGAGTCGCGGGATGGGCCGACCGGAGGTGGCGGCGCGAAACTCAGCGCCGCCCACGAGGCCCGCCTCGACGCCATGGCCGCGCGGATCGACGGGCTGCTCGAGGATGCCTGGGCCGCGCAGGGGATCGAGCCGTCTGCTCCCATCGACGACGCCCGTTTCCTGCGGCGGGTGTCGCTCGACCTGATTGGGCGGATCCCGCGTGCCGCGGAGGCACGCGCGTTCCTCCCCGACGCGTCGCCCGACCGCCGCCGGCAGCTCGTCGAGCGGCTCCTCGGCTCCCGCCAGCATGCCGAGTACATGGCCTCGATCTGGCACGCTGCCCTGCTGCCCGACGTCGGTGGTTCGACGCCCCTCGAACCCTGGCTGGCCGACAGGTTCGCCGCCAGCGCGGGCTACGACCGGATCGCCCGCGACATCGTCCGCCTTGCCGCGAAGGGAAACGGGGGCGATGCCGGCCTCGTGCAGGCGCTCGATCGCAAGCCGACGGAACTGGCGGCGGCGGTGTCGCGGACGTTCCTCGGCACGCAGATCCAGTGCGCCGAGTGCCACAAGCATCCCACCGACGTCTGGACGCAGGACGACTTCTGGGGATTCGCCGCGTTCTTCGGGTCGGTGAAGCAGCCCAAGACCGAGGCGGAGGTCGCGCCGCGGTTCCTCGGGGATGGCGCAGCGGTCGAGCCGGACCGGGGCGCCCGCGGCCAACTGGCCGACTGGCTGGCTTCGCCGCAGAACCGCTGGTTCGCCCGGGCCGCGGTGAACAGGCTCTGGGGGCTGCTGTTCGGTGCCGGGATCGTCGATCCCGTGGACGATCTCGGCGACCACAATCCGCCGGTTCACGCGGGCGTGCTCGACGAACTGGCCGGCTTCTTCGCGGCGGGCGGCTGGAGCCACCGCGACGTGCTCCGCGTGCTGACGCGGACGCGGGCCTACGGCCTGGCCGGCGGGGAGCGGCGGCTGTTCGCGGCCATGCCGCTGGAGCCGCTCAACGCCGTGCAACTCTACAACTCGCTGGCCACGGCGTACCGTGCCCCGCGGCTCGGTGCCGCCGGGCGTGGGGTCCCGGGGGCCTTCCGCGGTGACACGCCCGTCGAGCAATTCCTCGCGAAGTTTCGCGCGGCGGCGGGCCAGGATCGCGAATACAACGCCGGCATCCCCCAGGCGATCACGATGATGAACGGCCAGATGTTCGACCCGATGCGGGCGGTGTACGACGAAGCGATGCTTGCCGCGCGGGACGACACCCAGCGGGTCGAGGCCCTGTTCATGGCCACCGTGTCGCGGCCGCCCGCCGGAGCGGAGCTGGAGCAGTGCCTGGAGGTGCTCGGCCGCGAGACGACGGCCGCCGGCCGCCGCCTGGCGTTCATCGACATCCACTGGGCGCTCGTCAACTCCGCCGAGTTCGCCTTCAGCCCCTGACCAGAACCGTCGATCTTTCTGGAGCCAAGCCATGCCTTCGTCGTCGCGCTTCTCACGTCGCCGGGCCCTCCGCACGCTTGCGCTGTCGGCGGCCGGCTGCTCGGTGAGCCGGTTCCTGCCCGCCTTCGCCGCCGATCTCGCCGCCGACCCGGCGCGGCGGCGGCACTGCATCCTCCTCTGGATGACCGGCGGCCCGAGCCAGATCGACACCTTCGACATGAAGCCCGGTCACGCCAACGGCGGCCCGTTCGAGGAAATCGCCACGGCCGTGCCCGGGATGCGGTTCAGCGAGCACCTGCCCAAGCTCGCCAAGCACGCCGGGTCGCTCGCCATCCTCCGCGGCTTGAGCACGAAGGAGGGGGACCATGCGCGGGCCACGGAACTGATGCACACCGGACACCTGCCGATGGGGCCGATCCGGTATCCGACGGTGGGCGCCTCGCTCTCCAAGGCGCTCGCCCGCGGCGCGAGCGACCTGCCGAGCTTCGTGAGCGTGAATCCCTTCCTGCCGTATCACTCGGGTTCGCCCGGGTTCCTCGGGGCGGCCCACGCGCCGCTCACGGTCGGTGCCCGGGCGAACTACCCCCAGCAGCGGACAGCGACCGACGGCTATGCCACTCTGACGGTGGACGACGCCCAGCCGCGGCCCACGTACCTCGCCCGCCAGGAGACGCGGCTCGAACTGTGGCGCGGCCTCGAGGACCGCTTTCTCGCGGAGCATCCGCATGCGGCGGCGGCCGCCGCCCACCGCACCGTCTACGAGCGGGCGATCCGCTTCATGACCGGCTCCGAACGGGCCCTCGAGGCCTTCGACCTGTCGCAGGAGCCCGAGGCCCTGCGGCAGGCCTACGGCCGGGGATCCTTCGGCCAGGGCTGCCTGCTCGCCCGGCGGCTCGTGGAGCGGGGCGTGGCCTTCGTCGAGGTGGCGATGAACGGTGACGACAACCTGTTCGCCTGGGACACGCACGGCGACAACTTCACGCAGGTGAAGAAGCTGTCGGCCGAACTCGACGCCGGCTGGGCGACGCTGCTGATGGATCTCAAAGAGAGGGGCCTGCTCGAATCGACGACGATCCTCTGGATGGGCGAGTTCGGCCGCACGCCCGCGATCACCCGCGGCACGAACGGCCGCGAGCACTTCACCGATGCCTGGTCGGCCGTCCTGGCCGGCGGCGGCATCCAGGGGGGCGCGGTGCATGGCCGCACGAGCGCCGACGGCCACGAGGTGCAGGACGGCCGGATCGAGGTCGGCGACCTGCTGGCCACGCTCGCCGCGGCCGTGGGCGTGAAGCCCGAAACGGAAAACCTCTCCGAGATGGGTCGGCCGATCAAGATCGCCGACGGGAAGCCGGTGGCCGAGGTGCTGGCGTGACGGACGCGTCGCCGGTTCGCGCGGGTTGCGGCAATCGGGCAACGCGTCTGGCGCTCGTCGCCCTCGTCGTTTTGACCCGCGCCGCCGGCCCGCGTGCCGACGAGGGCATGTGGCTCTTCAACCAGCCACCGCTCGAGCGGCTGGAGAAGGACCACGGCTTCCGGGCGGAGCCCGGCTGGCTCCTGCACCTGCAGCGGTCGAGCGTGCGGTTCAGCTCCGGCGGCTCCGGCTCTTTCGTCTCGGCCGACGGCCTGGTGCTCACGAACCACCACGTGGGGGCCGGCGCCATCCAGAAGCTGGGCGACGAGAAGCACGACTACTACCGCGACGGCTTCGCGGCCGCGACCCGCGCCGACGAGCTCCGCTGCCACGACCTCGAGCTGAACGTGCTGGAGTCGATCGAGGACGTGACCGAACGCGTGCAGGCGGCCGTGAAGGCGGGCATGTCGGCCGACGAGGCCTTCGCGGCCCGGCGGGCGGCGATGGCGGCGATCGAGAAGGAGTCGCTCGCGGCCACCGGCCTGCGGAGCGACGTCGTCACGCTCTACCAGGGCGGGGCCTACCATCTCTACCGTGCCAAGCGGTACACCGACGTGCGGCTGGTCTTCGCGCCGGAGCACGCCATCGCCTTCTTCGGAGGCGACGCCGATAACTTCGAGTTTCCCCGGTACAACCTCGACGTCTGCTTCTTCCGGGCCTACGAGGACGGCAAGCCGGCGCGGGTGGCCCACCATCTCGCCTGGGCGAAGCGGCCGGTGGCGGCGGGCGACCTCGTCTTCGTGTCCGGCCATCCGGGCCACACCGACCGGGCCGCCACGCTCGTCGAGCTGCTTTCCATGCGGGATCGGCGGCTGCCGCACGACCTGCGGATGCTCAACCGTCTCGAGGCGCTCTACGGCGCCGTCTGCGAGGAGGGGCCGGAGGAGCGGCGGCAGGCCGCGGGCAGCCTGTTCGGCGTGCAAAACGGCCGCAAGGCCCGGTCGGGAATCCTGGCGGCCCTGCTCGATCCCGCGCTCGTGGCCGTGAAGCGGACCGCGGAGGAAGCGACGCGGTCCTGGCTGGAGAAGGATCTTGCCGGCAAGCCGTCGCCCTACGCCCGGATCGAGACGGCCCAGGCCGATCTCGACCGGATCGCCCTGCGGTATCGGCTGCTCGAAGGGGGAGAGGGCTTCAATTCGAAGTTCTTCTCGAACGCCCGCACCATCCTCCGGTCGGTCGCGGAGCGGGCCAAGCCCGACGGCGAGCGGCTCCGCGAATACCGCGACTCGAACCGCGGGCCGCTCGAACTGCAGCTGTTCTCCGAAGAGCCGCTCTACGACGGCTTCGAGATCGCCAAGCTCGCCGATTCGCTCACCGCCCTGGCGGCCGCGCTCGGGGCCGACGATCCGCTCGTGCTGGCGGTCCTGGCCGGCAAGCCGCCGCGGGAACGGGCGGCCGCCCTCGTCGCCGGCACGTCCCTCGGCAGGCGGTATCGCCCCGAGCAGGCGCCGGCCGTGCGGCCCGACCGGCGGCGGGAGCTG
>JBIPLS010000221.1:0-4078 GCA_044368305.1 Pirellulales bacterium
CGTCCGACACCGCGGACCGGCTCCAGACCTGGCCGCTCGGCCCCGACGCCGCCGCCCGCATCGCGTCGGCCTGCGGCCTCGCGCGGCGGCTTCGCGACGGGTGAACCGCCCGCCACGTGCGGGGCCGTGTTTTCGGTTTCGCGGCACGATCGCCTCGCCCCAAAGGCTTGCAGATTTCCGCAATCCATCCATACTTTAGAGGGAATGGGGGGGTGTGCTCCTCTTTTCAAGTACCTGCCGGAGGGTGGTGTGTCCATTAGCGTCGGTAGTGGGAAGGTTTACGGGGCGGAGGGGCCATGCCGCAGGTGCGATTAGCATCGTTGTGGGTGACGATCGCGCTCGCCGCAGGAGGCTGTGCTTCCAAGAAGCCGGATCCGCCTGCTCCCGTGGGCGAGACAGCCGACGAGCGCCGACGGACCGATGCCCCACCGGCCCCCGACCGGGATCGCGCGCCACTGCGGCCGAAGGTCGAAGGCAAGCCTGGGCCAAGCGCGGTCTGCGGCCACGCCGTCGCGGTCGCCGGCTGGGGGCCGGCGGCGGCCGGCGACTCGATCCTGCTGTGCGATCCCGCGGACAATCGTCTCCAGGGCGCGGAAGCCCACGACTGGCGACCGCAACCGCGGCGGGTGCCGGTGCATTACGGCCGGCGCCGGCCCAGCGTCGTGCTCCTGCCGGCGGCCGTCTTCACGGTCATGGGGGCCGTCGTTGTCACTCCGACGGCGGGCGCCCCGGGTGCCGCGGGGGCCGTGAAGGCCGCGGGCATGCCCGACCTCACGCAGCACCTGGATCCGCGCGACGGCGGGCTGTGCGGTCCGACGTCCGCCGCCGACGTCCTCTTCGCGATGTCCCGCCGGCACCCCGAGGTGGTCGCCGGCTTGGAGTTCGGCCCCTCGACCAGTGCCGACGTGGCCGCCACGAAACTGATCCGCGGAACCGCCGGGAGCCGCGACCGCGATCCTGCGTCGCTCGCCGGCCGGATGGGCATCGCCGTCGGCGGCGCGGGGGCGACGAACAAGGGCATCCGGGACGGGCTCGCGGCCTGGCTGAACGAGACTGCCCCGGGCCCGTGGCGGGTCGCGCTGGACTGGTTCGACGACGAGGAGAGGAGCCGCAGCCAGCAACAGGCCTTCTTCGGCAAACTGGCGGCGGCGATCGAGGCCGGCGGCGGCGCGATCCTCTGCCTGTGGCCGGGAGGCGAGTTCGCCGACGCCGCCGTGTCGGGAGCGACGCAAGCCACGGTCGCCGAGACGCCGGCCGAACCTCCCGTGGCCAAAGAGTCGCGGCCCGCGGACGGCGCAGGCGATGAGCGCCGGGCGACGGTGTTGCCCGGCAGGCCCGCCGGGCCTGGATCCGCCGCGGATGCGGCCCGGATCGCCGAGGCGGCCTTGCGCGAGGCTCGGCGTCGTCTCGCCGCGGGTAAGGCGGCCGAGGCACTGGACAAGGTGGGCGAGGCGATCGAGGCGGCACGGCCGCACGCGACGGCCGACGCCTCGTGCCGGGCGCAGCTCGAGGCTGGCGTCGCGCTGGCCAGGGAGGTCGAGCCGCGGATCGGTCCTCCGGGCCGCGGGGCACTGCAGAAGCCGACTGTGTTCGAGTAGCCCAACTCCGCGGTAGCTCCATGTCCAACAACGGTGACAGTTCGGCGTTTGGGCTCGTCAAGGAGGTGATCTGCCCCAACTGCTGGGAGCGGTTCCCGCCGGAACGGGTGTGGTACGTGTCCACCGACGCGACGTTGTACGGCGACCTGCGGCTCGGCGAGCAGGAGCGGCGCCGGTTCCTGCCCACGACCTTCCATCCCGACGGCCGGGCCCTCGACGCCAAGGGCTCGCCCTGCCACGAGCTCGCCTGTCCGAAGTGCCACCTCTCCGTGCCGCGGGTGTTCGTGGAGCGGCCCGCGTTCTTCGTCTCCATCTTCGGATCACCCTCGAGCGGCAAGTCGTACGTGCTGACGACGATGACGCATCGCCTTCGCCGCGTGCTGCCCAGCGCTTTTGCGATCGACTACAGCGACGCCGACCCCCAGGCCAACGCGATCCTCCACGGCTACGAGGACATGCTGTTCGCGGCCAAGAGCCCGGAGGATTTCGTCAAATTGCTGAAGACGGGCGAGACCGGTGACTGGTATCAGCGGGTCTGGTATGGGGGGAAGGACATCCTCTACCCGAAGCCCTTCTTCTTCCAGATCAGCCCGGTCGGCGGCCATCCGCTGGAGCGGACGCCGGCGGCCGTGGCCCGGACGCTGTGCATCTACGACAACGCCGGGGAGAGCTTCCAACCGGGGCAAGACCGACCCGACAACCCCGTCACGCAACACATGGCCAAGTCGGGCTGCCTGATGTTCGTCTTCGACCCCACGCAGGAGGCCGAGTTCCGCAGGCAGCTCGCGAACCTGTCGGACGACGAGCAGGTGCGCGGCGGGGTGATGTCGCGACAGGACGTGCTCCTGGCGGAAGCCGCCCGGCGGGTGAAGACCTACCGCGGCTTGCCGGCCGGTGCCCAGCACGACAAACCGCTGATCGTGCTCGTGAGCAAGTACGACGCCTGGCACAAGCTCGTCGGCGAGCGACGGCTCGGCGACCCGTGGGTCGGCCACGGATCCGGCCGGTTCAACGTGCTCCGCGTCGATGCGATCCGCAAGGTCTCGGCGGTGATCCGCGAGCTGCTGCGGAAGTTCACGCCATCGATCGTCTCGACGGCCGAGAGCTTCGTCGATCCCCGGCTCGTCCTCTACCTGCCCGTGAGCGCCAGCGGATGCTCGCCCGTGGCCGGCACGGGCGGCAAGTTTCGGGTGGCCGACATCAACCCGATGTGGGCCGAGGTGCCGATGCTTTACGCCCTCAGCCAGTACGGCAGCAGCGGGGCCGTCGGCGGCGGCCTGATTCCGTTTTTCAGCGGTCCGCTGAAGGCGACGGCGGCCGCGCCCCGCGGCGCCGGCCCCGCGCCGGCGGCGGCGACTGAGGCTGACTCATGATCTACGAACTGATCGTCACCAGCGTGCCGCGGGGCCTGCAGGCGGGCACTTCGGGTTTTACCACGGTGCTGCGCACCCGCGGCATACCGCCGCGTCTCGGAGATGACCTGGCCCGTGCGAGCGGCTACCGCCACGTTCACGCCCAAGGAGATCCACGGAATCCACAGATCCGCTCCCACACCGTGATGCAATCGCCGGCCGGACCGGTGAGCGTGCTCAGCCGGATCGTGGATGCCGGGAACGACTACTCCAACCGTTCCAACAAGCTGGCCCACCACATCGCTCTCGACGCCGCCGAGGCGGCGGCCCGGGCGAAGTCGAGCCCCGCGGCCGTGCTCCTCGCGGCGGAGCGGTCGATGGTCTTTCAGACCCAGTGGAACGAAGAGCCTAAAGAGAAGACCGTTTCCCCGACGGTGCCGAACGTGCCGGCCGAGCCCGGGCCCTGTGCGGCCTGGACCCGGGCGGCCGGCGACGCCGGCTGGGCCGGATTGCTCGTGGATCGGGCGCTCGAGAAGACGCCCACCTGGATCATCGCGCCGCCGGGTGTGGACCTCCTCGAACTCTTCGCCGAGGCGTTGGCGCTGGTCAACTATCCGCAGCGCTGGGGCATCTCGTTCACGACCTACGCGCTCTCCGCCGGCGACGCCCTCTGGCTGGGCACGGAGGACGGTTCGCCCGAGGCGCAGGCCGCGCGCGGCCAGCAGCGGATCGCCGTGGTCGATCTGGTGCGGCGGCCGGCGCTCAACGCCCGGTCGTCGATGATCGACGCCGCGCGAGGCCAGGTCCAGGTGCCCTGGAAGCGCGACACGCCGCGGCCGTCCGTGGCGCTGACCGGCGGGACGCCGGTAGTCGGGCCGGCAATCGGCGGCACACTCCCCGGAGTGCCACCTACCGTGCCGCCACCGATGGTCGGCGGGCCGGCCGGCGGTCCGCCGCGGATCGGCGGAACCGTGCCAGGCGGTCCGCCATCGCTCAATCCGCTCGGCGGCCCGGCCGCAACGGACGGATGGGGCACGGCTGGCTCGAGTGCGGACGGCGATCTTCTGGCTGAAGCACTCCCGAAGGCGCGTTGGAGAGTGCCGGCCTACGGATTAGCAGCGGCTGCGG
>JBIPLS010000076.1:0-14918 GCA_044368305.1 Pirellulales bacterium
CCGCGGCGATGCTGCTCGAAGGCAGCCTGCGCCGTGAGGGCGAAGGCTTCACGATCACGCTCGCCCTGCTGCCGCTGCAGGAGGGCAAGCGGCAGGAGCGGACGATCGCGACCGCCGCCACGACCGCCGCCGCCCGGGCGGGGATCGCCGCGGCCTTGGCCGACATGCTCGCCGCCCCCGTCGAGCCCGCCGCCGCCGGTCCGACCGCCGAGGCGAAACTGCTCCTGGCGCGGGCTCGCAAGCTCGTGATGCTCGAGGACTGGCCGCAGGCTGCCCGGCTGGCGGAGGCGGCCTACGTCCTCCATCCCTGCCGGGAGACGTTCGATGCGGCCGCCGGGCTCGGGTTCGCTTCCCTGCCGGCGGATGCCGGCCCCGTGGATCGCGCGGCGGCGGGCCTGCGGCAGGCGGAGCTGATCGGCGATTTCTACGACCGGACGACGGAGTCCCTGGCCTGGGAGGCGGCGTTTCCGGTCGAGTTGCTCCACAGCATCTGGTCGCCGATGCCCGCCCCCGTGTCGGACGAGGAGCGGGAGATCCGCGACCGGATCCGCGACGTCGAACAGACGACCGCCGATCGCGTGCTCGCGTTTCGCCGCGCCGCCGAGCGGCCCACGACGGCGTTCGTCCTCCTCCGGCGGCTGGCGGCGGCGAATCGGCTCGTGCCCGGCGCGCCCCGGCCCACGGCCGCCGCGTTCATGCAGTTCGTGTCCGACGTGCAGCGGGAACTGGCGACCGAGGCGATTGCCGATCGGCTGCCCGACGGCCCCGCGTTTTCGCAGCTGGAGTTCGGCATCGCGCGCGAGGACTTCGCGAACCGCTACCACACGGCGCTGGTCCAGGCCCTCGGCGACCACCCGTCGCGGCCCCCCCTGGAAGACATCGCGCCCCTCGTCGACGGCCTCGTCGGCGGCGGCGATCCGGCACTGCAGATCGTCGGCCTGTCGGTCCTCCTGGGCGATCCCGGTGGTCGGGGGCTGGCGGCGGCCGAGCGGATCCTCGACATCTACTTCCGCAAGGCGGATCCTCCCTGGACGGTGTTCGAGGTGATGCGGTTCGAGACCGTGGCGCGGATCGTCCAGATCGCGACCCAGCGGCTCGCGATCGCGGGCCGGGTCGCCGGCTACGCGGAAGCACTGGTCGCCGAAGCGGAGCGGCGCGGCGACGCCGCGGCGCTCGTCCGCAGCCCCGCCGCCTTCGCCCACCTGGTGCTGGCGGACCAGGCCGGTGCCGCGGCGCTCCACCGGCGGGTCGAGGCCCTGCTCGCATCGCGGCGGTCGCCGCGGGACGTCCGTCACCTGGCGGACCGCTACCGCAAGCTCGTGGGCAGGACCTTCGACGCGCAGGCCGGCACCGGCGAGTTCGCCCCGGCCCCGAAGCCTCCGGTCGGCCGGTGGGCGGACTACGTGGTCGAGCCGCTGCAGTTCACCAACGCCCCGGCCGCCCTTCCCCGGCTCGTCGCCACGGTCGTGGACAGGCAGGCCACCGAACCGGGGAAGTCGCTCGTGCTCTTGTGGGCCGCGGCGAACGCGGGCCGCGGCCCCGGGGCCGCGGCCGTGTGGCGGCACCTGCTGGCCCGTGGCGGCCCGGCCGACGGCACGCTCGCCGAAGTCGCGGAGTTCGACCTGCCGACGACGGCCGTGACGTCGCTGGCCTGCGGGGACGGCCGCACGTTCATCGGCACGGCCGGGCATGGACTGTTCGTGATCGACGGCCGGGGCGTGACGCCGATCGGCGAGAAAGACGGCCTGCCTGCGACCGGGGTCGGGCCGATGGCCTGGCTCGACGGCCGGCTGTACATGGCCGTGACCCGCGGCATGGCGACCCACGATCCGGTCGCAGGCGGCTGCACGGTGCTCGCCTCTGCGGCCGCCGTTGCGCCGCGGCACCAGCTCGACGGTGGCAGCCCGTATCAAGTGACCGGCATGATCGCCGATCCAGTCCGTCACCGGCTGTGGATGACGGTCGCCGGCGACCGGTCCCGCGGCGGCCTGTGGTGCCATTCCCCACGGGACGGCAACTGGCGCCGCGTGCTCGTCGGCGACGTCCGCGGCCCGTATTGGGACGGCGGTCGAACGGCACTGGTCACCTGGAGCCAGTACTCGCAGGCGTTGGCCTACGCGGTCGATCTCGACGGCGGCGGCTGCACGCCGCTCCTCGGCTTCGTGCCCCAGGATCGTTCCCATGCCGATCCGGCGGGTGCGGGGCAGGCCCTGTTCGACGGCCTGCTGTTCACGGGCCCGGGCCGGCTGCTCGATGCCGACGGGGCGTGGTACGAGCCCGAGCCCGCCGGACCGTCCTGGACCCGCATCGAGCAGGTCGGCGATGTGCTCGTCGCCTGCGACCTCGACCGCGGCCTGCTCCAGCGGATCCGGCGGCGCGGCGCGGTGCGGCCGCCGGACGACGGACGGCGCGGCGGTCGCGGCGACGCGAAACTGCGGGCCGCCGTCGCGGCGCTCGGCAGCGACGTGCCCCAGGAGCGGCTCGCCGGGCTCAAGAACTACCGCGAGTGTCGCACCGCAATCGACTGGCTCGTCAGCGAGAACGGACGCCGCGTCCGGTATCTCGGCGACGAGGAGTTCGCGCGGATCCTGCTCGACGGCTCCCGGCCGGCCGAGCAGATGGCGGCCATCGACGTGATCCGCAGGCTGGACCTGCTGCGCCGGTTCGACGCCGAGGTCCTGCGCCGGCTGGCGGCGAGCGGTCCACGCGAGGTGGCGGCGGCCGCCACCGGGCAGCTCGCCCGGTTCGGCACCAACATGACCTATCTCGTCGAGTATCCCGAGGCGGAGGCCCGCAGCGACGATCCCCTGCAGCGGGCCCATGCCGTGGAGCAGATCGGCCGCGAGGCCCTGGTGGTGCCCAAGGCGCTCCCGGTGCTCGTCCGCATGCTCGACGACCCGGTCGATTTCGTCGCCCTCGCGGCGGTGGTGGAACTCGACCCCTACGGCGACGAGTCGCTGCCGCCGATCCTCGACGCCGCGGCCCGCGTCGCCGCCCGCGGCGACGGCCGCCTTGCCCTGCGGATGCTGGCCCATCGTCTGGCGGCCGACGACCGCCCGGCCGACGACGCCGCCACTCTCGCGCGGATCAAGGACCGGCTCGCCGCCGCCTCCAATGCCCCCGATGTCGCGCTGGCCGCGGCGGCCGGCCGCGCGGCGGCGGCCGTGCCGACGATCGAGAAGCAACTCGCCACCCCGGCCGGGAGCGGGCCATGATCCACGGTCTTGCATGCCGCCGCGGTGCGGTCGCAGGTCGGCCCCGGGCCTGCGCGTCGTGGGCCCGTGCCGCATGGCTGGCGGGCATCGGCGCAGTGCTGGCGTGGGGCGTGGCGCAGGCCGCCGATCCCGCCCCGCCGGTCGACCTGCTTGCAGTCACGGAACTGACCGCCAAGGAAGCGGCGGCGATCCGCGCGCGGCAGGCGGCGAAGCCGATGTTCTTGTGCTGGAGCGACGCCCAGTTCGACGCCGCCTTGGCGGCCGCGAACATGACACCCGACCAGATCGACCGGCTCCGGCGGGAGTTGGCCCGCCTGCCACGCAGCGATCGGTACGCGGGGCTGGCGTTGCCGATGGTCATCGAGTTCCTGGCCACGACGAGCGATCCCGAGTTTCAGCGGTTCGCCAACCATTGGTCCCAGTTCCTCCATCTCCCGGCCGTCGCGCGGCTGCCCGCCGACGCAGCCCGCGTCCTGGCCGGCTTCGATGGCAGCCTGCGGCTTCCCGGGCTCACCGACCTCGAGCCGCCCGTCGCGGCCGCGCTCGCCAACGCCCGCGACGTGTCGCTGCCGGGCGTCACCGCACTCCCGGCGAACGTCGCGGCGGCGTTTCGGGGCCGCAACCATCCCCAGGGAGGCAGGCTGCGGCTCACGGGCCTCGCCGAGATTTCCGTCGAGGCCCTGCAGCCGCTGGCCCGGTACCAGGGATTCCTCGATCTCTCGGGGGTGAAACGACTGACGCCGGAGATGGCCAAGGCGATCCACGCCGGCACGGTCTCCGAACTGTGGCTCGACGGGCTGGAGACGCTGCCGCCGGAGGCCGCGGCCATCCTCATGCGGCCCGAGCCAGAGGGGCAATTCGCCACCATGTTCAGGTTCGGCGGCCTGAAGGACTTCCCGCCCGAGCTGGCCCGCCTCTGGGCCGGGGTTCACACGGGGCTCTCCCTGCCCGGGCTTGCGGAGATTGCGCCGACCGCGGCCCGGGAACTGGTCGCCTTTCCCGGGCGGCTCGAGCTCGGGGTGACGTCGCTGACACCGGAGGTGGCGCGGCTGCTCGTCGAGGGGCCGTCGCAGCTGACGCTGTCCGGCTTGGAAACCCTGCCCGCCGAAGTCGCCCGCGAACTGGGCCGCGAACAGGAAATGCTCGACCTGCCCGCGCTCCGCCACCTCGACGCCGAAGCCGCGCGGTTGCTCGTCGCACACGAAGACGGGCTGTGCCGCAGCACCGATGCACCCCGTGGCGGAGGCATCTATCCGTCCAGCCATGGGCTGCTGCGGCTCAACGGCCTGGAATCGATCAGCGGCGACACGGCCGACGCTCTCGTGCGTGAAGACGGCCCGCGGATCGAGCTGCACGGTATCGTCCGGCTCTCACCGGAGGCCGCGCAGGGGCTCGCCGCGGTCACGATGTGGGACGGCTCCCTGCCGCGGCTCGGCAGCCTCTCGCGCGGCGTGGCGCAGGCCCTGGCCGCCAGGCGCGGAGCGCTCGAGTTCCGCGGCCTGATCGCCCTCGATCCCGACGTCGCGGCGGCCTTGGGCAGACATACCGACACGCTGGAATTGGGCCTCCGCGAACTTCCCGAGGACGTCGCCCGCGGGCTGTGGCGGCAGCGGGGATGCCTCCGGCTGCCGGCCGTCGATTCCCTGTCACCGGCGGCGGCGGCGTGGCTCGGCCGGCACGTCGGCACCGAGCTCGTCATTCCGGGGCTGAAGTCGCTGACCGTGGAGACGGCCCGCGGGCTGGCCGACTGCCCGAGTTTCAACGGGCAATTCCCCGGCATCACCGACCTGTCGGGACCCGAGGCCGCGGCCGTGGCCCGGGCGCTGGCCCGGGCGCCCGGCTATCTGTCGTTGCCCCATCTGCGGACCGTCTCGCCGCAGGCCCTCGCCATCCTGCGCGAGCGGCCGGACACCGGCCTGCCGCTCGAGAAGGATCTCCGGGTCATCGGCGGGCCGCGAGGCCAGCGGCCGGCCGGCCGCTGACGCGATCGTGCCGTGCCCGGCGCCGTGGAGACGATCGCCGCGCGGCGATGCGACGCGCGCCGCGTTCCGCGCACGCCGCCGGCGAATCACGCGTCCGTCAGCCGTTGTGCGCGAACTCGTTCGACGAGACGAAGCGGCTCAGCATCCCCAGGGAGTCGATCCCCGAACCGACCCAGGCGGCGACCTCGCCCGCCGAGGGCGTCGCGGGTCGGCGCAGCACGTTCAGGTAGAAGCCGCGGACGGCCCGATCCCTGAACTCCGTCGAGCCGAGGAAGCGGCGGGCCACCTCGGCGCGGCCCAGGGTCGGAACCTGCCCCGTCCAGAAGGCGAGCCCGGCGCCGTCCGGGGCGCGGTTGAAGAACCTGGCGTACAGGGAGTGCACGAACACGACGTCCGATCCGGCGGAGCGGTTCCGATATTCGGCGGAGGCGACGAGCAGGCTCGTCAGCTGCTCGGCGGTGCCGCCCCGCTGGAGATAGCCCACCCAGGCCTGCCGGCCCGCGTCCTCCACCTCCCGCCCGAGCACGGTGCGGTACAGCGACGCGACCTGGAGACCGAGCCCTTCGGCGGAGCGGAGGATGCTTTCGGCGACCACCGACCGCGAGCCGCCGTTGTCGAGCATCGTCACCCATGCGGCGGCGTCGCCGGCGTTGCCGACGTTGCCGGGACGCTCGAGGATGCACAGGTACAGCGCCTGCACGTAGGCGGCGTTGCCCGTCAGGGCATTGCCGGCGCGGACGTCGGCGAGCGTGGCATCGTCGCCGGCGTCATAGATGACGCTCTCGGGATCGGCGGCGGTGAACAGGTTGCCCCGCGCCGACACGGGGCCGGCGGCGGCCGCCGCGGTCACGGAGATCGCCCCCGTGTTGCTCACCGGGCCGGCGGTGTCGGTGAAGCTGCGGAAGTTGTTGCCCCCCCTGCTGCCGCGCGCGCCGCCTCCCAGGTCGATCGCAGCCGCCGAGCCCGAGCCGGCGATCTCCACGCCGATGCGGTTGTCCCGGAGGTCGTTTGCCTCCACCGTGGCGTTCAACGTGCCACCGCCCGTGAACAGGCGGATGCCCCAGCCCCAGGACGGCCGTGCCTGGCCCGGGGAGCGGGTGCCGATCCGGTTGCCCGCGATCGTGACACTCGTCGTGCCGCCGCCGTTGATCACGATCCCCTGCCCCACGCCGGCGATGGTGTTGCGGAGGATGGTCAGCGTGTCGCCGGCGGCGCCCGCCTCCAATTCCACGGCGACCCCATTGGACTGCCCGACCCCCCGGAACTCGTTGTCCGTCACGCTCAGGCCGCCGACCCCGTCGGCCACGAAGAGCTTCGTGTCGGTGAAGGTGTTGCCGAAAATCTTGCCGCCGGCAGAGTTCCCGACGTATCGCAGCGACGAGCCGCCCGAGACGTTCGACACGAACGTGTTGCCCGCGATGATGGCGGTCGCGGCCGCGGCGGGCTGCACCAGCACGACGCCGGGCCTGCCGCCCTCGGCCGCGCCGGCGTTGTGGACGATCACGCAGTCGCGAATCACCACCATCGTCGCGCCGTCCAACGTCAGCAACCGCTCGCCGGAGGCGCGATTGCCGAGGAGGACGCTGTTCTCGATCGTCGCGTTGGCCCCGAGCTTCAACTCGCCCGCCTGGACGAAGTTCAGCTGCAGATTGCTGAGCGTGAACGCGACGCCCGGAGTCTGGACGTCGATCGTGTCCACGACCGTGATCTGCGGGATCTCCGCGACGGGCACGCCCTGATTTCCCTGGATCTTGAGGCCCGCCACCGCCGGCAAGTCCGCGGCGGAGAGCGTGCCGGGCGTCGATCCCGGCTCGATCTGGATCACCGCGCCCGCGGCCAGGCCGGGAGTCTGCAAAGCCTGCCGCAGGCCGTGGAAATTGGTCACGCCGTCCGCCGGCACGCCGAGCGGCACCACGAAGCGGGCCGTGGAGGTGCGCGGCTGCGGGCCGTCGCCGGCAGGCGGCTGCGCCGGGCCGTTCCAGAGCGAGCCGTCCGCGGCCGCGGCGACCGCCGCATACCGCCAGGCCGTCGACAGCGGCTCGTCCATCCGGTGCAGCTTCGCGAAATCGCCCCAGGCCGCGGCGCCGGCCTGGCCCGTGAACTGGAAGTCGACGTACAGCTGCAGGCCGGCGGAGTCGAGCCCGGTCAGATACTCGCGGTAGATGTCCCCCATCCGCGGGTCGTTGGTCGCCGCATGGAAGGCATCCTGATAGGGCGCATCGCGGCCGTCGAGGTGCGGCCCGCCCTCGTAGGCCAGCAGGCGGATCGGCCGCCCCGTCTGCGTCGAGAGCCGGGCGGCCAGGGCCGCGTGGTCCCTGGTCCACTCGAGCGACGTGGCCACGTTCGCCCGCGTGTCGCCGATCACGCGATCGACGGTCGTGGTCGACGTGTAGGACGCCCGCTGGGCGTCGGTCGGCGTGATGTAGGGAGCCAGCGCGATCGCGTCGAACGCGCCGCCCATGGCGGCGGCGATCTGCTCGACGATCCACACGTTCGCCGCCTGCCCGGCGGCGACGCGGACGAGCCGGCCCGTCTGGCCGTCGAACACGCTCGACCAGATGTCGAAGTCGCGCTTCGCCTCCCGGCCCGCCACGATCCACGGCCCGAGGTCCTGGTCGAGGCTCTCCGCCCGGGCCTGCCGCACCACCCACTGCGAGGCCTCGAAGCCCGGAGCGAAGTTCCAGACCTCGTTGGCCCACTCCACGTAGACCTTCCGCCCCGGCTCCAGGTGGTCGCGGACGTACGTGGCGAAGTTCTGCACGAAGGTGTCGTCGGCGAGGTGGGGCATGTTGAACCACGAGTCGGCGTCGAGGTCGTTCGCCAGCTGCACCATGTATTCCAGCGAGATGCCGTTGACCACGGGCTCGCTCGGGGTGCCCTCGGGGCCCGAGCCCTGGCGGGCGTCGGCGGCGTCGCGGCGCTGCGCCCAGGTGACGATGTCGGAGGTGTTCGTCTCCTGCATCCCCATGAAGCGGAGCGTCTTGAAGGGCGCGAGACGCTGGAGGAAGAGCGGATGGAAGGGCGAGAACGCGGCGCCCGGCTGCCAGCGCAGGCCGGCGAACCGCTGGCCGTTCCAATCGGGCATCCAGACGTTGAAATCCCGGACGGGATCGGCGGGGTCCGTCGCCTCGATCCGCATGAAGATGCCGGCGTAGGTCGGCGTGACACGGAGGTCGGCGAAGTTGCGGCCCGCGTTCGTGCGGCCGCTGGCCGTGACGACGGCGTCGAAGTCGAACGTGACCGTGCCGGTGCCGTCCCACTCGGCGCGGTAGCTGCCGCCGGCATAGCCGCCGCCCAGCCCGCGAAACATGAGCGTGCCCGCGAACTGCCTCATGGTCGTGCCGCCCTGCGTCCAGGTCTGCAGGCTGCGGACGTTGCCGTTCGCGTCGAGGTCGAGCGCGGGGGCGGCGGCGGCATCCCAGCTCGTCGCCCCGGTCCGCGTGTCGAAGGCCTGCGAGATCCACGGCCGGGACGCCTTGAAGGCGTCGGTGAACGTCCAGGCCGGAGACCAGTCGACGACGTTCTCGAGGTTCATGCCGACGGCCATGTGGCCGGTGTCGGCGACGAGCAGGTGCCGCGGCTCGCACCGCTCGAATCCGAGCCGCGTGGCTCGGCCGGTGGCCCGCGTCGACGGTGCTCGGCGGCTCATCGTTCCGGCCCTTTCCGCGGCGACCCCCTGATGGGAAATGCTACGACCCCGAACCGGCCGCCACAAGGCTGCCGGCCCGCATGGTTCATGGACACCGGCGGGGCGGATACATTGAGGCCGGGCGGTCAGCCCTCCGATCCCGCGCCATCTCCGCTGCCCGCAGGCACGACATGCTCCCCAGGATCAACGGCCGCTCCATCGCCGGCATCTGCGCCGTGCTCGTCGGCTTCGCCGCCGGCGCCCGGGGTGCCGAGGAGCCCGCCTCGAGCGACGCCGCGAAGACGGCGTATGCGTCGGCCGCCGCCTTGCAGAACCGTGAGGCGTGGGACCTGGCGGCGGAGGAGTGGCAGGCACTGATCGCGGCCCACGCCCAGGACCCGCTCGCGCTCAAGGGGCGGTACTACCTGGCGATCTGCCAGCTCAAGGCAGGCGACTGGCCCGCGGCCGCCAAGACCCTGGACGACGTGGTTGCGAGCAAGGCCGACGCCGCCACGGTGGCCCTCGCCCGCTGGGAACTCGGCCGGGGCGGCTTCGAGGCGGCACAGAAGCAGCCGACTCCGGCCGCGTACGCGGCCGCCGCTGCCAAGCTCCGCGATTTCCTCGACACGCACCCGGGGCAGCCGCAGGCCGCCGATGCCCGCCACTTTCTCGGCGAATCGCTCTGGCAGGCCGACAAGCGCGACGAGGCGATCGCCACCTGGCAGCGGTTCGTCAAGGACCATGCGTCGTCGCCACGGCTGCCGGAAGTGCTCTACGCGCTGGGCGTCGCGCAGGCCGAGACCGGCAAGCAGGGCGATGCCGCCGCCACGCTCGACCGGTTCGCCAAGGAGTTTCCGCAGCACGCGCTCGCGGCCGACGTCGCGCTGTGGCGGGCCGATGTGGCGACCGCGGCCGGGCGGCCGGCCGACGCCGAGCGGATCCTCGCTCCGCTCGTGGCGGCCAAGGGGCCGCGGGCCGCCGAGGCCCTCGACCGGCTGGGCAACGCCCGGTGGAACCAGAAGGACTGGGCCGGCGCCGCCGAGGCCTTCGGGCGGCTGGCCGCGGAACACGGCGGGTCGTCGCTGGCCGCCAAGGCCCGCGTCGCCGCGGGGCGGGCCCTCGTCGAGGCGGGCCGGCGCGACGACGCGCGGCCGCTCTTCGAGCAGGCCGTGGCTGGCTCCGGGCCCGAGGCGATCGACGCCGCCCATCGGCTGGCAGTGCTCGAACTCGAGGCCAAGCAGCCGGCCAGGGCCCTCGACGTGGCGACGAAGGCGCTGGCCGCGGCGGCCGGCCGTCCGGACGTCGATCCTGCGGTCGTGCCCAGGCTCGAGCTCGACCGAGCCGACGCGCTGTGGGACATTCCCGGCCGTCGCGGCGAGGCCGCCGCGGCCTACGCCACGTTGGCCGACGCGCATCCGCAGTCGCCGGCCGGAGCCACGGCCCTCTCGATGGCGGCACTGGCGCTGCTCGAGGCCAAGAAGCCGGCCGAGGCGCTCGCCCGCGCCGACGCCTATCTCGCCAAGCATACGAAGCAGGCGACAGCCGAGGCCGTCCTCGACGTGCGCGCGATCCGCGGCGAGGCGCTGCTCGCCCTCGGCAAGCATGCCGATGCCGCCCGGGAGTTCGCCGAGCTCGCCGCCGCGAATCCCCGGGCCGCGCGGCGCCCGGCCTGGCAACTCCGCGAAGCGGCGGCGCTCGCGGCCGACCGCCAGTGGCAGCGGGTCCACGCGGTGTTGGGGCAGGCTGCCGCGCAGCTCGAGGGAGAGCCGCGAGCCGAGGCGGTGCTCCTCGATGCCGCGGCGCTCGTGGAGCTCGAGCAGCCGGCCGAGGCCGCCAAGTTGCTCGCCGAGATCGACGCAAGACTTCCGCAGTGGAGCCGCCGGGCCGAGGCGCGCCTGCTCCGGGTCCGCGCGTTGCGCGAGGCCGGCGACAAGGCCGCCGCCCGCGCCGTCGCCGAGCGGCTCGTCGAGGAGTTTCCCACCGGCCCGGGCGCCGACGTCGCCTGGTACCGGCTGGGGCAACTGCGGCAGGACGCCGGGCAATTCGACGAGGCCATCGCCGCCTTCACGCAGGCCGTGAAGCTCGCGCCCACGGGCGGCCGGGCGGCATGGGCTCTGCTGGCGAGCGGCTGGTGCCACGAGGCCAAGGGCCGACTGCCCGACGCGATCAAGGCCTGGAGCGAACTGATCGAACGGCATCCGCAGTCGGCCGCCGCGGCCTCCGGCCTCCTCGCCCGCAGCGACGTGCGGCAGCGGACCGGCGACCACGCCGGCGGCCTCGCCGACGCGCAGCGGCTCCTGCAGGAGGCCCGCGAGGGCAAGGCGAAGCTCGACACGGCGGCCCTCGCCGAGGCCCGGCTCCTCGAGGGGCTGTGCCTCGCCGGTGGCAAGAAGTACGCGCAGGCCGGGGCCGCGTTCCAGCGGCTTCTCAAGGAGCATCCGCAGTGCGCCGCGGCCGACCGCGTGCTCTTCGAGCTGGGCGTCGTGCAGTCGCTCGATGGCAAGGGGGGCGACGCGGCCACGACGTTCGCGACGCTGGTGGAGAAGTTTCCCCGCAGCCCCCATGCCGCCGAAGCCTGGCTCGAGGTCGGTGAGAGCCGCTGGGCCCGCGAAGACTACACCGCCGCCGCGCAGGCCTACACGGCCGCGATCGCCGCCGCCGGCGCGGGCCAGGGCCGCATGGCCCTCGTCGCCGAGCAGGCCCGGCACAAGCTCGGCTGGGCGCACACGATGCTGAAGGACCACGCCGCCGCCGCCCGGGCGTTCGCGGAGCAGCTGGCCACCGCGCCCGAGGGCTCCTTCGCCAAGGACGCGCAGGCGATGCTCGGCGAGGCCCTGCTGGCGCAGGGCAAGGCCGCGGAGGCATCCGCGGCCTTCGCGCAGGCGATCGCCGAACCGATGGGCCTCTCCTCGGCCGAACTCCGCGACGCCACCTTCCTCCGCGCGGCGGAGGCAGCCGCGCGGCAGGAGAAGTGGGGCGAGAGCCTGGCGCTGACGGAGCGGTTCCTGTCCGCCGCGCCGCAGTCGCCGCAGGCGCCGGCGGGCCGCTACGCCGCCGCCTGGGCGCGGCAGAACCTGGGCCGGCTCGATGAGGCACTGGCCGACTACCGGGCCGTTGCCGAAGGGCCGCGAACCGAAGTCGCCTGCCGCGCCCGTCTTATGGAGGGCGAGGTGCTCTTCGAGAAGGAGCAGCACAAGGAGGCGATCAAGGCCTTCTTCAAGGCCGCCTATGGCTTCGGTGAGCAGCAGGCCCCGCCGGCCTTCCATCCCTGGCAGGCCCAGGCCACCTTCGAGGCGGCCCGCTGCTTCGAGGTTCTCGAGCAGACCGAGAGGGCGCGGAAGCTCTACGGCGAACTCGTCGCCCGCTACCCCGATTCCCAGCAAACGCCGGCGGCCCGCAAGCGGCTCGAGGCGCTCGGCTCCGGTGCCGGAGGCAAGAACCCGTGAGCATGGACCGCGTCCAGACCCTGTGGCAGTTGTTCCTCCAGGGGGGCGTCCTGATGTGGCCGATCGTGGCCATGTCGCTGGTCGTCGTCACGTTCGGCATCGAGCGGGCCGTCGCCCTCCGCCGCGGCCGGTTCTTGCCGCCTGGCCTGCGGGAGGGGATGTCCGGGCTCGCCACAGGCGGGTTCGACCCGCGGAAGGCCTACCGCATGTGCCGGGAGTTCCCCTCGGCCGCGGCCGATGTGCTCATGGCGATGCTCGAAAAAGTGGGCCGGCCCGTTCCCGAGATCGAGCGGGCGGCCGAGGTCGCCAAGGATCGCGCCGCCTCGCGGATGTATGCGAACATCCGCCCCATCAGCCTGGCGGTCACCGTCACGCCGCTCCTCGGCCTGCTCGGCACCGTGCAGGGCATGATCATGGCTTTCTACACGACGGCCAACCTCGAGGCCGGCGCGAACCGGGCCGCCGAGCTCGCCAGCGGCATCTACGTGGCGCTGATCACGACCTTCGCCGGCCTGTGCGTCGCCATCCCGGCCGCGGTCATCGCGCACGCCCTCGAGGGGCGGATCCTTCGCGGCTTCCGCGGCGTGGACGATCTCGTGGGCCAGGTGCTGCCGCAACTGGAGCGGTACGAGAACAAGGGCCGGGTCACCGCCGCCCAACTGGCCGCCCAGCCGCCCGAGGTGCCCGGGCGATGAGCGTGCGGATCGACAAGGGGCGGCTCGGCGGCGGGCTCGAGCTCACTCCCATGATCGACGTGGTCTTTCTGTTGATGATCTTCTTTCTCGTCGCCAGCAAGCTCGACGAGGCCGACCGCTCGATCGACGTCGTCCTGCCCAGTGCGAGCGCCGCCAGGCCGCTGACCAGCAGGCCGCGTGAGTTCGTCGTCAACATCGACCGCGCGGGCAACTACTTCGCCGGTGCCCGTCCAGTGAGGCTCGAAGACCTGCGGCAGTTGCTCCGCCAGGCGGCGGCCGACAACCCGCAGCGGCAGACGGTGATCGTGCGGGCCGACGAGAACACGGCCCACAAGTTCGTGGTCGGCGCGATGGATGCCTGCGTCCAGGCCGGCATCGAGGACTACCAGGTGCAGTCCGCGGGCGACGAGTAGCCCGGGCGACGGAGGCGGAACCCGTGACCCGCGATGAATCCACCCGGCGCAGCGGCGGCTACCGGCGGCGGCTGGCGCTGGCGGCCGCAGCCAGCGTCGGGTTGCATCTGCTGCTGGCCAAGGGCCTCACGGTCACCCATCTGGGCCTCGCGCCCGCCCCCGATGCCCGGGCCGAGGGCAAGCCGCTCACGCCCAGGCGTGCGCTCGACTTCCCGCTCGCCGTACCCCGGTCTCGGTCGCCGGAACGGCCCGTGCACGAGCGGCCCGTGGACGTCCGCATTCCGCCGCCCCGCCAGCGTCCGCCCCTGCCGACGCCAGAGCCGCGCCGGCCGGAGCGCACCGTCGCCGAGCGGCAGGCGGAGGAGTCCGCCGAGTGGGTGCCGGCCGGTCAGCCCAGCGTCCCGCGCGGCCCGGCACCGCGAGACGTCGCCCTCGACGCCCCGGCCGCGGCCCCGCGGGAGCAGGCGGTCTCGTCCGCGGCGGCGGCCGCTGCCGCCGACGTCCGGCCCGTCGCTCCGGCCGCCGCGGAATCGGCCGCTCGGTCACCCTCACCGGCCGCCGGCCCCGCCTCGCGGCCCGATCCCGCGCCGCTGGCATCCCGCTGGCGACCGCGCGAGGTCGCGTTGCTCGAACAACTCACGGCACCGCGGCCCGCACCCGTCGCCCGCGTGGCCCGCGATCGCGAAGCGACTGCCACGGCGCAGGCGACGCCCGCGCCGAGTCGCACCGCGGTAATCTCGGCGGCGGCGCCGTCCGCAGTGGATGCGACCGCCGCCGATGTTCCGTTGCCCGCCACCGCGGCCGCGGCGGTCGCCGCCGTCGCGCCGGCGCCGCGGGCGCCCTACACGGCCTCCACCCTATCCACCGCCCAGGCCTCGCGGGCATCCGCCGTGGTCGGTGATGCGTCGGGAACCCCCGTGGCTCCGGTTCCGGCGGCCGCCACCGCGGTCGCCGGCGGACGTGCCGCGCGACAGGATGCCGGCACCGGCTCCGCTCCGGCGACGAGCGGCGCGGCGCCGCCCGGCCGGCGGCAGTTCCAAGCGGCCGGAGCCGATGCCGGAGTCGAAGCGATCGACCTGCCGGTCGCAGCCGGGGTGGCGCCCGCAGTCGGCGATCCGCAGCCCGCTGCGATGGGCCTTCAGTCTGCGGACCGCCCGGCGTCGGCCGTCGCCGGCGGCCGCGCGAGCCCTGCGACCGACGAAGGACACGATGCTGCGATCGCGGCCACAGCCGCGCTGGCCGTCGCGGGTGGTGGGCGGCGCGGCGGCGGTGACGGCGACATGGCCGGCGATGCGCCGCCGGGGAACGGCAGCACGGCGCTGGGACGTGCCGCCCCGGTCGCGGTATCCGCCGGCGCGGGGGACGCTGTGCCCGTCGCAGTCGCATCGACGCCGGGCTTGGACTCGGGGGCACCAGAACGGCAGGCGGCCCGTCCGATGCCGGCCGGTGTGGGGAGGTTTCGGGCCGGTGCATCGGACGCGGCTGCCGCCGCAGCCGTGGCGCGGGCGCGCCACGGCGCGGCCGCCCCGGGTGACGACG
>JBIPLS010000077.1:0-14889 GCA_044368305.1 Pirellulales bacterium
ACCGGCGTGTCGCCGGCCCACTTCACCTGGACCGGCACGGGCACCGTGACGTCCCGTGTGCCGTACTTGATCCGCGCGGTCAGGACCCAGAGATCTGCGGCGCCGAGTTTCATGGCCCCGGTGATCACGTACTCCTCCTCCTGGGGCCGCGTGTCTTGTTGGCCGTCAATCGTAAAGTGCCCGGCGAGCTTCATGTTCGTGACCAGCTTCTTGAATCGCTCGTCCCGGCCAGTCTCATCGTCGCGGCGTGGGTCGGCCCCCGGCACGGACGTCGGGCGAACGGGGCCGGACTCACCTGCCTCCCGCTTCCCCGGGCCGGTCTGCTCCTGGGCCTCCGCAGCGGGACACCAGGTCGGCAGGCACAGGCTCAACGCGGCCAGCCAGCGGACGAGCACCAGACGGCCGGCACTGACACTCATGGCGGGACGCGCTCCTCTGGGGTTATCGTGGCCGCTTCCATGCCTGCCCAGGCCCGCGTGTGTGGTGCGGAAGTTCGCCGGCGAGCAGGGAGCCGGACTCCCTGACGGAGAACGTGCTCACGGCCCGTAGATATAGCAGACTGCGGCAACCCACTCCCGGCGAGATCGCGCGGGCCGAAGGTCCGCCGGCCGCGGCCTCGCCGGCGGCTCCTGCAGGATCGAGGCCTGCCCAGGACGGCTGCGGTGCGGGTCGGTATGATCTCCGTCCCTGGACGACATCTCTCCCGGAGACCGCGGCGACATGAACGACTTCGTTTCCGAGACCAAGGCATGCGACCTGCTGGCCCGGCTGTTCCGATCGCGTGGCTTCGCCATTATGCGCAACGTGCTGTTTCGCGAGTATGGCGTCGAGTTCCATGCCGACGGCTGGGATCCCAAGGCCCGGGTCGGGTTCGAGTTCCTCACGAGCGAGGACGACGACCATGACGACCTCACGCTGGAGGAGTACCAGACGCTGATGACCGCCCAGCAGCGGGGCGAGCTGTCGCTGTTCATCATCGACGAGGTGGAGCCGCTCTCCGCCGCCGAACTGCTCCGGTCGGCGGGTGAGTTTCTCGACGAGCGGGCCCGGGCGGCGGCCCGCCCCAGGCGGGCCAAGCGGCCTGCCGCACGGAAAAAGCGGGCCCCGAAGCGGCCGGCGTCGCGGGCCGTGGCCCGGCCGAAACGGGCGAAGAAGGCCGTGAAACGGGCGGCCAAACGGCCTCGGCGGAAGCCTTGACGTGAGGCCCGCTCCGCAGGGCCGAGGTGGGCAATCAGGCCGAGTTTGCCGCTGCGGAGCCGGCCGGTCCCGGTGGCTCGGGCTTCCCGCCGAGCGGGCTGCATCCGCCGGCGGCCACCGTGCGAATCCACTGGTGTCGGGGTATGTTTGAGCGTCATATCGCGGTTCTGCCCTGGTCGCGAAATGGCCGCTTCCCGACCACGAACAGCAAGAAAGGGCCCGTGATGGGCAACATCGTTCGCACGATCGCCGCCGCGTGCGGCACGGGCATCGCCCTGGTGGCCTCTGCCGCTGAACCCGGCCCCGGCCGGGGGACGGATCGGCCCGTCGTCGCCGTGCTGGAACTGCCCGACGGCGGCTTCATGCGGGGGGCGTTTGCCGAGCGGCCGGAAGCCGGCCGTCCGGCCGTGACGCTCGCCTGGAAAAGCCCGCTCTTTGCCGCACCGATCGAGTTCGGCATCGACGCCGTGCGCTGCGTCCGCTTCGCCGGATCCGCCGGCGACGTGCCGCCCGCCGACGCATGGCGGTGCGAACTCGACGGCGGCGACACGCTGATCGGCCGCCTGAAGGGCATGGACGCCGACCGCCTGACGATCCTGCCGGCCGGCGACGATGGCCAAGAGTTGCAGGTTCGCAGGGCGGCGGTGGCGCGGCTGGCACGGTGTGGCGCCGGGGCCCGTGTGCTGGTGCCGGGCCCGCTGGAAGCATGGCAGGCACCGGGCGGCGGTTGGACCGCCGTCGGCGGGCGGGTGTCCGGCTCCAAGGCGGGAGCGATCGCCCACCTTCCGCTCGAACTTCCGCAGCGGGTGCGATACGACCTGGAACTCTCCTGGAACGAGCGGCCGGATCTGGTCATCGCCGTCGCCGCCGACGCCATGACGATCCAGGCCGCGGCTCGCAAGTCTTCCAAGACCACGGAGGAGTTCCGCGTCGAGCTGGCCGGGGACAGCCTCCTGGCGGTGCGCGAAAGCGCGACCGCCGACTTCGACAAGATCGCCGACATTGACGCGGATACCCGCCGGCTGCGGGTCGTTCTGTACGTCGATCGCGACTCCGGGCGGATGGCGGTCGTCCTGCCGCAGGGAGATGGAGAGCCCGGGAAGAAGGTCTTCGACGCGAAGCTGCCGCCGCGGGCGAAGCCCCCCGCGGGCTTCTCCCTGAAACTGGTTCGCGGCGACGTGCGGATCGATTCCCTGTCGGTCAGCGAGTGGACGGAGCCCGAGCCGACGACGACCGATCGGCCGCTGCCTGTCGCCGAGGGATACGATCCGGCCGCGGGCGAGTTCGTGGTGCGCGACGCCGCGGGCGAGCGCCGCCTGCCCGCCGCCGAGGTCGTCGCGGTGACGGTGCGCGGTGCCGCGGCACCCCAGGCCACGGAGAAGGATGAGGGCCGTCTCCAGGCGGTCTTCAAGGACGGCGGCCGGGTCACCGGGAGCCTGCTGGCCGTCGCCGGCGACGGCGTCGTGCTCGACTGTCCGGCGCTCGCCGGCCCGGTGCGGTGCCGTTTCGCTCGGCTGGCGACGCTCGAGGCCGCCGCGCCGGGCCGTCCCCCGGCGGCAGCCGGCACCGCGGGCGTGCTCCAATCGGTGGAGGCGCGGGTTCCGGGCAGCCTTGTCAACGCGGTCGACGGCGAGGGCGTGGGCTGGCTGGCGGCGGGGGCCACGGGCCCGGTGCGATTCGCCGCCGGCATTCCGCCCGTGCGGATCGAGTTTCCGCTGCCGAAGTCGGGCAAGGCGGTGACGCCCACCGCGGCCACGCCGGCCCTGGTCTACCTGCGGACCGGTGATTCGTTCCTCAGCAAGGTGCTGTCGGTCGATGCGGCCGGGTTGCGGGTCGCGACCGCGGCGGCCGCTGATACGCTCGTGCCAGGCGAGGCCTGGCGGGCGGTGGAACTGACGCCGGGCCGGGGTTCGACGGTCGCCAGGGAGAAGCAGACCCGGTTGCTCACGCTGCCGCGGATGCAGCAGGCCGACCCGCCCACGCACCTGCTGCGCTTGCAGTCGGGCGATTACCTGCGTGGGAAACTCCTCTCCGTGGATGAGAAAGTGGTCCGCTTCGAGATGCTGGGGGTCGTCAAGGAGTTTCCCCGCGCGGACGTGATGCGGCTGATCTGGCTGGCTCCGCCGGGCGGTGGGCCGCGTCCCGAGATCGTCAAGCCGGACGACGCGATCGGCCTGCCCGTGCAGGCACTGACGGCGGACGGCCGGCGTCTGACCTTCGCGGCCCGGTCAGTCGACGGCCGCGACCTCGTCGGGCGGCATGCGGTGATGGGGCCGATCGGCATCGCGCTCGACTCCTGCACGACGCTCCTCGTGGGCGCGGCGGCGATCGCGGCAACGCCGCTTGAGAGCCTGCCGTATGGACAATGGGTGCTCAAACCGGCGGACCCGCCGCGGGCGCTGCGGCCCAAGCCCGGCGACGCCGCGGAAGCCGAGGATCCCGCGAAATCGCCGGCCCCGGTCGCGGAGACGGTCGATCCGGGCGAGCAACAGGCTTTGGCGGCGGCCGAGGCGGCCGTGGCCGCTTTCGATCCGCGGTGCCTGGAGATGCTGGGCGAGTTGCTCGACGCGAAATCCGCCGAGATTCGCAGGACGGCGGTCGCGAAACTGCGGCTGCTCACCGGCCGAGCCACCCGCGAGCTGCCGTTCAGTGCCGCGGACCCGCCCGACAAGCGCCGAGCCGACGCGCTCCGCTGGCGGCAATGGATCGCCCGGGACGGGCTGTTCGCGGAGTTGGCATTCCCGCGGCCCGTCGTGCCGCAGGCCGGGCTTTTGGGCCGGACCCTCGTCGCCCTGCCGGGGCAAAACGCCGTCGTCGAGGTGGACGATCAGGGTCGGGAGACGTTCCGCGTGGCCGCCAAGTCCGCCTACGCCTGCGATCTGCTCCCGAACGGGCATCGCCTGGTGGGCGACGGCAAGGGGGTCGTGGAGTACGACGCGCGGGGAAAGGAGATCTGGTCGAAGACCGACCTGCCGCGGGCGCCGATGAGTGTGCGTCGGCTGGACAACGGCAACACGCTCGTGGCGATGGACGGCCACGACCAGCAGAAGTCGGTCGTGCTCGAGATCGACCCGCTCGGCGAAGAGGTCTGGCGGTGGCAGGGCGACATGCCGGGCGATGCCGCGCGGCTGCCCGACGGCAACACCATCGTGGCCCTGCACGGCGCGAACCGCGTCGTCGAGGTCGACGCCGACGGGAAGGAGGTGTGGGCGATGAACGTGGACGATCCGCTGCGGGTGGAACGGCTCGCCGACGACACGACGCTGGTCGTCTCGGGTGCGAATCGTGGCCGGATCTACGATCGGCAGGGCGCCGAGATCCGCGACCTAGGGGAGGTGCGGGACGCCCGCGTGGCGCCCGACGGCGGGCTGCTGATCCTCGGGATGGACGGGGTTCTCGCACGCGAAGAGCTGGGGAAGCCGCCGCTGCGAATCCAGCTCCCCGAGGGTGCGGGCAGGTTTCGGCGGCGTTGATCCCCGCCGGCATCCTGCCGATTACAATGATGGGGTCCGCTCGGGGTTCCCGCTACCAGAACCCGGCCCGGCGGGCGCGAGGCAGATCATGCGGCGATCGGCGACGTCATTCGCGGTCTGTTTCGCGGCCTGGGCCGGCCTCGCCGCCGCCGCCGACTTCCCGGCCACTGTGGGCGGCTTTCTCGACCGCCATTGCATCGACTGTCATGCCGGGGCCGGGGCCGAAATGGGGCTGGCGCTCGACGTGGCGCGTGACGAGGCCGACGTGGCGGCGGCGCGGTCGCGTTGGCGGAGGATCGTGTCCCGCGTGGCGGCCGGGGAGATGCCTCCCGCCGACGCCTCCCAGCCGGACGCGGTCGAACGCGACGCCTTTCTCGGGGCTGTCCGCGCCGCATTCGCCCGGGCCGATGCCGCCGCGCCGCCCGACCCGGGACCGACCCTGATCCGGCGGCTGAGCCGCGGCGAGTACGACAACACCCTGCGCGACCTGTTTCGGACCGACTTCGGGGTGGGGCAGTCGTTGCCGGCAGATGGCGTGGGGTACGGGTTCGACACCATCGCCGACGTGCTCACGGTTTCGCCGCTGTTGATGGACCGCTACCTCGACACGGCGGAGGAAGTCGCCCGGCGGGTGCTCCCGCTGGTTCCCGCGCAGCCCTTCGTGCGGAAAATCGCCGGCAAGTACTGCTTTCCGAAGAACCCTTTCCTGCCGTTGGGACGCTTCCGCCCCATCCGCGCCGGCCTGGCCGAGCCGAACTTTTCCGGTCCGCTGCACATGCCCGCCGCGATCGACGCCGGGGAGGAATACTTGGTCCGGGCCCGCGTGTACGCGACGACGTCCGACGACCGTCCGGTGAAGGCGGTGCTCATGGCCGCGGGCGCCGGGATGGAGCAGCGGCTGTCGCCCGCCGAACGCGTCATGCTCCCCGTCCCGACGGCCACCGAGCCCGAACCGCGGGCCATCCTCGCGGTCTGCGAGGTCACCGCCCGGTCGCCCGACGAGCCGCAGACGATCGAGGCCCCGTTGGTTCGCATGGCGGGCGTGGAGCAGATCCTCCTCGGGCTGCCGCGACCGGAACCCGGCACGGCGGCGCCGACGCTCCACGTGGAATGGCTCGCCTACACGGGGCCCACTGACCCCCGGGAACCCGCGACGCGGGCGTTCCTGCGGGCCGACCTGGCGCTGCCGCCGGCCGACCAGGATCGAGAGAACCTGGCCCGGCTCGCCCGGCGGGCCTGGCGTCGGCCGGTGGAGCCCGCCGTCGTCGATCGCCTGTGTCGGATCGTGGACGACACCGTCGCCGGTGGTGAGTCCCGCGACGACGGCGTGCGGCGGGCGATCGCCGCCGTCCTGGCGTCGCCGGAGTTCGTGTTCCGCATCGAGGGGCCGCCGCCGCCGGGCTCGACCGGCGCCGTGCCCGTTGCCGACGTGGAACTGGCCAGTCGGCTCTCGTACTTCCTCTGGAGCTCCTGCCCCGACGAGGAGCTGCTCGACCTCGCGGCCCGCGGCGCGCTGGCCGCGAATCTCGATGCCCAGGTCACCCGGATGCTCGCCGACCCGCGGTCCGCGGCGCTTGTCGATCGATTCGCGATGCAATGGCTGGGCCTCGAACGGCTCACGGTGCACGGCGTCGATCCCGAACGGTTCCCCGGCTGGCGGCCCGAGCTCACCGCGGCCATGACCGAGGAGACCCGCCGCTACCTCACGGAGGTGATCCGCTCCGACGGCAGCCTTCTCCTGCTCCTCGACTCGGACTTCACCTGGGTGAACGCCGGCCTCGCCAAGCTCTACGGCCTGGAGCCGCAGCCGCCTCTGCAGCGGTTCGAATGGCGTCGGGTGGCGGTCGACCGCGAGCACCGCGGCGGCCTGCTCGGTCAGGCCGCGATTCTCACCGTGACCTCGAATCCCGCCCGCACATCGCCCGTCAAACGCGGGAAATGGGTGCTCGAGCGATTGCTCGACGCCCCGCCGCCCATGGCGCCCCCCGACGTGCCGTCGATCGACGACACGGCCCGCCGCCAGCTCACCGGAACGCTGCGGCAGCGGATGGAGCAGCACCGGGCCGACCCGCGATGCGCGGGATGCCATCAACGGATGGATGCCTTCGGGTTCGCGCTGGAGGAGTTCGACGCCCTGGGAAGGCTGCGGCAGCGCGACGACGACGGACTGCCGATCGATACAACGAGCGACGTCGGTGGCCGCCGGCTGGCGGGGATCACCGGCCTCAAGGCCTACCTCCTGGAGCGGAAGGACGATTTCATCCACTGCCTGGCGAAGAAAATGCTCATCTATGCCCTGGGAAGGGGCCTGGAGCCGGGGGACGAACCTGCCCTGGCGGCGATCGAGCGGGCCGTGGAAAATGACGACGCTCGTTTTTCGACCCTGGTCCGCGCCGTCGTGAACAGCGTCCCCTTCCGGATGCGGCGTGGCGCCGACCTGGAGGCCGCGGCCGCATCCACCCGGAGTTCCCAGCCATGAGCCGAACAGCACGGACTGAAGATCGAGCGGCCCGCCTGAGCGTGCCGCGACGGACGGTGCTCCGCGGACTGGGCGCGGCCCTCACGCTGCCCTGGCTGGAGTCGCTCGCGGGCCGAACCGCGGCCGGCGCCGAGTCGCTCCGGCCGCCCGTGCGGCTGGCGTTCGTGTACGTCCCCAACGGCGTGCACATGAACCGCTGGCGGCCGACCGCTGTCGGCCCGCTCGGCGACCTGCCACCCACCCTCGAGCCGCTGGCGGCCTTCAAGGACCGGTTGCTCGTGCTCTCGGGGCTGGCGGCGAACATGGCCCGCAGCCTTGGCGACGGGCCGGGAGACCATGCCCGGGCGATGGCCGCCTTCCTCACGGGCGCCCATCCGCGGAAGACCGATGGCTCGAACATCCTCGCCGGCATGTCGGCCGACCAGGTCGCCGCGGAGCGGCTCGCCGAGTTCACCCGCCTGCCGTCCCTCGAGATCGGCTGCGAGGCCGGCGGCCTGACGGGGTCGTGTGACTCGGGATACGCCTGCGTCTACAGCTCCACGCTGTCGTGGAAGAGCCCGACGCAACCGCTGCCGAAGGAAACCGATCCGCGGCTCGTTTTCGAACGGCTGTTCGGCGGTGACGACGGGCGGCGGGCCGAGCGGCGGGCGAGCCGCCGCAGCCTGCTCGACTTCATCCGCGACGACGCCTCCCGGGTGGCGGCCCGCGTGGGCGCCGCGGACCGGCGGAAGCTCGAGGAGTATTTCACGGCCGTCCGCGAGGCCGAGGCCCGCATCGAACGGATGGAGAGCCTGCCTCCGCCGGTGCTGCCCGCGGGCCTCGAGCCGCCGGCTGCCACCACGGAACTGGAGCCCCGCATCAGGCTGCTGTGCGACCTCATGGCGCTCGCCTTCCAGACCGACTGCACCCGCGTCTGCACCTTCGGGCTGGCCAACGAGGGCAGCGACATGCGGTATCCGCAGATCGGCGTCAACGACGCTCACCACGAGCTTTCCCACCACGGGGGCGACGCCGCGAAGCTCGAAAAGATCGCGAAGATCAACCGCTTCCACGTGACGCAGTTCGGGTATCTGCTGGAACGGCTCGCCGCCGTGGTCGAAGGGGATGGAACGCTGCTCGACAACTGCCTGATCGCCTATGGCAGCGGCAACAGCGACGGCGACCGCCACAATCACGACGACCTGCCGATCCTCTTGGCGGGTGGCGGGGGCGGAACGGTCCGGGGCGGTCGCCACGTGCTCTATGCCGCCGAGACGCCGGTCACCAACCTCTGGCTGGCCATGCTCCAACGGGCCGGCGTCGCCGCTGCGGGGATCGGCGACAGCACCGGGTCGCTTCCCCAGCTCGCCTGATGCCCTGCACGGCTGGCGTCAGCCGGCGACGAGGGCGTCGGTGTCGGCGAACGAGCGCAGGCCGGCCGTGGCGCCGACGCCCGTCACGCAGCAGGCCGCGGTCGCCGCGCCCAGCAGTCCGGAGCGGCGGGCATCCAGGCCGCGGAGGAGGCCCGCAAGCAGCCCGGCGAGGAACGCGTCGCCGGCGCCGGTGGTGTCGGCCACCGGGCCCGGCGCGGGCACGCAGGGGACGTCGATGAACTCGCCCGCCGCCGGTGAGAGCAGCGTGCCGCGGCTTCCCAGCTTCACCCCGAGGAGGCCGGTCGCACCGCACTCGCGGTAGCGATCGACGATGGCCCGCGGATCGGCGAGTCCGGTCTGCCGGACGGCCTCGGCGAGGCTCGGCACGTAGACGGCGACGTCGGGCAGCGCGGCGGCCAGGGGATCGAGAGGGCCGCCGGTGCCGCCGGTCTCGACCGCGACCCGGCAGCCGGTGGCCGCGATCGCCCGCACCGCCGCGGCGAGGTCGCCCTCCAGGCCCGGGAGCAGCCCGTGGTATCCGAGCACGGCCATCCGGCACCGGCCGAACCGCGGCGCCTGGCGGCGGATGAAGGCCAGGTCGATCGCGGCCGGCGCGCCGACGTGGTGGGCGAAGCTCCGTTCGCCGGCGGCATCGATGAGCACGGCCGTGGTGCCGGTGGCGAGCGTCGGATGCGTCTCCAGTCCCGCGACGTCGATGCCCTCCGCCAGGAGTCGGTCACGAACCAGACCGCCCCAGAGGTCGGCACCGACGAGGCTCGATGCCGCCACCTTCATCCCCAGCCGGCGCATGGCGATCCCCGAGTTGCAGACGACGCCGCCGGTCGTGGCCGTGATCGGCTCGACGGGGAACAGGCGGCCGCCACCGATGGCTACGGTCAGATCGACCGGCTTTACCAGGACGTCGGCGACACAGGTGCCGCAGATGAGGACGTCGATCATGGCGTCGGCATGCCCGGGGACGGCGGTTCGCCGGCCAGATAGTACACTCTCGCCGCGTCTTTCCGGCCCCCGACATCCGCTGGTGCCCCGTCGTGCCCGCGCCGTCCAAGACCCTCGACCTCAAGCTCGCCCGCATCGCCGCCGATCCTGGGTGCCGCGACTTCATCCTCGCCGACGCCAAGGACGCCGACATGGCCTTCGGGCTCGCGGCGCCGGGCCCGAGGCCGGGGGGCGACCCGGGCCGTGGGCCGTACCGGTCGCTGGCCGAATACCGCGAC
Source organism: Pirellulales bacterium (assembly GCA_044368305.1). GTDB lineage: Bacteria > Planctomycetota > Planctomycetia > Pirellulales > UBA1268 > QWPN01. The sequence goes on from JBIPLS010000077.1 coordinate 9,740, forward strand.
TCGATCCGGGAACTCGTGGCCCAGGGGCTGGTGGACGTGATGCTCATGAGCGCGAGCACGAGCGAGGTGCTGGCGATCGACGAGGGCATCTTCGCGGACAGCGGCGTCACGCCCGCCGTGCGCATGAACGACACCACCGACATCTGGCTGGCCGCCGGCACGGGCGGGTATGCGCGGCAGCCGGCGCTGCCCTTCGCGACGACGACGATCTCGCAGGCCCAGTGCGGCCGCGTGGACTGCGGCCACGGCGACCGGGGCCGCGGGCCGAACCTGGGGCTGTTTTCGCTGACGCTCAACGACGACGCCGCCCTCGACCGGGCGATGCTCGAGGCCTACCGGGATTTCCGCTTCGCCGCCGAGCGGTCCGGGTTTCGCCACTTCCTGGAGGTGTTCCTTCCCAACGCGGCCGCGCCCGCCCGCGCCGACCAGCCGCGGGACGTCGCCCGGTTCATCGCCGATCACGTCATCCGCTGCCTGGCCGGCGTGCCCCGCGCCGGCCGGCCCCTGTTCCTCAAGATTCCCTACCTCGGCCCCGCGGTCACCGAGCAGCTCGCCGCCTACGATCCCTCGGTCGTGGTCGGCATCCTCGGCGGCCCCGCGGGCACCACGCACGACGCCTTCGGTCTCGTGGCCGATGCCAAGGCGCACGGGGCGAGGGTCGCCCTCTTCGGCCGCAAGATCAACGCCGCCGAGAGCCAGCCGGCCTTCGTCCGGATCCTGCGGGCCGTGGCCGACGGCGACGTGGGTGCGGACGAGGGGGTGCGGGCGTATCATGGCGAACTCGCCCGGCTCGGCATCCGGCCGCACCGCGACCTCGAGGCCGACCTGGCCCGCGCGGACGCGGCCGCCTGAACGCCTCCCCGGCACGTCCGCCGATCACGACCGATGATCCCGACACTCCCGGAGCCACGCATGCCGGCGTCCCCGCAGCAGGCCTTCGCCGCCCTCGACCTCGTCCTCCCCCCGGCGCCGCAGCCGGCGGGCCTCTACAAGCCGTGCCTCGTCCTCGGGCCGCTGGCATATGTCTCCGGCCACGGGCCGCTGTTGCCCGACGGCACGCTCATCCGCGGCCGCGTCGGCCAAGACCTCGACCTCGACGGCGGCAAGAACGCGGCCCGCCAGGTGGGGCTCGCCATCCTCGCCACGCTGGTGGCGAGCCTGGGCAGCCTGGATCGCGTCCGGCGGGTGGTGAAGCTGCTCGGTCTCGTGAATTGCACGCCGGAGTTCACGTCCCAGCCGCTCGTCATCAACGGCTGCAGCGAGTTGTTCGCCGCCGTCTGGGGACCCGATCTCGGCGTCGGCGTGCGCAGCGCGGTGGGCGCGACCGCGCTCCCGCAGGGCATGGCGGTGGAGATCGAGGCCGTGTTCGAGATCGCCTGAGGGCCGCGGCATGAGCCTCGTCGTCGTCGCCGCTGCGATCGTCGTCCTGGTCATCCTCGTCGCCTGGGCGAAGCTCCATCCGTTCATGGCGTTCCTGGTCGTGTCGATCGGGATGGCCCTGGCGCTCGGCGTGCCTCCCGACGAGGTTCCCAAGCTCGTGCAGCGGGGCCTGGGCAACCTCCTCGGCTCGTTGACCATCGTGATCGTCGCCGGAGCCATGCTCGGCAAACTGGTGGTCGAGTCGGGGGCGGCGCAGCGGATCGCCGGTGCGCTCGTCGCCCGCACCGGCCTGCAGCGGATCGGCTGGGCGATGGCGGCCACCGGCTTCATCGTCGGCGTGCCGCTGTTCTACAACGTCGGCTTCGTGCTACTCGTGCCGCTGATCTTCGCCGTCAGCGGCCGCTTCGGGCTGCCCCCGGTGGGCGTCGGCCTGCCGGCGCTGGCCGCCCTGAGCGTGGCGCACGGGCTGCTGCCGCCGCACCCCAGCCCCACCGGCCTCGTCGCCCAGTTCAAGGCGGACCTCGGGCTGACGCTCCTCTACGGCACGATCGTCGCGATCCCGGCGCTGGTGCTGGCCGGACCGGTCTACGCCCGCTTCGTGCGGTCCATCCCGGCCCGGCCGCTGCCGGGACTGACGACGCAGCTCCTGCCCGAGGAGCGGCTTCCGGGGCTGTGGCCGAGCCTGCTCACCGCGCTCTTGCCGGCGCTGCTGCTGATCGCCGCCACGGTCGTGCAGATCGCGGCCCCGGACCGGATGGCCACCTGGCCGCTGTTGGCCTTCGCGTCGAGCTCCGATGTCGTGATGCTCCTCACGCTCGCCGTGGCCACGGTCACGCTGGGACTCGCCCGCGGCCGCTCGCTGGCCGACGTCATGGGAACGTACACCGCGGCGCTCGTGGACGTGGGCCCGATCCTGCTGGTCATCGGCGGCTCGGGGCCGTTCAAGGAGGTGCTCACGTCCACGCGGGTCGATCAGCTCATCGCCGGGCAGTTGCGGGACTTCGCCCTCGATCCTTTGATCCTCGCCTGGGTCGTGACGGTGGCGATCCGGGTGTGCGTCGGCTCGGCGACCGTGGCCGGCCTGACGGCGGCTGGAATCCTGGCGCCGATGGTGTCGGCTCCCGACTCGGGGATCGACCCCAACCTCATGGTGCTCGCCGTCGGGTCGGGCAGCCTGGCGTTGTCTCACGTCAACGACGCGGGCTTCTGGCTGTTCAAGGAGTATTTCAGCGCCAGCATTCCCGACACGCTCAGGTGCTGGACGGTGATGGAGACGATCGTCGCGGTCGTGGGCCTCGCGGGCGTGCTCGTCCTTTCCCGGTTCGTGTGAACGCCGCGGGGGCGTTCAGGTCGGGATCACGACCGGGCCGGCGGCGGCCCGGGTGAGGAACATGTCGGCGTCGATCCCGGTGGCTTCTCGGTAGCCGCGCCGCAGGTCGGCCATGATCGCGTCCGCCCGGTCGGTGGCGACGAGCGCCACGGCGCAGCCGCCGAAGCCGCCGCCCGTCATCCGGCAGCCGTGGACGCCCGGCAGCCTCGTGGCGACCGCGACGAGCCGATCCATCTCCGGGCACGAGACCTGGAAGTCGCCGGCCAGCGAGGCGTGGCTCGCGGACATCAGCCGGCCGGCGGCCGCCCAGTCGGCGGCCGCGACGGCCGCCGCGAACGCCAGCGTCCGCTCGTTTTCCGCGAGCACGTGCGCCGCCCGCCGCCGCTCCGTCTCCGGCAGGCCGGGCGACCGCTCCGCCCAGGCCGCCGCCGTCACGTCCCGCAGCGACCCGCCGCCGAGCCGTGCCGCCGCCGCCGCGCACTCCGCCCGCCGCAGCGCGTAGCCGCCGTCGCCGAGGGCGTGCTTCACGCCGCTGTCCACCACCAGCACGCGGACGCGGCCGTCGTCGAGCGGCACGTGCCGCACCGCCCGGCTGCGGCAGTCGAGCAGCATGGCGTGGCCGGCCCGGCCGTAGATCACGGCGAATTGATCCATGATGCCGCAGGGGACGCCGGCGAAGCGATGCTCCGCCCGCTGGCAGAGCAGGGCCTTCGCCTCCGGCGGGAGGCCGCGACCGCAGAGCGTCTCCACCGCCGTCGCCATCGCCACCTCGAGCGCGGCGCTGCTGCTCAGGCCGCCGCCCACGGGCAGATCCCCGGCAACGACCGCCTCGAAGCCCGGAATCGCCCAGCCGAGTTCCTGGAATCCGGCGAGGACGCCCGCGGGATAGGCCGTCCAGTCGCGGCGGCCGGGGGCGAGCGGGGCGTCGAGGTCGAGCGTGGCCGTCGCCTCCTCCCGCACGGAGCGGAGCACCGCCCGGCGATCGTCCCGCCGCCGCACGGCCAGCCGCAGCCCGCGGTCGATGGCCATGGGGAGCACGAAGCCGTCGTTGTAGTCGGTGTGCTCGCCGATCAGGTTGACGCGGCCGGGCGCGGACACCGCGAACTCCGCCGGGCAGGCCCGCGGCCCCGCTGCATCATGCCCGATCTGCGGACCCACGCTGCCTCCCGGGCCGGCTACCGGGCCATGAGCCGTTCGATCTCGTCCGCCTCGATCGGCACGTGGGCAGCGAGATCGAGCGGACCCTCGGGCGTGACGAGCACGTCGTTCTCCAGCCGCACGGCCAGCGACTCCTCGGGGATGTAGATGCCGGGCTCCACCGTGATCACCCAGCCCGGCGCGAGCGGCCCGTCCACCGGTGCCAGGTCGTGGACCCCGAGGCCCAGCGAGTGCCCGACGCCGTGCATGAAGTATTTCCGGCAGGCGGGCTTCTCGGCCGAGTCGGCGGCCGCCTCGGCGGCGGAAATCAGGCCCAGGCCGACGAGCTCGTCGGCCATCTGCGCCTGCGCGGCCCGCTTCCATTGCCGCAGCGTCGTGCCGACCGTGGCCAGGGCGACGGAGGCCCGCAGCACGCGGAGCACCGCCTCGTAGACGGCCCGCTGCCGGGGCGTGAACCGGCCGTTGACCGGATAGGTGCGGGTGAGGTCGGCGTTGTAGTTGGCGTAGGACGCCCCGACGTCCACGAGCAGCAGGTCGCCGTCGCGGCAGGGGGCGTCGTTCTCCAGGTAGTGGAGGACGCAGGCGTTGCGGCCGGAGGCGACGATCGGCTCGTACGCCATGCGGCACCGGCGCCGGGTGAACTCGGCGATCAGCTCGGCCTCCAGTTCGAACTCCATCACACCGGGCCGGAGCGTCGCCAGCACCCGCTGCAGCCCGGCGCCGGTGACGTCGATGGCCTGACGGATCAGCTCCACCTCCGGCGGGCTCTTCACCGCCCGCAGACGCCGCAGGATCGGCGCCAGCCGCTCGTAGCGGTGCAGCGGGTAGCGGTCGATCAGCCGCCGCGCCATCCGCAGGTCGCGATCCTCGACCTCGGCCGCGGCCCGCTCGTGCTCGTTGAGGTTGAGGTACACGGCGTCGGCCTCGCACGCCAGGGCGTGGAGCATCGCCGGGAGTTCGGCGAGCCAGCGAACCTGGGTGACGCCCGAGATCGACGTCGCCCCCTCCCGGGTGAGCTTTTCGCCCTCCCACTGCGCGAGCTGCTCGTCGGGCTGCCGCAGGAAGAGCATCTCACGGCGGCCCGGGTCGTGGGCCTGCGGGGCGAGCAGGAGCACGCTCTCCTCCTGCTCCACGCCCGTCAGCCAGAAGAGGTCGCTGGCCGGATGCAGCCGGCGGGTGCCGTCGCCCGTGGTCGGCTGGACGTCGGCGGCGTGGACGATGGCCAGGGCATGGCCCGGAAGCTGCGCGACGAGGCGGCGGCGGTTGGCGGTGAACAGGGCGG
>JBIPLS010000211.1:0-4420 GCA_044368305.1 Pirellulales bacterium
CCGTCAGCGGCGGCGCGGTGGCCGCCAGCGGCGACGAACTCGCCGACATCGACCTGGCGCTGTCGCTGGCCGTGACGGGGCCGAGCGACGCCTGGAACCTGGCGCCATTGCGGGAGCGGCTGCGGCTGGCCGCGACGCGGGCCACCGCGGAAGGCGAGCGGACGCGGGCCCAGGCGATCGACGCCCGGCTCGCCCGCTTCGAGGCGATCCAGGCCCGGCAGAAGGCGATCGTCGCGGGCGCGGCCCCCGCGCAGGAGCCCTTGCGGCTGGGCGGCATGTGGTCGAGCCTGTCGGCGATCGGTTCGCGACCGATCCGGCCGGGCGTCATGCCCGGCGGCGCCCCGGCCGGCGGCCAGCCGACCTGGACGCCGCCCGACCAGATGGAGACGACCGGCCGGCTGGCGACGGTGGTGTCGCGTCGGCCCGACGCGCCGCGTTGGGCGCTGGTGGACGAGCACAACAACGTGCTGGCGTTCGTGGCGCCGCAGGCGGGCGTGAATCTGGCGCCGCTGGTGGGGCAGCAGGTGTCGGTTCGCGGCGCGAAAGGCTACATGCCGGAGTACAAGCGGCCCTATCTCGTGGCCGCGGAGGCCCGGACGCGGATCGCTTCGGTGCCGACGCCGACCGCGGCGGGTGGCGACCGCACGCAGTGAGCGGCCGAGCGGAGCGGTACGGCCAAGCGGAACGCCGTACCCAAGCGGAGCCGTAGCCGGTGGCGCGGCCGGCTCGATCGCCGTGGGTTTGCGGCGGTGCGGTCACGCGGCCGCGTCATCTGACATGGCGGTTGGTCGCGCGGCGTGCGGAAAGTCGCTGTTTCCGCGATTTGCCGAAGCGTGCTCGTGAGAACTTGGTCAGGCTCGGCTGACTTCTTGACCGCCGACCGGAGATTTTTCAGAATACTCAACCAACAGACGAGGACGACGCGATCGCCGGCTGTTCCCGCCTTGATTCCCACCTGACGATTTCCCGCCTCGCGCCCGCCCCTGGTTCCTCGACGCTGGCCTGCGCCGCATGTGGCGATACGTCCGCGCCCCACCAACAAGGAGAAGGTCATGGAAAACTCTCGCTCTCTGGCCCGTTCAGCGTCCTCGTCGGTATCGCCACGTAGCCGAAGCGTGTCGCGTGCCGGGCGGTGGGCCGCCTTCGCCTGGTGGTCGCCCCGCAGGGATCGCCGCCGGCGGGAGGCCCAGGAGTGCGGGTTGCAGGTGGAGCGGTTTGAATCGCGGGTGACGCTGGACGGCGGCGGGCTCGTCGCCCCGATCACCATGCCGCTGCCCCCCGGGATCCTACAGGTGGCGGACTTGGTCGCCGCCACGTTTGTGCCTTCGCATCCCGTCACGGCCCCCGCCGTGATCCCCGTCTCGCAACCCGACGGCACGAGCGTTTTGCCAAAAGGCTTTTATCCGCATCACATCGCCGGGCTGGACGGGGTCATCGGCAATCTGCTCACCAACGGGACCGCTGGCCCGACATACCACGGCCCCTGCGGACCGGTGAGCCTCGTCTACACCCTGGACATCTACCAGGATCGTGCTGACCTCGCCGACCTCTACGACAAGCTGGTGCCCGAGGCTCAGGCGGGCAGGCTCGTGCCGGGGACGAGTCCCGAGGTGATGCGGGACGTTCTGGAGTCGAACCTAGGCATGACCGTGACGCTCAAGGGCGATGCTTCCGACCAGTATATCGTCGATCAGTTGCGGCAGGACCGGCCCGTGATCGCCCTGTACGGCTACTGGAATTCTGGGCAGTGGAAGCCGACGCTGCACTACGTGACCGTCGTGGGGTTCGTCACCCGGGACGGCCAGCTCTTTTTCATCGTGCACGACAACGGAAGTTTCAAGGAGTTCCCCGCCAAGGGCTGGGCATCCAACCGGAACGCTCCCTACGCATCCGGTCGCGTCATTCACGTGAACGACACGGCGGGGCCAATGCGGCCCCTGCCGGGAAATGGTAAGCCGCTGATCGTCGCGCCGCCCAGCAACGTGCCGGTGCCGCCTGCCGCCCCCGGCCGGCCGGTCGTGCACAGCACGAGCTTCCCGGTTTCCTACCGCTAGCGGCGAGCGTGATTGAAACACCGACGCAGCGTTCTGCTTCCCTCCGCGCTCGCCGCCCGCCTTTTCCGCCATCACTCCCACCCCGGAGCCATGCCATGAACAATGTCTCACGATCGTCGGCCGTGGTTTTCGGTCTTTTCTCCTCGTCCGGGTCGGGCGACCGTCGGCGAACCGCCGTCACCGCCCGGCGATCCTCCAGGCGGCCGAGTGCCGGCGTTGGGGTTGGCTTCGAGCCGTTGCAAGCGCGGCAGATGCTGGCCGTCACGGTGATGCCCGGCGAGTTTCTTGCCGGCCCCCTGGCGCCCGCTCCCGTGCCGGCCGCGGCCACGGTGGTCGTGACCAGCGGCACCAGGAGTGCCGCGCCGACCACGCCGCCTGCCGTCGGCGTGACGACCCAGTTGGATGCGTTGCCCGTCGATCTGCTCGTCGAGGCGATCGCCGCGGCCCGGCCCGCGCCGCCTGCCGTCGGCATTCCCGGGCTCGACGTCGCTGCGCCCGCGCCTCCGCTCGCGCCGCTCGTTCCGGTCGGGAGGCAAAATCCGCCCGCCTTCGATCCGGGTCTCGTGAGCGGGCCGACCGATCCGAACGACTTCCTGGCGGTCGCCAAGGCGGAGAGCGGGTTTCGGCAGAAGTGGGCCAGTGGCATTGCCGTCGGGGTGGGCATCGAAGCCGCCCGTGGCACGGCCGACGCCGCGGCCGGCAAGGAACTCACCGCCATGAAGCAGAAGATCGTGGACGACTTTGGCCGGGTTCGCCAGAGCGGCGGCTTCAAGGGGCAGACGCTAGTCTGGGATGCGGAGGTGACGAAGGCCGGGCAGCAGGCCGACGGCCGGTTCGTGGTGGTGAAGGTGCAGGCCTTCCGGATCGTGGACGACAAGGTCGCGAACCCCGGGCCCGTGCTGGTCGCTCCGGCGCCGGTGTGTCCGGGTGGCGCCCGTCCGGTCATGACGGGTGCGGCGGTCGCCGGCAAAACGCTCGAGTTGTTGGTCCTGTTGCGTACAGGGTGTGTGAAGGCCGGCTCCCTGGACATCCCGAACGCCGTTGATCCGACGGTTCTCGGCTATCAAGCGGAAACGATTCTCAAGCTCCAGGAGATGTGGGATCGGCTGTACGGCAAGACCTACAAGCCGGACGGCACGCTGATCGACGCCCCGTCGAAGGAGTTCCTCGAGGCGCTGGAAAACATGCGACGGAACGGAACGCTCCCCAAGGAGCTGGAGGCGTATCTGCCCGCGTCTGCGACTCCTTCCGTGCCGGCGCCCGCGACGCCACCACGGGAAGACCCCATTTCGATCGGCGGCCGCCGGTGATGGAAGCCGTCGAAGAACGGTGAAAGGACAGGCATAATTCCTGATGCATCCGGGATCTTCATGGGTAGAGCCGTGAACCGCCGCATTAGAAACAGATCACGTCCTTGAAGTTCGTGACGTTCCGGTAGCCCCCGGCCTGACGCTTGATGGCCATGAGCTTGCTGTTGAGGCCCTCAACGGAAGTTAGAAAGGACAGGCATAATCAGCAGGCGTCGATCTCGCTCAAGGTGACGTATCGGCGGGGCCAGCCAATCGCGGCCTACGTGTGCTTGCAGCGCGAGGAGGATGATCGTGTTGCCACGACGGAACGGCTCGACGCTGCGGTGTTGGTGGATCGGGCCGCCGACAGTCGCGTGATCGGCATAGCGATCGTTGATCCGTCGCAGTGCGGGCCGGATCGCCTGATGGATGTGCTGCGATCCCTGGGGCACGGCGAAGTCGATCGAGACGAGTTTCGCCCGCTGGCCGCCGCGTAGCCCTCGGCGAGATCCGTCGCCGGCCCGACCCGCGGCTTCACCATCCCGGCTGACCATCTGCCCATGCCTTGCCGACACGGCCGCATCGGCGCCGACCGGCGGGCTGACGCGGACGTCACCGCCGCCTTGACCGGGACGCTCGCAGGATATACAAAAGAACAGTTCTCGTCTCCACGTCGGGGCGGCCCGTGCCGTCGTCCCGCGAGACGTTCCACTCCATTCGCGAGGCCTTTTCATGATGGCCACCGTGCTCGTCGAAGGGCAGTGCCTGATTCCGGGCGATCTCGCCACGCTCGCCGCGTTTCGTCGCTGGGCGGCGTCGGAGGAGTTTCCGCAGACGGGGCGGATCGACTGGCTCGCATCCCACATCGAGGTCGACATGTCACCGGAGGACATTTTCACCCACGGCACCCTGAAGACGGCCATCGTCGGCTGCCTGTGGCCGCTCGCCCGGGATCGTGGCATCCACCTCTTCACGGGCGAGACGCGGGTGTCGTCGGTCGCCGGCGACCTGTCGGTGGAGCCGGATGTCGTGGCCGTTTCCGATGCCGCCATCGACGCCGGCCGGGTGCGACTGGTG
>JBIPLS010000212.1:0-4419 GCA_044368305.1 Pirellulales bacterium
CCCGGAGCGCAGCCGGCCCCGCGTCCCCGGGCCCGTCAAGGGTTCCGCGGCGGTGCCGCGCCGGCGGCGCGGCCCGCGGCCTCGAACTCGCGATCGAGCCGCTCGGGCCGGGCGTTCGCGAACCGCTGGAGCACACCCTGCAATCTCGCTGCGGCGGCCGCGGCCGCTCCGGACCGGCCGGCCACCGGAAGCGCCACCGCCTCCTCGGGATCGGAAGTGAGATCGTAGAATCGCCCGTCGCGATACAGCTTGTAATGCTCGTCGAACGCATATTCCCAGACCGTGGGATCGTGCCTCCGCCGCGGCGAATACCAGGCATAGATCCAGGGCCGCGGCGCGGCGGGCCGGCCCTGGAGTTGCGGCAGGAAACTCACGCCGTCGCACGCCCCGGGGACGTCGACATCGGCGGCGGCGCACAGTGTCGGCAGCAGATCCACGGCGGCGATCAGGTCGCCATTGACGCGGCCACCACGCACGACCGCGGGCCAGCTGACGATCAGGGGCACGTGGGTGCCACGGTGGGTCGTCTCCGCCTTGCCGCCGCGAAAATCGGCCCCCTGAAAGCGGCTCGTCACCCGGCCGGCGGTGCCGTTGTCGCCCAGGAAGACCAGGAGGGTGTCGTCGCGAATGCCCAGTTCGGCGAGCCGGGCTTCGAGCCGCCCGACGAGCTTGTCCATGTATTCCACCATCGCCCCGAAGTGCCGCACGTCGCGGTTGACGTTCTCCCCGACGGCCGTTGCATCCCATTCGGGGCTGTCCGGCGTCGGCTGAAAGGGCTCGTGCGTGAGCATCAGGGGGTAGAAAAGAAAGAACGGCCCGTCCTGGTGGCGGGTGATGAAGTCGAGGGCGAAGTCGTTGACCAGGTCGGGTCCGTATTCGCCGCTCCGCCAGTCGCGCTCGACGCCGTCCCGCTCCAGGCCGGGGTTCGCGTAGCGGGGCGGCCGCCGCGTGTGCTGCCAGAGCAAAGCCTCGTCGAAGCCGAAGTGCCGCGGCGAGTCGGGCTCGCGGCCCAGTTGCCATTTGCCGCACACGCCCGTGGCGTAGCCCGCGTCCCTGAGGCGGTGTGCCACCGTCACCTGATCCCGGAGGAGGATGTCGAAGGCATAGTAATTCCGCACGTTGGACAGGCCGGTCAGCAACTCGACCCGCGTCGGCGTGCACATCGGCTGCACGTGGCAGCGCTCGAACCGCATGCCGGCGGCGGCGAGGCGGTCGAGATGCGGCGTGCGGTAGGACTGCCCGCCGTTGGCGCCGACGCACTCGTAGCCGAAGTCGTCCGCCAGAATGAGGATGATGTTCGGTCGCCCAGCGCCCGCCCCGAGGGCCGGGCAACACACCGCCAGCCAGGGCAACGCACCCACCAGGGCACGGACGAGCAGTTGCACGGCGAATCCTCCGCGGCGGGCGCCGCGAGGCACTTGCGAACCGCCGCCGAGGCCCAGTTTACCCCGCGGCAGAGACGGCCGCGGCTGCGGGACAGGCCCTCCAGCCCGCCGCCGTCACTTTCCGAACTTGTAGGCCGTGTTCTTGGGGTCGAAGTCGGCGTCCGTGAAGCCGTTGTTCACCTTCACGTTCATGTAGGTGTATTCCTCCATGAGCACCGGCTGCCCGCCCGCCTCCTGGGGCCAGTCGTAGGCCTCGTACCGCACCGGAATCGTGTACTCGTCGTCGATGAACACGCGGGCCAGGTGGAAGCGGAAGTTCCGCCGCGGCACCGGATGCACGACCTGCACGCATGTGCAAATCCGCCCATTCACCTTGGCGTTGGGGTAGAAGTTCACCTCGCACTCGCCGAATTGCTTGTCGTGCTCCGCCACTTCGACGAGCCGCTTGGCGAGGTTCTCGACGCCGATCTCCGTGATCGCGTAGCGGTTGCCCTGCATGGCGAGCATGCTCTGCGGCTTGACCGACACGGTGCCCACCAGGGCCCGGACGCCGCTGCCGGCGTGGGCCAGCATGTTGCCGTCGTTCTTCCCGTCCACGAAGATCACCTCCTGGCCCTTCACCGTGTCGGGAGCGAGGAAGTAGAGATACACGCTGAACGGCTCGTGGCGGATCTTGGCGAACATGTACTCGTGCTCGCCGAGCTTGCCGTCGATCCGCTCGCGCTTGACGACCGTGCAGGAGTAGTCCTTGATCTTCGTGCGGAGCTCGCCCAGGCCCTTCTGGGCCAGTTCCAGGGCCGGCTGCAGCGGGTGGGCGCCGACGGCCGCGGCCGTGGCGTCACTGGCGTTGGCATTGCCTTTGGCGACGTCGCCGTTCGGAACGAGCCCCGGCCCCTGCGGCGCGGCGGCCGTTTGACCGCGGACGGCCGACGCGGCCGAGAGCGTGAGCATCGCGGCGAGCGGCAGGCCCACCAGCAGTCGAACCGTCCGTGCACGACCCGCCATTGATCCCTCCCTGGATCCGTTGCCGGCCGCGGCCCGGCTCCTGCTCCGCCCCGCAGCCGTTATCGAAAGACCGTGTGAGTGAATATCGCCCGGGTCCGCCCCGGCCATGAACGACGCCCGAATCACCGGCACGGCCCGCAGATTCCTGCGGGTCCGACCGTGCCGCCACCGAAAAACGCTCCTGCGTCCCGGCTGCCGGCGGGCGGAGTCTAGAGGCAAGGCCGCTCCCCCGCCATGCCAGTTGGCCCGGGCCAACGCGGTTTTCCCCCGCCCGCGGGCCCGTTCTTGCCGCCTCAACGGCGGCGAGCCATGCTGCCCACGGCGGCCCTCCGCCGCCCGCACCTCCCTCCGATCGGCCCGCCGCCCCGGTCCCGCGCCATGGCCCAAATCGAACTCCTGCCCGCCCCCGCCGGCCTGCGCCTGGCCCGGATCGAGTCGCTGCCGTTCGGCGAGAACACCTACGTGTTGGCGCCGGCCGTGGGCGGCGCGTGCGTCGTGATCGACCCGGGGTTCGAGCCCGAGGCGATCATCGAGTGGATCGACGGCCAGGGGCTCGCCCCGGCGGCCATCCTCCTCACGCATGGCCACTCCGACCACATCGCCGGCAACGCGGCCCTGCGCGACCGTTGGCCCGGGCTTCCGATCCTCGTCGGCCGTCACGACGCCCCGAAGCTCACCGACCCGGTGGCCAATCTCTCGGCGCCGTTCGGCCTGCCGCTGACCAGCCCGCCGGCCGACCGCCTGCTCGACGACGGCGAGGAGTTCGAACTGGCGGGCCTCCGGTTCGGCACGCGGGAGATTCCCGGCCATTCCCGCGGCCACGTCGTGCTGCAGCTCCATGACTGCCGGCCCGCCGTCGTGTTCGGCGGCGACGTGCTCTTCCAGGGCAGCATCGGCCGCACCGACTTTCCCGACGGCGACTTCGACGCCCTCGCCGCCGGCATCCGCCGCCACCTCTACACCCTCCCCGACGACACGGTCATCCTGCCCGGCCACGGCCCGGCCACCACGGTGGGTCGCGAGCGGCGACACAACCCGTTCGTATCCGACGCCTCCCCGGATTGACCGTCGCGCCGCCCCGAACGGACACTCTTGCCATGCTCTCCCCCGCGGACATCACCCCATCGGGGCACGCCCGGGCCGCTCCAGGACGCTCCCCCTTCTGCCGGGCGGCGGGGCTGTCGCTGGCCGCCCTGGCCCGGCTGCTCGCCGGGGCGAGCGTCCGCTGGATCGCCAGCCAGCCCGACACCTGCCAGCGGGTCTACTTCGCCAACCACACCAGCCACCTCGACGCCCTGGTCATCTGGTCGTCGCTGCCGCAGGCGGTCCGCGAGGTGACGCGGCCCGTGGCCGCGAAGGACTACTGGTCGCGGGGCTTCGTCCGCCGCTGGCTGGCGCAGGAGGTGTTCGACGCCATCCTCATCGACCGCACCGACATCAAGGTGCACCAGAGCCCGGTCGATCTCATGCTCCGCGAGGCGGGCTCGACCCATTCGCTGATCGTCTTTCCCGAGGGCGGCCGGAGCGTCACCGGCGAGGTGGGCGAGTTCAAGAGCGGCCTCTACTACCTGGCCAAGAAGCGGCCCGAGATCGAGCTCATCCCGGTGCACATCGACAACCTCAACCGCGTCCTGCCGCGCGGCGAGTTCCTGCCCGTGCCGCTGCTCTCCTGCATCAGCTTCGGCCCGCCGTTGTGGCTGGAGCGGGGCGAGGCGAAGCTCGACTTTCTCGCCCGCGCCCGCCGCGCCGTGCTGGCGCTCAAGGAATAGCGGGAGCGGCATGAACGACACCCGCACCATCGCCCTGATCACCAGCGTGCTCGCGCTGCTCTCCGCGGCCACCGCCGTGGGCCAGTTCCTCAAGCGGCATCCCGACCGCGGGCTCGACCCGGCCGCCATCCGTACCTTCAACGCCCGGCTCCGCGGCTGGTGGATCCTGTGCACGGTGCTGGCCGCGGCCTTCTGGCTGGGCGTCACGGCCACGGTCGTGCTCTTCGGCCTCGTCTCCTTCTGGGCCCTGCGCGAGTTCA
>JBIPLS010000078.1:0-14722 GCA_044368305.1 Pirellulales bacterium
TCGCCTCCGCCATGCTCCTGGCCCGGGCCGGCGTTCGCGTCCGCGTCTTCGAGCGGCTCGACGTGCCCGGCGGCCGCACGAGCACGATCGCGACCCCCGAGGGATTCCGGTTCGACCTCGGCCCGACGTTCTTCCTCTACCCACGGGTCCTGGAGGACATCTTCACGGCCTGCGGCTACGACCTTCGCCGCGAGGTCGAAATGGTGCGTCTCGACCCGCAGTATCGCCTCATCTTCGGGGCCGGCGGCGAGCTGCTGGCCACGCCGGACATCGCGCGGATGGAGGCCGAAGTCTCCCGGCTCTCGCCCGCCGATCACGGCGCGTTCACGCGGTTCATGCAGGCCACCCGCGAGAAGTTCACCCGGTTCGCGCCGTTCCTCGAGCAGCCGTTCGAGAGCTGGATCGACCTGGCGAGCCCCGACCTCCTCAAGCTGGTGCCGATCCTCAAGCCGTGGCGGAGCCTCGACGCCGAGCTGGGCACGTTCTTCTCGGACGAGCGGATCCGGCTGGCGTTCACGTTCCAGTCGAAGTATCTGGGCATGTCGCCGTTCCGCTGCCCGAGCTTGTTCTCGATCCTCTCGTTCCTCGAATACGAGCACGGCGTCTACCACCCGGTCGGCGGCTGCGGCGCGGTGAGCAACGCGATGGCGCGGATCGCGCGGGACATGGGGGTGGAGATCCGCTATGGCGAGCCGGTCGAGGGCCTGGAGTTCGCCGGGCGGCGGATCACCGCCGTCCGCACCGGTTCGGGCACGCATCCGGCCGACGCCACGGTCGTGAACGCCGACTTCGCCCGCAGCATGACCCGGCTCGTGCCCGACCGCCTGCGACGCCGCTGGAACGACAAGAAGATCGCCTCGCGACGGTTCTCCTGCTCGACCTTCATGCTCTATCTGGGCATCGAGGGCCGGTACGACGACGTGGCCCACCACAACATCTACCTGTCGGAGAACTACCGGGAGAACCTCGCCGACATCGAGCACCGGCACGTGCTGTCCCGCGACCCGTCGATGTACGTGCAAAACGCGTCCGTGACCGACCCGACGCTCGCCCCACGCGGGATGAGCACCCTGTACCTGCTGATCCCCGTCACGCACCGGCATCCGAACGTGGACTGGCGACGCGAAGGGCCGCGGTATCGGGAGGTGGCCCTCGACCAGATGGAGCGGGTCGGTATCCGCGGCGTCCGCGACCGGATCCGCTACGAGAAGATGCTCACGCCCGACGACTGGCAGGAGGGCTACGAGATCTATCGCGGCGCCACGTTCAACCTTTCGCACGACCTCGGCCAGATGCTGCACATGCGGCCCCACAACCGGTTCGAGGACGTGGAGCGGATGTACCTCGTGGGCGGCGGCACGCATCCCGGCAGCGGCCTGCCGGTGATCTATTCGTCGGCGCGAATCACGAGCGACCTGCTGCTGGAGGATCTCGGCATCGGGAAGGACGCGGCCGCCCGGCCGGCGACGCGGCGGTCCCGCGGGCAGGAGCCGGCGGCGGTCTGACGACCCTCGGCAGCGCGATCACAGGAAGGCACGAACCATGAAGGCCCGCGACGAGAACAGGGTGGTGGTGATCGGCAGCGGCCTGGGCGGCCTGGCCGCCGCCTGCACGCTCGCGGCCCGGGGCTACGCCGTCACGCTCTGTGAGAAGAACGCCTGGGTGGGAGGCAAGGCCGCCGTCATCGACGAGCAGGGTTTCCGTTTCGACATGGGGCCCACGATCCTGACGATTCCCCGGGTGCTGAAGCGGATCTGGTCGGAGGCCGGCCGCGACCTGGAGTCGGCCCTCGACCTGGTGCCGCTCGACCCGCAGTGGCGGAGCTTCTTCGACGACGGCACGACGCTCGACCTCGCCGCCGACGTGCGGGCCATGCAGGCGACGCTCGACGAGTTCGCCCCGGGCAGCGGCTCCGGGGCCGGCTACGGCCGCTTCATGGATCTGTCGCGGCGTCTGCACCGGCTCTCGGAGGAGTTCTTCTTCTGGCGGAGCGTCGGCGGCATGGGGGACATGATCAACGTCCGCCAGAGCCTCTCGGTGGGGTTCCTCAAGGAGCTGATCGGGATGCGGCCCGGGCACAGCGTGGCCGGCACCGTGCGGTCGTTCGTGCCCGACGAGCGGGCCGCCCAGATGCTCGACCACTACACGCAGTACGTGGGCAGCTGCCCCGAGCAGTCGCCGGCCGTGCTCTGCGGCATCGCCCACATGCAGTCACACGACGGCGTCTGGTATCCGCGGGGCGGCACCGGCGCCGTGCCCCGCGCCCTGGCCAGCCTGGCCGTGGACCTCGGCGTGGAGATCCGCACGAAGACTCCGGTGCGCCGGATCATCGTCGAGCAGGGCCGCGTCCGCGGGGTGGAGACGGCCGCCGGTGAGACGATCCGGGCCGGTGCGGTCGTGAGCAACTCGGACAGCGTGCGGACGCACCGCGAGCTCGTGGACGGCCAGCCGAGTCGGCGGTTCCTCGGGCGGCGGAAGTACGAGCCCGCCTGCTCGGGAGTGGTGCTCTACCTGGGGCTCGACAAGCGGTACGAGCAGCTGATCCACCACAACTTCGTCTTCTCGCGGGATCCCCACGAGGAGTTCGAGGCGATCTACCACCGCGGCGAGCCCGCGCCCGATCCGACCTGCTACGTGTGCGCCCCGGCGGTGACCGAGCCGGAGGTCGCCATTCCTGGCGGCGAGGCGATGTACGTGCTCGTGCACACGCCCTACCTGCGGCCGCACCACGACTGGGCGAAGATGCTGCCGCAGTATCGCAAGACGATCATCCGCAAACTCGAGGAGACGGCCGGCCTGAAGGATCTGGAGCGGCACATCGTCTTCGAGCGGGCGCTCACGCCGCAGGACATCAACGACCGCTATCACGTGCTCGACGGGGCGATCTACGGCCTGGCGAGCCACGGGAAGTATCTCGGCGCCTTCAAGCCGGCGAATCGCTCGCCCGACGTCGAGGGGCTCTACCTGGCAGGCGGCTCGGCCCATCCGGGGCCGGGCATGCCGATGGTGATGATGTCGGGCTGGATCGCGGCCGACTGCGTCGACCAGGACAAGATCGTCGCCCAGGCCGGGCCCGCCGCGCGGGCCGCCGTGGCGGTGTGACGGGCCAACCGGGTGATGCCCCGAGGTCACCCGCATTCGGAGCCGGCGGTGGCCTGCTCTTCGCCGGCGGACTTTGTCAACATCCGGCTCCATGACGATGGAAGATCATGTGGCGGAGACAAAGTTCACCGGCTCATGCGCGGGCCCCCGACCGGCTCCGCCGCACGCATCAGCGGGGGTCGGCTGCGGGCGGCGGAGCGGGGGCCGGTTCCTGCCGCCGGCCGCGAGGTACGATCGTCCCCTGGTGAACGGGAAGAGTCTGTAGCGATGCATACCGTCGACCGCGATCCGGCGGGGAGGCAGGGGGAGGAGTTGCCTCCTTTCTCGCGGCCGATCCACGGCTGGTTCATGTGGTACGTGCGCCGCTACATGGCGCGGCACTTCCACGCCGTGCGGTTGCTCAAGGGGCAGGGAGGGACGGCCGACGGTCCGGACCTGGTCGGTGAGCCGGTCGTCTTCTACTCCAACCATCCCGGCTGGTGGGATCCGCTCACGTTCCTGTTCATCGGCGCGCGGCTCTATCCCGATCGCATGGTCTACGGGCCGATCGACGCCGCGGCCCTGGGGAAATACAAGTTCCTGGAGCGGATCGGGTTCCTGGGCATCGAGCCGGGCACCTGGCGGGGATCGGCCCGGTTCCTGCGGATGGCCCGCGCGGCGGCCCGACGAACCGACGTGATTTTCTGGATCACCGCGCAGGGCCGGTTCAGCGATCCGCGGGAGCGGCCGCTGGTGATGCGGCCCGGCATCGGTCACGCCGTCGCCGCCATGAATCGCGGGCTCGTCGTGCCGCTGGCGCTCGAATACCCCTTCTGGACCGAGCGCTGTCCGGAGGTGGTCGCGGCCTTCGGCCCGGCCCTGCGGGTGGCCGAGGCGGCGGGCCGCCCGGCCGACGAGTGGACGGCCGTCCTCGCCAGCGGCCTCGAGGCCACGCAGGATCGGCTTGCCGCGGCCGTCCTCGCCCGCGATCCCGCCGCCTTCACCACGCTCCTCTCCGGGCGCGTCGGCGTCGGGCCCGCCTACGACGCGATCCGGCGGGCCAAGGCCTGGCTCCGCGGCCAGCCTTTCGACGCGTCGCATGGCGGCGCGGCCGCGGAGAGGCCGCGATGAGTGCCGTCGTGATCGGGATCCTCGCCGGCGCGGCCGTCGCGCTGGCGGCGCTGCCGGCGCTGCTCACCTTGGCCAATCTGCGGGCCTTCGCACCGCCGCCCGCGCCGGCCGGTCGCCGGCCCGCGGTGTCGGTGCTCGTCCCCGCGCGGAACGAAGAGGCCGCGATCGGCAGGCTGTGCCGCGACGTCCTCGCGAGCGAGGGCGTGGACCTGGAACTCGTGATCCTCGACGACGCGAGCCAGGACGGCACCGCCGCTGTCGTGGCGGGCATCGCGGCGGAGGATCCCCGCGTTCGGCTCGTGCCCGGGAGCCCGTTGCCGGCCGGCTGGTGCGGCAAGCAGCACGCCTGCTGGCAGCTGGCCCGGGCGGCGCGGCACGACACCTGGGTGTTCTTCGACGTGGACGTCTCACCCACGCCCGACGCGGTCGCGCGGGCGGTGGCGTTTCTCGATGTATCCGGCGCGGCGCTGGGGAGCGGGTTTCCCCGGCAGCGGACGGCCTGCCTGCTCGACTGGCTGCTCCTCCCGCTCATCCACTTCATCCTCCTCGGCTTCCTTCCGCTGGCCCGCAGCCGCCGGGACAACGTGGTCGGCATGGCGGCCGGCTGCGGACAGTTTTTCGTTACCCGCCGCGCCGCCTACGACGCGGCGGGCGGGCACGCGGCGATCCGGGCATCGCTCCACGACGGCGTGAAGCTGCCGCGGGCCTACCGCCGCGCGGGCCTGACGACCGACCTGTTCGACGCGACGGGCGTCGCCTCGTGCCGGATGTACGACCGCGATGCCGACGTCTGGCGGGGTCTGTCCAAGAACGCCACCGAGGGCATCGGCGGCCCGGCCACCATCGTGCCCTTCACGCTCCTGCTCGCGGGCGGCCAGATCCTGCCGTTCGTGCTGGTGGGCCTCGGCCTCGTCAGCGGCTGGCGGGGCTGGCCCGGCTGGGCGCCGCCCGCGGCCCTGGCCGCCGCCGCCCTCGCCTGGCTGCCGCGGCTGGCAGCGGCCAGCAGGTTCCGCCAGAGCGTCACGAGCGCCCTCGCCCATCCGCTGGGCGTCGCGATGTTCCTCGCCATCCAGTGGACGGCCCTGGTGCGCAGGATGCTCGGGCTGCGCACGACCTGGCGGGGCCGCAGCCTCGTGCCCCAGGAGTGAAAAAATTCATCCGGCTCACCGCTGCCGGGGAAGTCCGAACCGGAAGGTGAGGGAATACGCGTGGCCCGAATGGGAAGCGGATCCGCATTCCCTCGGCTCGCGCCTCGGGCTTCAAGGGCAGCGGCGGTCTGGCCGTCGTGCCCGGTTGCCGAGAAGCCCGAACCGGAAGGTGAGGGAATACGCGTGGCGCCACCGGAATCGAATCCGCATTCCCTCGGCTTGCGCCTCGGGCTTCAAGGGCAGCGGGAATCCGCCACCATCGGTATCAAAGCCGCCGGTGGACGAGAATCGAGTGTGAACCGCAACACCGCGCCGATCACGACATCGGCAGTGCGGGTCTCGCCGCCGGCGTCATTCCGGCACCTGCACGTTCTGCAGATCCGCCCGGCTGGCGAGCAGGAAGTGCACGGCCGCGTCGATGTCCAGGGTGATCACCTTGACGCTGCTGTCGCACATCACCGCGAGGAACACGCCGGGGTGCGGCCCGCCGAAGCCGCCCTCCATGCCTGCGGAGAAGGCCGCAGAGTCGCTCGCCGGTTGACGATGGCCGGCGCGGAGCGTGTCGGGAGAGTCGCCGACGAAGGCGCACTTGTTGTAGCCGTCCCACGTGCCGGAGTCATACTCGGATTTCGGCACGTATTTCTCCGCAAAGAGGTAAGTTTTTTCCGCGCCATCACGGATGCGGACCGGCTGGAGCGAACTGCCCGCGAAGATGATGCCACCAGTGGGCACGGAGGCGCCCGTGCCGGGCACCGCCTGCGACGAGTTGAGCGTCTGCGCCACCGTTGCCCATCCTTGGGCGTCGGCCGGCTTGGAAGGAATGCCCGGAAGCTCCCAGCCGAAGGTAGTGACGCCGGCGGACGAAGACCACGCTCCGCGATTGCCGGCGTAGTCGGTCATGACGATCGAGCCGGGGCCGATCGACGTGCCACGGCGGGTCGCGCAGACGAACGACGGCACCGGCGTGTCCGTGCTCGGGCTGTCGTAGGCGGTTTGCATGTCGAGATCCGGCAGGATCGTGTAGCCCCAGCCGCCCGACTGCCGCCAGTCGGCGCCTGCTCCAACGCTCGGCAACGTCGAGCCATCACAGCCACCAGTGGGAAAGTGTTGCATGCGGGCCGAGTGGGCGATCGCCGCGACGCCGATCTGGTGCAGGTTGTTGCTGCACGCGGTGCGGCGGCCGAGTTCCCGCACGCCCTGCACGCCCGGCACGAGCAACGCCATGAGCATCGCGAGGATGGCGATGACGACGAGCAACTCCACGAGCGAGAAACCGGCTCGTGCGGCGGCGGGGCGCGGGGGAGTTGCCATGGCATCCTCGGGGCGGTGGCGGTGGGGCGAATGGCTCGGCGAACGAGCGACCCCTTCAAGTTTATCGGCCGCGGCGGCGGCCGACTGCGCCCGTCACCGTCGCCAGGCGGCACGGCGGGCGGCTGTGACCCGCGCGCAGGCTTCTTCGACCGTGGCGGCGATCGCCGTCAGGTGGCCCATTTTGCGGCCCGGACGGGGGTCGGTCTTACCGTAGAGATGCAGCCGGACGCCGGGCACGCCGAGGGCCGCGGCCCAGTCCGGCTCACGGCTCAAAACCCCGCCTTCCGGAAACCAGCCGTCGCCGAGCAGGTTCGCCATCGCCGCGGCCGCCACCTGCCGGGTCGACCCGAGCGGCAGGCCGCAGACCGCCCGCACCTGCTGCTCGAACTGGCTCGTCTCGCAGGCCTCGATCGTGAGGTGGCCCGAGTTGTGCGTCCGGGGCGCGATCTCGTTGACGAGCAGCCGGCCGTCCTTGGTCACGAAAAACTCCACGCAGGCCACGCCCACGACGTCGAGCGCGGCGAGGATCGCCGTGGCGGTCGCGGTGGCCGCGGCGGACACGGCCGCGGGCAGGTCGGCCGGCGCGGTGGACACGTCGAGGACGTGGTGGGCGTGGGCATTGCGCGACGGCGCGAATGCGGCGACCGAGCCGTCGAGCCCGCGGGCCGCCACGACCGAGATCTCGCATTCGAAATCGACCCACGCCTCGAGCACCGCTTCCCGCGGGCCGTCGGCCGCGGAGCCGATCGCATCCCAGGCGGCATCGACGTCCGCCGCAGCGCCGATCCGGACCTGCCCCTTGCCGTCGTACCCGGAGGCCGCCGTCTTCAGCACCGCCGGCAGGCCGAGTTCGCCGACGGCGGCCCGCAACTCGTCCCGCGACCGGACGACGCGATGCGGCGCGCAGGCGAAGCCGTGGGCCACGAGGAACGCCTTCTCGCGGGCCCGGTCCTGCGTCGTGAAGAGGACGTCGGGATGCGGCCGCACCGGCACGACCGCCGCCAGCGCCCGGCCGGCCGCCGCGGGCACGTTCTCGAACTCGAACGTCACCACGTCGAGCCCGGCCGCGGCCCGGGCCAGGAAGGCGGAGTCGCCGTAGTCGCCGACGAGCATCCGGTCGCAGACCCGAGCCGCCGGGCAGTCGGCGACGTCGCTGATCGCCGCGACGCGGTAGCCCATCCGCTTGGCCGCCGTTGCGAACATGGCGCCGAGTTGTCCGCCACCCAGGATGCCCAGCGTCGCGCCCGGCAGGATCGGGCTGTGAGTGGCCGGCGACACGTCACCGCTCCGAGGGGCGTTCCGACCAGCCGTTGGCATCGCCGTCGAGTTCCTCGGCGAGCACACGGGCCGTCTGCGCGGCCCGGTAGGCGACGAGCCGCTCCCGCAGGCCCGCGTCTTCGATCGCCAGGATCGACACCGCCAAGAGCGCCGCGTTGGCCGCGCCGGCCGGGCCGATCGCCAGCGTGCCCACGGGCACGCCCGCCGGCATCTGCACGATCGAGAGCAGGGAGTCGAGCCCGCGGAGCATCGACGACTCCACCGGCACGCCGAGCACCGGCAGGTGGGTGTGGGCGGCCAGCATGCCCGGCAGGTGGGCCGCGCCGCCGGCCCCGGCGATGATCACCTTGAGCCCGCGGTCCGCCGCGGTCCGGGCGTAGTCGGCGAGCTTCACGGGCGTGCGGTGCGCCGACACCACCTCGCAGGCATGCGGCACGTCGAACTGCTCCAGGATCTGGGCGGCCCGCTGCAGCGTCGCCCAGTCGGAGCGGCTCCCCATGACGACGCCGACGAGCGGGGCGGGGGCGCTGGGCACGTCTTCGTCCTGGGGGCTGGAGGGCGGCCCCGGTCGGCGGCGGTGCGCCGGCGGAGCCGGGTGGTCATCTTGCTCCGCACCCGCCGGCGTTGCAAGGTTGTCGGCATGGCCCGCACGCTCCCGGACATCCTGCGCTGCGACTGGCCGGCGGAGATGCCGGAGCCGCCGCCGCCGACCGCCCAGGCCCTGGAGCGGGCCGCGGCGGTCCTGCGCCGCGGCGGCCTCGTCGCGATCCCGACCGAGACGGTGTACGGCCTCGCGGCCGACGCGCTCGACGAGGAGGCGGTGGCGGGCATCTTTCGCGCCAAGGGTAGGCCGGCGACCAACCCGCTGATCGTCCACGTCGCCGACGCCGCGATGGCCAGGTCGTTGGCCGCTGCGTGGCCGCCGGCCGCGACGGCGATCGCCGCGCGGCTGTGGCCGGGGCCGGTGACGATCGTCGTCCCCCGCGGCCCGCGGATCCCCGCCATCGTCACCGCCGGCGGGCCGACCGTCGCCCTGCGTTGTCCCGACCATCGGCTCACGCGGCGGCTGATCGCGGTGGCCGGCGTGCCGTTGGCCGCGCCCAGCGCCAACCGTTCCGAGGCCGTCTCGCCGACCACCGCCCACCACGTCCTGGAGAGCCTCGGGGACAAGGTGGACCTGATTCTCGACGGCGGCCCCTGCAGCCGGGGCATCGAATCGACGGTCGTCGACTGCACGACCGGGCCGCCGCGCATCCTCCGCCCCGGGCCGCTGTCGCGAGCGGCGATCGAGGAGGTCGTGGGCGGGCCGGTCGCGGGTGCGGCCGACGAGCCGCACGTCCCCGACGCCGCCCCGCCGCGGACGCCCGGCCAGCATCCGCGGCACTACGCCCCGCGCACGCCGCTCGAGATCGCCGCCGATGCGGCCGGCCGCGCCGGCGAGCTGCTCGACGCCGGGCGGCGGGTGGGACTGCTGACGACGCGGACCGGCGCCGCGCTCGGGCCGCTCGCCGGCCGCCGCGAGCTCGTGGTCGTGCCGATGCCCGCGGACCCACAGGCCTACGCCCGGCTTCTCTACGCCACGCTCCACGCCCTCGACCAGCGGGCCCTCGACCGGATCGTGGTCGACCCGCCGCCCGCCGCGGAGCCGTGGACGGCCGTGTGGGACCGGCTGCGCCGCGCGGCGACTCCGCCCCTGCCTCCCCTACGACCGGCACGACCGGATCGCGATCCATGACGTAGCGTTGGCGGGTGGATCGCGAAGGCCCTTCCTTCCGATTCTCCCTCCACACACCGCCCCGTCCCGGCAGCGCAGCGTGCACGTCACACCTCCACAGCCCGAGCCCGCCTGGTCGCGGCCCGCCCGCTGGCTGGCGTCGCTGCTCATCGCCGGCTACCTCGCGGCCGTGATCGTGCCGCCGTTGGCCGGCCCGCCGCCGGCCAGCGGTCTGGCGGGGGTGCTGCGGCAGCCGTTGCGGCCGCTCATCGGCGCGCTCTATCTCGATCACGGCTACCGCTTCTTCGCTCCCGATCCGGGGCCCGGGCACACGATCCGCTGGACGGTGACGATGCCCGACGGCTCGACCAGTGGCGGCAGCATTCCCGACCGCGCGACCGATCGGCCGCGGCTGCTCTATCACCGGCGGTTCATGGTCGCCGAGAAGATCGCCGCCCAGGTGCCCACCGCCGAGGCGCCCCGGGAGGTGCGCGACCGGGCGAAGCCGGAGTGGCTGCCGCTGGTCAAGGGCGTGGCCGGCAACGTGCTCAGGCAGACCGGCGGCACCCGGGTGCGGCTGGAGCTCGTCGAGCACTATCTGCCGGGACCGGACGAGGTGGTCGCCGGCACGTCCGGCGCGGACGTCGTCACCCCGCTGGGAACCTTCGCCTGGCCGGAGGAGGCCGCGCCGTGAGCGACACGCGGATCGTGACGGTCAGGCCCCGGCCCGAGGCTCCGGCGGAGCAGGGCAGGGGAGGCGACTCGTGGGCCGGCGGCTGGGCCCGGGCCTGGAACGGCTTCTGGTTCACGCCCGCCGACCCGCTGCCGCTGGCAGTGGTCCGCATCGCCACGGCCGCGCTTCTTGCCTGGTCGAGCTGCGTGTGGCTCGCCGACGTGGATGCCTTCTTCGGCGCCGCGGGCTGGATGCCGCCCGAGCACGTGTGGCGGATGAACGACCAGCCCTGGCAGTGGAGCGGCTACTTCGCCGCGACCGGCCCCAACGGGATCCGCGTGATCGCCGGCCTGACGCTCGTGGCCGCGATCCTCCTCGCGGTCGGCCTGGCCACGCCGCTGGCCGCGGTGGCGGCGCTGGCCGGCTTCGTGAGCGCGGCGAATCGGGCGCCGCTCAACACGTTCGGCCTCGACGACACGCTCGGGATGCTGCTCATCCCGCTGGCGATCGGACCGTCGGGGGCCCGGCTCTCCATCGACCGGCTGCTCGGGGCGGGGGAGGGTGGCGGCAGGCCGTCCGTCGCGGCGAACGTCGCCCTGCGGCTGATCCAGGTGCATCTGTGCGTCGTCTACTTCTTCTCCGGCTGCGGGAAAATGCTGGGGGCCAGCTGGTGGGAGGGGACGGCCCTGTGGGGCGCGGCGGCCAACGTCCAGTACCGCACGCTCGACCTGACGTGGCTGGCATGGCACCCGCTTGTGACGAACGCGGTCACGCTGGGTACGCTCTTCTGGGAGGTCGCCTACCCGGCGCTCGTCTGGCCCCGGCTCACCCGCCGGCTGTGGATCGCGATGGCCGTGGCGGTGCACTTGGGCATCGGCCTCGCGATGGGCATGATGGAGTTCGGCCTGGCGATGATCACGGCGAACCTGGCGTTCGTCCCGGCCGGCGTTTGGCACGCCCTGCTTCGTTCACCCGCCGCCCGTTCCCCCGACCCCACAGGCAGAATCACGAGTCCCCCATGATCGACACGCTCGCAGTGGTCGGCGCCACCGGCGCCGTGGGCCGCATCATCGTCGAACTGCTCCTGGCCCGGCAGTTCCCCGCCCGCCGCATTAAGCTCCTCGCCTCGGCCCGCTCGGCCGGCAGGCCGTTCGAGGTGGCCGGCGCGAAGCTCGACGTCGAGGAACTGAAGCCGGAGTCGTTCGCCGGCGTGGACGTGGCCATCGGCAGCACGCCCGACGAGGTGGCCGCCGAGTTCGTGCCCTGGGCCGTGGAGCGCGGCACGGTCGTCGTCGACGAGAGTGCCTACTACCGCATGAACCCCGACGTGCCGCTGGTCATCCCGGAGGTGAACCCCGAGGCGATCCTGCGGCACAAGGGGATCATCGCCAGCCCCAACTGCTCGACGACGCAGATGGTGATGGTGATGAAGCCGCTGCACGACGCCGCCCGCGTGAAGCGGGTGGTGGTGAGCACCTACCAGGCCGTCAGCGGCGCCGGCCTCGCGGCCACCGAGGAGCTGCGGCAGGGCACCTCCGCCTGGCTCGGCGGCCGGCCGGAAACGAAGCAGGTGTTCCCGCATCCGATCGCGGCCAACCTGATCCCGCAGATCGGCTCGCCGAAGCCCAACGGCTTCACCAGCGAGGAGATGAAGATGGTGCTCGAGACCCGGAAGATCCTCGGCGACGAGTCGATCGCCGTCAGCGCCACCTGCGTCCGCGTGCCGGTCGCCAACGGCCACAGCGAGTCGATCCTCGTCGAGACGGAGAGGAAGCTCACCGCCGACGAGGCCCGCCGGCTGCTCGCCGGCTTCCCCGGCATCGTGGTCGAGGACGACGTCGCCGCGAAAACGTATCCGCAGCCGCGGACGGCCAGCGGCCGCGACGAGGTGTTTGTGGGCCGGATCCGCGAGGACATCTCCTGCCCCAACGGCATCGCGCTGTGGTGCGTGTCGGACAACCTGCGGAAGGGCGCGGCGACCAACGCCGTGCAGATCGCCGAATGGCTGGCCACCAAGGGGACCGCGGCGCGGACGGTGCGGGTGTGACCGCCGCCGTCGAGCCGGCGGGGCCCGACGCCGCGGCCGGCCGGCGGATCGGGATGCGGCTGGCCTACGAGGGCACCCGCTACTCCGGCTGGCAGGCGCAGCCGGGCCAGACGACGGTGCAGGGGGTGGTGACGGCCGCGGTGCGGGCCGTGTCGGGCGAGGCGGTGGTCGTCCGCGGGTCGAGCCGCACCGACGCGGGCGTTCATGCCCTCGACCAGATCGCCGCCTTCACGACCCATGGGCAGCTCCCGGCCGAGGTCTGGATGCGGGCGCTGAACGCGAACCTGCCCGCCGACGTGACCGTCGTCACGGCCCGCGAGATGGCGGCCGACTTCGACCCCGTGGCGGCCGCGGTCGCCAAGTGCTACCGCTACCGCGTCCACGACGCGGCCTGGCGGCCGGTGCTCGCCCGGCATCTCGTGTGGCGCTGGCGGGGCCGGCTCGACGTCGCGGCGATGGAGGCCGGTGCTGTGGGCCTGGTCGGCGAGCACGATTTCACCAGTTTCGAGACCACCCCCTCCACACGCGTCTCGAAAGTGCGCACAATCCAAAGGCTCTCGGTCTCGCGCCACACCGGGCCCGACGACGCCGCCGGCGCCGAGGTGTGGATCGAGGTCGAGGGGAACGGGTTCCTGCACAACATGGTGCGGATCATCGCCGGCACGCTGGTGATGGTGGGGGCCGGCCGCCGGCCGTCCGCCTGGCCGGCCGAGGCGCTGGCAGCGCGGGCTCGGGTCGCCGCCGGGCCGACCGCGCCGCCGCAGGGACTGGTGCTCGTCTCCACCCGCTTGGATCCGCTCGCATGGCCCGACCCTCCGACACGCTCGGCCCCCTGAAGCTCGTGCAGCAGATCGGCGTCGGCCGGCACTGCCAGATCTGGGAGGCCGTGGAGACGCCGTCGGGCCGAAAAGTGGCCGTGAAGGTCGTCGTCGCCTCGATGGCCGAGGATCGGGGGCAGCGGCAACTGCTCGAGCACGAGCTGAAGGTAGGGCAGTCGCTCGACCACCCCACGATCATCAAGATCGACCGCCTCGTCACCACGGGCGGCCCGCCACACCTGGTGATGGAGCTCTATCCGCACCCGAACCTCAAGAAGCAGATCGCCGCGGGCGTGGCGGCCCTGGCGCCGCGGCTGCAGCGGATCACGACCGAGATCGCCCTGGCGCTCGATCACATGCACGCCCGCGGCTGGGTGCACCGCGACCTCAAGCCCGACAACGTCCTCGCGGCGCCCGACGGACAGGTGAAGCTCATCGACTTCGCGATCGCCGCGAAGGCCTCGGGCTTCCTCGGCAGGCTCCTCGGCGGCAAGACGACGGCGCAGGGCTCGCCCAGCTACATGTCGCCCGAGCAGATCCGCGGCACGGCCCTCGACGCCCGATCCGACATCTATTCCTTCGGCTGCGTGCTTTTCGAGCTGCTCGCCGGGAAGCCGCCGTTCACCGCCGCCAATCCCAACGACCTGCTCAACAAGCACGTCGCGACCCCGGCGCCCGGCGTGGATCAGTTCAACCGCCACGCCACCACGGGAGGCACCGCGTTCGTGCGGAAGCTGCTCGCCAAGAATCCCGCCGACCGGCCGGCGTCGATGCAGGAGGTGCTCCAGCAGCTGCGGACCGTCCGGCTCCTGGATCTCACCACGGGCTGACGCCGCCGGCCGCCGGGCCGCCCCGGGTGGAATTGACGCGCGGCGAGTCACGCGGGGACAATCGGCTCGTCGCGTCCCTCCTCCGAGAGCCCGTTCGATGGCCGCCGGCCTCTACCGCCTTCCCCTGGAAAAGCCGATCTACGAGATCGAGGACCGGATCGCGGCCCTCGAGGCCGCCCCCCTCGGGGCGCACCAGCAGGAGGAGCTGCGGCGGCTGAAGCGCGAGCTGGTCGAGGTCCAGAAGCAGGTGTTCGCCGGGCTCGACCCCTGGCAGACGATCGAGATCGCCCGCCACCCCGACCGGCCGAAGACGAGCGATTACCTGTCCCTCGTGTTCGACGAGTTCGTGGAACTGCACGGCGACAAGGCCTTCGGCGACGACCCCGCGATGCTCACCGGCTTCGCCAAGCTCGACCAGCACAAGGTGCTGGTGGTCGGGCACCAGAAGGGCAAGACACTGGCCGAGCGGCAGGCCTGCCACTTCGGCTGCGCCCATCCCGAGGGCTACCGCAAGGCGATGGGCAAGATGCGGCTGGCGGCGAAGTACGGCCTGCCGGTGATCTGCCTGATCGACACGCCGGGCGCCTATCCGGGCGTGGGGGCCGAGGAGCGCGGGCAGGCGCAGGTGATCGCCGAGAGCATGTTCCTGATGGCCACGCTGCCGGTGCCGATCGTCTGCGTGGTGATCGGG
>JBIPLS010000213.1:0-4313 GCA_044368305.1 Pirellulales bacterium
GGCGGGTCGTGCCGCGCGGCGAACTCACGCTTCCGGTCGGCGACGCCGGCTTCGTGCTCGGGGCCACCGTCACCGAACAGCTCCGCACGTTCCAGGGGCGGCTGTTCCTGCCCGACGAGCACGCGCGGCGACTCGCGGAGTCGCTCGCCATCGTCGGCATCGAGCCGCCCGTGCCGGTGGACGAGATCATGCGGGTCGCCGCGGACGTCGCCGCCCACAACCACCGGATCGGCGTCGCGGGCCACGACCTGGGCGTCGTCGCCTTCGTCACGCCCGGCGACCTGCCGGCACAGCACGGCGGCCGCGGGGCCACGACGCGGGCTGCCGTGCACACGTTCCCGCTGGCCTTCCCGCTCTGGGCGCGGGCGTACGACGAGGGCGTCGCCCTGCGATCCACGACGGTGCGGCAGGTGCCGGAGGCCTGCTGGCCGATCCGGGCGAAGGTTCGCAGTCGGCTGCACTACTTTCTCGCCGACCGCGAGGCCGCCGCCGTCGAGCCGGGGGCCCGCGCCGTCCTCGCCCACGCCGACGGACGGATCAGCGAAACCTCGACGGCCAACGTCGCGATCGTCCGCGCCGGCGGCATCGTCACGCCCCCCGCCGCCGATGCCCTGGCCGGCATCAGCCTCGGCTTCGCCCGGCGGCTCGCGGCCGAACTGGGAATCCGTTGGGATGAGGCGTCGCTCACGGCGGCCGACCTGGCGGCCGCCGACGAGATCCTGCTCACGAGCACGCCCTCGTGCATCCTGCCGGCCACCCGCTACGACGGCCGCGCGGTGGGCGGCGGGCGACCGGGGCCGGTGTACCGCGACGTCCTCGCGGCCTGGAGCGCCGCGGTCGGCATCGACATCCGCGGCCAGGCCGCCAACGCCCGACCGCACCCGGCGTGACCGCCTCGCGGCCGCCGGCGCCGCGGGCCTCCCGCGGATGCCGGGGCGCGGCCGGCCTCGTGCGACCGCGTCGTGCGGCATCGAACGCTCGGGCGGCGGTCAATCGACATCGGCCCGATCGCCGGCCCGCGGCGTCAGCGCGGCCCACCAGGCACCCGGGGCCACGGATGCAGCCACCGGCCGCACGCTCCCGTCGAGCCAGCCGGTGACGAGCATGCCGCCCGCGTGCGGCGTCTGGGCGACGTGCGGGTTGCACGGCCCCGGAAACGTGTACGGCTGCGGGTTGTCTTGGAACATGGCGGACGCACCCACCGCACTGGAC
Source organism: Pirellulales bacterium (assembly GCA_044368305.1). Lineage (GTDB taxonomy): Bacteria > Planctomycetota > Planctomycetia > Pirellulales > UBA1268 > QWPN01. The sequence continues at coordinate 1,213 of JBIPLS010000213.1, forward strand.
GCGGCCGCGAAGGCGGGCTGCCAATCGTCGGCCCAATCCCAACGGGCCCACATCGTGCCGCCCCGGCCGCCGGCCCCGGCCGGGACTCCCCGCGCGGCGTTGCAGGTGCCGAACTTCTCGGCCAGTGCCACCGTCCGGACGACGCCGTCGGTGACGTCCGCCAGCCGCCTGTTCCCCTCCCACTTCAGATGCACGGCACGGACGGCCGCGTTCCAGCCTCCGACCTGCACGGATGCGTCCTTGCCGAACACCTGGAAGTTGCCGGCGTAGCTCCCTCCCGCCCAGCCGAACGCGGGCCGCACGTCGGCCGCCGAGGCGTCGCTCGGGCAGCGATAGACGGAGATGTTCTGCCAGGCGGCCGAATCGGTGAACGGCCCGTTTTGAAACCGCGAGTCGTAAGTCCCGGCGTGCTCCGTGTACGGCCCCGAGCCCGTCACCGACACGACGGTCCGGCTCGGCTTGCCGAACCGGGGCACCAGCGTCCGCTGATACAGCACGTCTTCCTCCAGCTGGGGAAGAATGTGGAAGAACAGGGTGCCGAAGCCGCCGCGGCCCTCGATGGCCGACGCCCAGCCGAACTGCGGCGGCAGCCGGTGGCGGGCCTGCTCGTACGTGAGCACGGCCGTGACGATCTGCTTCTCGTTGGCGGCGCACCACACCCGGCGCGCGGCCTCGCGTGCCGACTGCACGGCCGGCACGAGGATCGCGAGCAGGAGGGCGATGATCGCGATCACGACCAGGAGTTCCACCAGGCTGAAGCCGGGCGACCGCCGCTGTCTGCAACCGCCTTCTCGCCGCTGCACGGCCGCACGCTCCCGCCGGTGAGGTCCCTGCGCACGGGGGCCGCACCCCGCATGCCGGGCGGTCAGCATAGCCGGTTTCAGGCCGGCCGACTGCGTCGCGGGGCGGCCGCCCCGCTACCATGTTCGTGCTCGTCATGCGCCACTCGCTCCGCCTGCTCCTGGGACTCGCCCTGGCCGCGATCGCGGTGCCGCTGGTGCCGTTTCTCGCCTGTGGCGCCCGGCTCGACGCGATCGTGGCCGGCTGGCTCGATCCGCCTCCCGCACCGGCCGCGCTCGCGGTGTTCGAGGTCGGCGTGCTGGCGGCCGATCTGCTCTTGCCCGTGCCCTCGAGCATGGTGACGACGCTCGGCGGCGCGTCGCTGGGCATCGTGGCCGGGACGGTCTGCGCCTGGGCGGGCATGACGGCCGGCAGCCTCGCCGGCTGGTGGCTGGGCCGCCGGACGGCGGGACGGGCTCTGAAGCGGATCCGCCCGGAGGATCGGGCCGCCGTCGCCCGGGAGGAGCGCCGGCTGGGCCCGCTGTTGGTCGTCGTCACGCGACCGCTGCCGCTGATCGCCGAGGCGGTGGCCCTGTTCGCCGGTGCCGCCGGGATGCCGCTGGGCCGCTTTCTCGCCGCCGCGGCGGGGGGCAACCTCGCGATCGCGTTCGCCTGGAGTCTCGCCGGCGCGGTCGGCCGCGAGGCCGAGGCGCTGCAGTGGGTGCTGTGGGCATCGCTGGCGGTGCCCGCGGCCTTCGCCCTCGTCGCGGTGCGGCCCGCAGGAGGCCGGCAGCCGCTCCCCAGCGCGGCGCCGGGCGACGTCACCGCAGCCGGGCCTCGGTCTCCGTGAAGATCGCTGCGAACTCGGCGCGGATCCGGGCCGTCGTCGCCCGCACCTCCTCCGCCAGGGCTTCGGGCCGCTCGTGGCCGAGGAGCATGGCCAGCTTCCGCTGCTCCGCGGGCTCCTCCGGAAAGTCGTGCCGGGCGGCCGCGTCGAGAAGTCGCAGCCGCCCCTCGATCGCACGCAGCATCCGATAGGCCCGCTCCAGGAAGGTGAACCGCTCGGCGCCGAGCAGGCCCGCCTCCCGCAGGGCGACGAGGCCGCGGAGCGTCTCCGGCGTCCGCACGGCCGGCTCACGGCCGCCGTGCACGAGCTGCAGCATCTGCACGATGAACTCGATGTCCACCACGCCCCCGGGCCCGCGCTTCAGATTGCCGGTCCGCGCGCCCTGCTCCATGCGGTGGCGCATCCGGCGCATCGTGGTCACGTCCGCGGCGGTCCAGGGGCGGTCGTAGGTCGCCGCCGCGATGATCCGCTCCACCTCCTCCCTGGCCGCCGCCGCGCCGACCACGGGCCGGGCCTTCACCAGCGCCTGGCGCTCCCAGATCGCGGCCGGCCCGGCGGCGGCGAAGTAGCGGGCGAACTCGGCGACCGCGACCGCCGGCGGCCCGCTCCTGCCGCTCGGCCGAAGCCGCGAGTCGATCTCGTAGAGCCGTCCCCGCGGGCCGGCCGCGTTGCCGACCCGCATCGTGCGCCGCGCCAATTCGCCGAAGAAATGGGCGTTGCTGGTGGCGGGACCGCGACCCCGCGCGGGCACGACGCCGCCGTCGTGGTCGTAGAGAAACACCACGTCCACGTCGCTGGCATAGTTCATCTCCCGGCCGCCGAACTTCCCCATCGCGAGCACCAGCGGCGCGGCCCGGTCGCCACCGGGGCCCGTCGGCACGCCGAGCCGCTCCACGAGCGCCCGCTCCTCGCGGTGCACGATCTCGCGGACGATCGCCTCGGCGATGCCCGTGATCGCCGCGCTGGTCGCTTCGGCCTCTTCCCGGCCGAGGATGTCCCGCACCCCGACCCGCAGCTGCTGCGACGCCTTGAAGGCGTGGAGGATCGCTTCCACGTCCACCGCGCCGCGGCACAGCTCGCCGAGGCCGGCCTCCAGGGCCGCGAACGCGGGCAGCCGCTCGAGCAGCAGGCTGTCGAGCAGCTCGTCGATCATGCCCGGGTTGCTCACCAGCAGCCGGGCGAGGAAGGGACTCGACGAGCAGAGCCGCACGGTGAGGTCGAGCGACGGCGGATGGCAGCTGAACAGCTCCCACAGCACCCCCTTGCCGCCGAGCGAGTCGGCGACGGTCCCGAGGTTGGCCAGCGTCGCGTCCGGATCCGGCGTGCGGCCGATCGCGGCGAGCAGCTGCGGCGCGATGGCCGCGAGGAAGTGACGGCAGCGGCGGGTGGAGAGGAACCGCACCGGCTCCGCACCGAGCGCGACCAGGCCGCGATGGGCCCGCGGCACGTCGCGAAATCCGTGCCGGCCGAGGAC
>JBIPLS010000214.1:0-4303 GCA_044368305.1 Pirellulales bacterium
TGCCGTGGCAGAGCACCTTGCCGGCCCGGATCACGTAGCTGCGGTCGGTGATCGCCAGCGTCTCCCGCTCGCGGTGGTCGGTGATCAGGATCGAGATCCCGTCGTCCCGCAGGCCCTTGATGATCTTCTGGATCGAGTGGATCGTGACCGGGTCGATGCCGGTGAACGGCTCGTCGAGGAGGATGATCCGCGGCTCCGTCACCAGGCAGCGGGCGATCTCCAGCCGCCGCTTCTCGCCCCCCGAGATGTAGTGGGCCCGCGAGCGGCGGATCTTCACGATGTCGAACTGCTCGAGCAGCTCCTCGCACCGTCGCCGCCGCTCTTTCGCGGCCATGCCCACCAGTTCCATGATCGCCAGCAGGTTCTGCTCGACGGTGAGCTTGCGAAACACGCTCTGCTCCTGGGCCAGATAGCCCATGCCCCCGTCGCGGGCCCGCTTGTACATCGGCCAGTCGGTGATCTCCTCGTCGTCGAGGAGCACCCGCCCGGAGTCGGGGATCACCATCCCGCAGGTCATGCGGAAGCTGGTCGTCTTGCCGGCGCCATTGGGCCCCAGCAGCCCCACGATCTCCCCCGTCTCGACGTGAAAGTCCACGCCGTCGACCACCCGGCGGCGGCCGTAGTTCTTCACGAGGCCTTCGACCGAGAGCAGCGGCATCGGATCCTTCCCCGCAGCGGCCCGCTCCGCGGGGCCGTGGCCTAACGCACGAACCGCATCCTCCCGAAGTTCGGCCAGAAGGGCAACCGCACTTCCCAGCTTCCCAGCTTCACCGGAATGCCCCATTTCGCGGGAATCGCGTGCGGCCAGAAGATCGCCAGCGCCCGCCCGACGAGCAGGCTGCGATCGACGTGGTGTCCTTCCATCCACAGCCGGCTGTCCTTGCTGGCGGCCGAGTTGTCGCCGAGCACGAGGAACTGATCGGCGCCGAGCGGGAAGTCGAGGACGGGGTTCTCGATGATCTGGCCGTTGCCGGCCACGTCCACGGCCGAGATGTAGTAGATGTCGCGAAGCACCCGCACCCCGCGCACGGTGACGTCGGCATCGGCGGCCGCGATGCCCACCGGGGCCAGGTCGCTCGCCGCGGTCGATCCCGGCTCGGCCGCCGGCTCGCCCTGCTCCCCCGCGGTCGCGGCCCCCATCTCGGCCGCCCAGCTCGTCGGCCCGTCGCAGGCGACCCGCCGGCCGTTCACGAACAGCGAGAGCTCGTCGTCCACGTTGGCGAAGAGCACCTCCCAGCGGCCGCGGCCGCGGATCGGCGTCGTGGCCGTGGCGGCCGCCGCAAGGGCCGGGCTTTCCAACCGCAGGCCGCCCGTCGCGAGGTCGATCAGGCAGCGGTGCGGCCGCCCGTCCTCGACGAGATCCAGGGCCACCGTGCCGGAAGCCGAGCGGCTTTCCAGTTCGAACGCCACCGCCAGATCGCCCACGGCATGGGGCTGCGTGGCGATCGCGTTGTAGGGCTGGAAGTCGTCCACCCGCCGGGCCCGCGGCCGGCCGGCGACCGCCTCCCCCGCCGCGATGGCCCGCCAGTCGTCGGCGGTCGGCACGAGATGCCGGTAGCGGAGCCGGGCCGTGCCCCCCGCGGCGCACGACGCGGTCCAGGAACGTCCGTCGTCGGCCGTCACCCAGCGGCAGGCTCCGGCGTCCCCAGGCGCCGCCCAGTCGGCCCAGGCCAACGGCCAGCCGGCGGCCACCAGCCGCGGCGCCACGTGGTCGCTGTCGTGCACGCACTGGAGCATCGCCAGCAGGGTGGCCGGGGGTTTGCGGGCGATCACGGGCCGCTCGTCCGCGCGGCTGGTCCACAGGTCGCCCCCGGCGACGTGCACGGTCTCGTTCGGCAGGCCGACGAGCCGCTTGATGTAGTGGGTCTTGGCGTCCTCGGGATAGTGGAACACCACCACGTCCCAGCGCCGCGGCTCGGAGAAGTCGTAGCCGATCTTGTCCACCAGCAGCCGGTCGCCACTGAACGACGGATAGTCCCACTTGTAGGCCCGGCCCTGGCCCGGCTTGTCCTCCGTCAACTCGGTGACGAAGCCGCAGTTCGGGCAGCGGGCCTTCGGCACCATCCTGCCGGTGAGGCGGGCCCGCAGTTCGGCGATCGGGCCCCGGGGCCCTTGGAGCTGCTCGAGCCGGCGGCCGGCGGCCGCCCGGTCCACGGCCACCGCCGCCTGGTCGGCAGCCACGCGGCCGAGGCTCGCCACCTCCCGCTCCAGCCGCGCCAGTTCCGTCCGCAGGCCCTGCGACTGCTCGTCCTCCTCGGTGCTGCAGCCGACGCGAAACTCCAGGCCGCACGACTCGCAGGCCAGATCCTTGTGGCGGCCCATGAGCGTGGGCGCCATCGAGCCGGTCGGGATCACGAAGGCCTCGGCCTCGAAGGCCTTGAAGAGGAGCGCGAGCGTGAACGCCACGACGATCGACTCGATCGTCTCGATCCAGCCCGGGCACGGGTTCCAGACGGCGCGGCCGGCGGGAAGGGCCGCGGCCTCCGGCGGCCGCCCCGCGTCGCCCTCCCGGGCCCGGATCTGATTTCGTGGCTTGCCACCCATCGTCGGCCTCCTCGTCGTGCCGTCGGCCGGCGCACGCCAGCCGCAGCCGCGGCGGCCCAATCGTATCACTCCGCCACCAGGCTCCGCACCTCGGCCGCGACGTCCGCGTAGGTGAAGGCCCGGCCGAGCCGCCGCCGGGCATCGTCGTCGTCGAAGCGGCGGGCCAGCGTGCCGTCCGGCCGCCAGACGTACACCGCCGGCACGCTGTCGAGTTCCAGCCGGCGATACATGACGTCGGCCTCCTCGCTGCCCAGCAGGTTCTCGACCTGCCCGGCGTGCACGGCGGCGAGAAACTCGCGGACGCGGGTCGCGGCATCCGCCACGGTGCCGAGCCCCTCGTAGTCGAACGACAACGACATGCAGGCCACGGTGCCGGGGTGGTCCGCCGCCAGCCGCACGAGTCCGGGAAACTCACGGACGCACGGCGGGCAGGACGTGCTCCAGCAGTCGAGCACCACGACCTTGCCGCGATGCGCCGCCACCCGCCGCATCAACTCCGCGTGATCGACGACGTCCAGCCGCGGCGCCGCGGCCGGCGGCGGCCCGCCCCGCGGGCCACAGCCCGGACCGGTCAGGGCGGCCAGGGCCGCCAGCGGCAGGATTCCCGCCCGCAGCCCGATCCGGGAGAATGCCGCCGCCCACTCCCTCCGGCCCGCCGTCCGCATGCACCGCTTCGCGCACATCCGCCACAAGCCTCCGGAGCCGCTCGCCGCGCCGCGGGAACTGATCGTCGCCTGCGCGGCGATGCGCAGCCACGTGAACCTGTCGCACATCGTACGCACCTGCGGCTGCTTCGGCATCCGCCGGGTGATCGCCTGCGGCGCCGCCCGGCTCCACGAGCGGATCGCCCGCGACGGCGCGGAATCCGTGGCCTTCGAGGTGCACCGCAGCCTGCCCCCCGTGCTCGACCGGCTGCGGGCCGAGGGCTACCAGATCGTCGGCCTGGAGCAGGCGACCTGCTCGGAGCGGCTGTTCACGTTTTCCTTCGTGGCCCGGACGGCCCTGGTGATCGGCAACGAGCGCACCGGCCTGGAGGCGGACGATCTGGCCCGGCTCGATCGCGTCGCCGAGATTCCCATGGCCGGCATGCCGCACAGCCTCAACGCCGCCACGAGCGCGGCGATCGCGATCTACGAATACGCGCGGCAGTTCCCGCCGCCGCCGGCATGACGCTGATCATCGGCACCGACGAGGCGGGCTACGGGCCAAACCTCGGCCCGCTGGTGGTGGCCGCGACCGCCTGGCGGATCGCGGCCGACCCGGCCGGCGCCGAGCGGGCGCTCGGCGCCGCCCTGACGACAGCATTGGCCGACCACGACGGCCCGCTGTGGGACGACTCGAAGCGGATCTACCGCGGTGGCGGGTTCGCCGCCCTGGAGCGCGGCGCCCTCGTGGCGGCGACCCTGGCCGCGGGCGGCCTGCCCCGATCCTGGCCCGACCTGGCGGCGGCCCACGGCGACGGGCCCGCGGAGCCGGCGGCGGCAGAGGCATGGTGGCTCGCCGCGGCGGGCGTGCCCCTGGAGGCCGGCGCCGAGGAATGCCTGCGGCTGGCGGCGCGGATCGGCCCCCGACTGGCAGCCGGCGGGGTGCAGCTCGTGGCGATCCGCTGGCGGGTGATCCAGCCGGCATCTTTCAATCGGTTTCTCGACCTCGGACTCAACAAGTCGGACATCCTCTCGCAGACGACGCTCGAGCTGGCGGCCGGCCTGGCAGCCGGCCTCGGCGCCGGGCCGACGCTCGTGTGGTGCGACCGTCACGG
>JBIPLS010000215.1:0-4260 GCA_044368305.1 Pirellulales bacterium
CGGCTTCGACTGGAGGTACTTGGCCAGCTGCTCCTTGTCGGTGTCGAGGGCCACCCCGACGACGGCGAACTTCTTCGGGCCGTACTTCGTGTACAGCTCGCGGATCTGCGCGATGTCCACCTTGCACGGCTCGCACCATGTCGCCCAGTAGTGGACGAGCACGGGCACGCCCTTGAGCGACTCCACCGCCACCTGCCTGCCGTCGAGCGCCGTGCCCGCGAGCGCGAGCGGCTTGCCCACGCTCTCCAGGCGCCGCACGGCCCCCCGGGCCTTGCGGGCCGGGGCCGACTCGGGAAACTCCTTGACGATCTCCGCGTAGCGGGTCAGCGCCTCCTGCTCCCGCGCGGAGAACTCGTCGGCGATCGCCAGTTGCAGCATCGCCTCGGCGGCGTCGGGGGCCGCGGGATACTTCGCCACGAAGGCGGCGAGTTCCTGCAGCCAGGCCGCCTGCACCTTCTCGACGTCGGCGCCGGCCGGCTGCATGGCGGTGGAGTAGCGGGCCTGGGCGAGCCGGAAGGCGACGAAGGCCGAAAGTGCCTCGTCGTCGGCGACTTCAGTGGCGAGCTTTTCGAGCTTCGCGATCCCGTCGGGCAGCGCGCCCTCCTGGACCAGCGCCGCCAACGTCTCGGCGAGTTGGCGGGACCAAAAACCCTTGTCGGCCGCGGCGGCTGCGGCGAGCACCTGCTCCAGCAGGCCGGCCTGCTGGACGGCGAGCCCCTGGCGGGCCGCGGCGGCGGCCGTGGGCATCTTGGCCTCGATCTCGCGGAGCTGGGCCAGCAGCGGCTTGAGCCGTTCGTCCTCCTGGGGGCCGGCGGGCCCCGGACCGCCGCCACCCGACCGCGGCGTGAAAAAGCCGACGGTATCCCCCTCGGGCCCTGCCTCGCCCGACACCTGCGGCGCGTCCACGGGCCGCCAGCAGTCGCCACAGCGAACGAGGGAGCCGACGAACACCTGCCCGTTGCCCCCCTTGCCCTCCACGAGGGCGACCACGTTGTCGTAGGCGGCGACATCCTTGGCCACGCCGGCCGTGCCGGCGGGCAGCACGCCCGGCGGCTGCGGCGTGAGCATGCTCGTCCAGCGGGCGTCGGGCCCGATCTGCTTCTGCGCCGCGGCCATCCGGGGAAACGCCTTCGCGGCCGCCGCGACCCGCGCGACCAGGGCCGTGAGCCTCTCCCCCTCGAAGCCGGCGGCCTGGAGGTCGGCCTTGGTGGGCAGAAGGCGGGCGAAGGCGGCGGCGTCGCGGCCCTTGAGCGCCTCGACGACCTCGGCCGTGGCCTCCTCCGCGGAGAGCATCTTCCAGGTATCGAGCGTGCCGTTGCCGTCTTCGTCGGCGGCCCAGCGGCTGCCGGCGGAGTTCAGCCAGCGCGACTGATCGACCTTCGTGTCGTGGTTCGAGTCGATGTCGCGATACACCTCCATGCCGTCCTTGTAGTAGCTCCAGCGGTCCACCACGCGGTTGCCGTTGGTGTCGGCGAAGGCCCGCAGCACCTCGCCCGACGGGCCGCGGACCACCCAGGCGTTGACGCCGCCCTCCTTCTCCATGGCGATCGTGCAGTTCTTCGCCTCGGCGGCCGTGGGCCGGTCGTACTCGACGTTCTTCTGCGCCGGCACGAGGCCCAGGGCGTAGTCCACGGTGGGCTGGGCCGCCCGGGCCGCGGGCGCGGCGACGGCGGCCAGCGCGGCGGCCGGCGCGAGGAGGGCGAGGCGGCGGAGGACGCGGCGAAACGACATCATCAGGCTCCTTCCTGTTCGTGCGACAACGGCCCATCAACCTAGCCGGAAGCCTCACCGGCGCCAGCGCCGGTTTCGGGCGGGCCCGCGGCCGCCAAGCGAATTACCGCGACCCTTTGAAATCGCCGCACGCAGGCCTACACTCGAAATCCGGTTGTCGTCTCGGTCTCGAGCAGGCCCATCGGCGCGCGTAGCTCAGTTGGTTAGAGCGCCACCCTGATAAGGTGGAGGTCCCAAGTTCGAATCTTGGCGCGCGCATTTCGCCTTTGCACCGCGGCCTGGTCCCGGGATGCGGGCCCGGCCGGATCGCCTGCGAGGGCATTGGTCCCGCACGCTGAAGTTCGTCACGCGACCGGAGGCCGGGCGATGCGATGGGCGACTCGGGCCGCGGTGGTTCTCTGGGCCAGCGTGGCCTGGGCGCAGGAACTGCCAGAACGCACGTTCGAGATCGTGAGCCTGACGCCGGATCAGGCCCGCAGTCTCGTCACGCGGGAGAGCGGGTCTGGCCGATTGTACCTCCCGGGCCTGACCGCGCTCGACGCCGAAACAGCCAAGGCGCTCGCGGAGTTCGATGGCCGCTCTTTGCACCTCGACGGCCTGACCGCGCTCGACGTCGACACCGCCAAGGTGCTCGCGGGCATGAAGGGCCAACTGCTGTACCTGAACGGCTTGGCCACGCTCGACACCGACACCGCCGAGGCGCTGGCGGAGTTCACGGGCGAAGGCCTGGGCATCGCTTGCCCGGCCGGGCTCGACGCCGACATCGCCAAAACGCTCGCGGGATTCAAGGGCTCGCAACTGTACCTCGGCAAGCTGGCCACGCTCGACGCCGACACCGCCCAGGTGCTCGCGGAGTTCAAAGGCTGGTATCTCCACTTGGGCCTGACCGCGATCGACGCCGCCACGGCCAAAGCGTTGTCGAAGTTCAGGTGTCGGATCGGTCTCCAAGACCTCCAGCGCGCCTCGTTCGGTGCCGTTGCCGTCTTGCGGCAGAACCCCCGTATCGAGATGCCCGACCACTGGCTCTTGCTCCGCTACGACATCGCGGCCCTCGTGGGCACCGTGCTGTTCTTGGCGTTGGCGGGGTTCGCTGTCTGGTACAACCGCCGCCCGCGGGATGCGGACTGAGGAAACGACCCCGCCCCGAGGCTTCGCCATGCCCGCCTTCGCCCGCCTCCTGGTCGCCTCTGCGTGCCTGCTCATAGCCCCGCTCGCGGCCGCGGCCGACGAGTTGCCCGCGGACACCAGCACGATCACGTCGCTGGCGGCCGAGCAGGCCCGCAGGCTGGTCGCGACGAGGTCGCCCTTGGCACTTCTCGACCTCAGCGGCCTGACCACGCTCGATGCCGACGCCGCCCGAGCGCTCGCGGGGTTCGAGGGCGGCGACCTGATTTTGAACGGCCTGACTGCGCTCGACGCCGAAACCGCCACGGCGCTCGCGAAGATCAAGGTCAACGAGCTGTGCCTCCACAGCCTGACCACGCTCGATGCCGACACAGCCGAAGCGCTCGCGGGTGCACGGGCGTGGGATGGCGAACTCCCGAAGCTTGCTAAGCTCGACGCCGAAACCGCGAAGGCACTCACACAAGGCGTTTCCGCACGCGTGCGCCTCGGCGGTCTGACCGCGCTCGACGCCGAAACCGCCAGGGCACTCGTCGGCTCGAAGCGGTGGACTCCTGTACTCCCAAGCCTCACTGCCCTCGACGCCGAAACCGCCAGGGCGCTCGCGGAAAGCAATGGCTTGGAACTCGACGGCCTGGCCACGCTCGACGCCGAAACAGCCAAGGCGCTCGCGGCGTTCAAGGGCCAGCGACTTTGGCTCAACGGCTTGCAAAGGGCCTCGCTCGGTGCCATCCAAGCCTTGGAGAAAAACCCAGCCGTCAGCGGGAAGTTTCGGGGATTGGGCGATCGCTTGTACCTGCTCCATCGCTTGTACCTGCTCCGCTACGAAATCGCGGCCCTCGTGGGCACCGTGCTGTTCTTGGCGCTGGCCGCGTTCGCGGTTTGGCACATCCGCCGCCCGCGAGATGCGACGGATCGAGCGGACCGATGAGGATCGTCCCGTTGGCTCGCGGGAGTATGTGTGGCGCACGGGTTTCGCTACACTGGGAACATTCCGGGACCGACGATATTCGTCGTCGGGCCGAGCCGTGAGCCGGCACACCGGGGACGTAGCTCAATTGGGAGAGCACCGCCTTTGCAAGGCGGGGGTTGTGGGTTCGATCCCCATCGTCTCCATCTTCAGGGCTGCAGGGCCATCCATGGCCCCTGCAGCCCTTGCCCGTCGCGGTGAAAGCCAAGGTTTCACCGGACGGGCCGCCCGCCATCGTGGCGGGCGTCGACGCAACTTCATCCATGGAACCTTCGCCCCTGCAGCCCTTGCCCGTCGCGGTGAAAGCCAAGGTTTCATCGGACGGGCCGCCCGCCGTCGTGGCGGGCGCCGACGCAACTTCATCCATGGAACCTTCGCCCCTGCAGCCCTTCCGGAAAAAGGTGACAGCCACCATTTGCCGGTCGCCGCAGGCGACA
>JBIPLS010000079.1:0-14431 GCA_044368305.1 Pirellulales bacterium
GCCATCGTGCGCGAGCCGAGCGGAGGGCATGGGACTCGAACCCACAACCGGTTTCCCGGCACGACATTTCCAGTGTCGCCGCTAGCCATTCGCTTACCCTCCGAAACGCGGTTTTTCCTGCCGCCCCCACCGCTGCCCCCACGGTGTTCCGATTTGGGACGTGCGGCGGGTGCGGGCTGGAATCGCGTTCGTAGGCCGCAAGTATAGCCCCGCCATTTCCAATCCGGAACGGCGGGTAGGACCGCCTCGCCCTCCCCGGCGGGGACGACGAAACCTCGACGGCCGGCGTCCCCTCCACCCGGGCGCTGCGGTTCCGCGCCCAATGAGCCCGCCCGCCAGCTCGCCTACCGCCGCTGGAAACTCTCGGGCAGGACGATCCGCGGGTTGCTGCGCAGGGCCCGGCCCGCCTCGCCGGCGGGCAGCTCGACCAGCCCGCGGAGGGACAACCGCGGGCCGTTGTATTTCGCCAGCGCCTTCGCACTGGCAGGGTCGAGCCGCGACAGGCCGTCGAGCAGGAGCCCACCCTGGCACTCCGCCAGCGCCGCGGCGACGTCGGCATCGAGCGATCGCAGGCCGTAGAGGTGGAGTTCGCCCTTGCACTTCGCGAGCGCCGCGGCGGCGTCGGCTTCGAGCACCGTCAGGCCGAGGCCCAGGAAGTTTCCCGAGAACTCACCCAAGGCCCGGGCCGTCTCCAGGTCGATCGTCGTGACGCCGCCGAGGAACAAGCGGCCGTCGTACCGGGCGAGCCCGCCGGCGACCTCGGGATCGAGCACCGCGAGGCTGGGGAGGTCCAACTCCCGGCCGCCGAACTCCCCGAACGCCTGGGCGGCCTCCACGTCGAGCATCGTCGGGCCGCGAATCGACAGTCGGCCCTCGAATCCCGCCAGCCCGCGGGCCGCATCGGCACGGATCCCCGGCAGGTTCTCGAAGAGGATCTCTTTCTCCTCGCCCTTGTAACCGGCCAGCGCGGTCGCGACCTCGGGGTCGAGGGTGCCCAGGCCCGTGAAAGCGAGCGTATGGCCGCGAAACCCCGTCAGCGCGGCGGCACTCGAGGCGTCGAGGGAGGCCAGGCCGTGGAAGCCCAGCATCCTGGTGAACGCGCCTGCCAGAGGCCCGGCGGTGGCCGCGTCGAGTCGTGGCACGGTGAGCACGAGGCTGTCGCCCCGGAAATGATCCGCCAGCATCTGCGCCTGCTGGGGCGTCAACGGTTTCGGCCGCTGCTGGGCCAACGGCGCGGACGGCCGCTTCCGTCCCGGCGGCCCGGAGGGCCGCTGCCGTGCCGGCGGCGCGGCCTGGGCCACGGCCACGCACGTCGCCAGCACCACCCACGTCACGGTCCACGCCGCAGGGCGCATGCACGTTTCTCCGCCGACTCCGCCCAGGCTATCGCCGGCGTCGTGCCGCGGTCAACCGCGGTCGGGCCGTCAGGGCGCCGGCCGCTCGCGGCCCAGGGCTCGCAGGCCCATGCGCCGCCACGGTTTCTGCCGCCAGTCCTGGTCCGCTTGCATCTGGATCGCGCGCAGCATCCGGTCGCGTTGCGGCTTCAGCCGCGCCTGCCTCTCCGCGAAGTCCGACGGGATCACAAAGTCGTCGTTCGGCGCTCCGTCGGGCTCGGGTATCAATTCCAGGTCGCCGAGTTCGGGAATCAGCACGTCCTCCTTCTGGATCAGCGCCGTCAGCGTCCGCGGCGAGATCCGCTTCAGATTCGGCAGGGCCAACTGCCCCTTCCGCTTGGCCAACGCCTCGGCCACAGCGACGGAGTCGGCTGCGTCGAAGCCGGTCAGCCCGGGCAGCACGCCCTGCCACTTCTGCCAGGTGGCCAACTCCGCCGCCGCCTCGGGCGAGAACTCTCGCAGGCCGGCGACCGACAGCCGGGGGCCCGCGTAGGCACGCAGCGCCCGCACCGTCTCGGGAGAGAGCGTGGTCAAGCCGTCGAGGAAGACGACCTTGCCATGGCCCGCGACCAGCGCCCGCGCCGCTTCAGGCGAGATGCCCTGGAGGCCGTTCAACGAAACGGTTTGGCACTTGAGGCTCGCGATCGCCTCCGCCGTGTCGGGCTCGAGCACCGTCAGCCCGTCGAGCTCGAGCACGCGGACCCGCAGGCCGGCCAGCGCCCGCGCGGTCGGCGGGGGAAGCTCCTTCAGGCCGGCGAGCGACAGCCCCTGGCACTGCAGCCGCGCCACCGCCGCCGCCGTGTCGGCATCGAGCCGTGTGAGCCCGTCGAGACCCAGGAAGCCCTTGAACGCGGCCAGCCCGGCGGCGGCCTCGGGCGGGACTGTGGCCAAACCGCCCAGGGCGAGCGCTCGGCTCTTGCACGTCGCCAGCGCCCGGGCGGTTTCGGGGTCGAGCGCGGTCAGCCCGCCGAGCGACAGCCTGAAAAATCGGAAGCCCGCGATCGCCCGGGCGGCCGCGGGGGTGATCGTGGGCAGGCCATCGAGCGACAGCGCCATGCCCTTGAACCCCGCCAGCACCTCGGCGACCTCGGGCGAGAGCGAACGCAGGCCGTCGAGCGCCAGCTCGCCGGCCATGCTGAAAGGTCGGCCCGCCTCGTCGGCGTCCTCCACGGCCGCCCCGCGAAACGTGGCCACCAGCTGGCGGGCCTGCTCGACCGACAGCGCCTCGATCCGCCGCACATCCTCGGGCAGGTCGTCCGCGGCCGCGTGGGAACCGCCGAGCAGAATGCCCAGCCACGCCAGCGAGGCCAGGAAGGCACGCCGGCTCATGCCATGGATCTCGGGGCCGAGGAGGAAATGGAAGACTCTGGTTATCATACCAGCCGCTACCGCCACAGGCGGCGGTTCCTCCCGGGGGCGTCTTCCATGCTCGGCCTGATGCAGTGGTTCGTGATCGTCAGCCTGCCCATCACGGGGCTGTGCTACGCGCTGCTCGGATCGATCAAGCTGCCCCTGGCGCGCCGGCTCGGGCTCGACGAGGCGCGGATCGGCGGGCTGATCGCGGCCTTCGGACTGATGGTCGGACCGATCATGCTGCTCTGCGGCGCCTGCGCCGACGCCTACGGCCGCAAGCCCGTGTGGCTGGTCGGATCGCTGCTGGTGGCCGCGAGCCTGGCGATCTTCGCCGGCGCCCGGCGGTACGGCGCGGCCGTCCTCGCCACCGCGCTTTTGGCCGCCGGCTGGACCGCCATGATCAACGTCGCCAATCCGGTCATGGCGACGGCGTTCGCCGATCCCTTCACCGGCTCGAACCTCGGCGACGCGCTGTTCGGCGTGGGCACGTTCCTCTGCCCGGTGCTCGTGAACTTCCTGCGGGCGCGCATCGGCTTCGGTGCGGGTGTGGCCGCGTTCGCCGGCCTCGCGCTGCTGCCCTTCGCGCTGGCGCTGGGGCTGGACCTGGGGGGCGGCGAACTGCGGGGTGACCTGGCCGCCGCCTTCGGCGGGTTCGGCACGCTCGTGGCCGACGGCCGCGTCTGGCTCTTGGGCATGACGCTGCTCTGCTGGGTCGTGATCGAGTCGGGAACGGCCGGCTGGGCGAGCACGCTGGTGATGGAGGCGGCCCCGGCGGGCGAGCCCGCAGAAAAGTCGGAGCGAGTCGCGGCGGGCACCCTCTCCGCCTTCTGGATGTGCTTCATGGCGGCGCGGCTGGCGACGGCCTGTGCCATCCACTGGTCGGGCATGGCGGGGGAGCAGCTCGTGCGGGCGACCCGCACGATGCAACTGGGGATCGCGGTGCTCACCGTCGTCACGATGCTGGCGCTCGTCGCCCTCCGCCGCCGGCCGGCCGTGGTGGCGGCGGTGGTGTTCGCGGGGCTGATCTGCGGCCCCTTCTTTCCGAACCTGCTCGGCCAGCTGTTCACGCATCTCGAGGCCGGCGGCCGCATGGACTTCGCGGGCCGGGCGGTGGCGATGATCTTCGCGTGCGCCTCCGTCGGCTGGGCCATCCTCCCCACGGCCATGGGCTTCGTCGCCGACCGGCGCGGGCTCAGGCGGGCGTTCCTCTTGCCGGCGGCCTGCGGGCTGGTGCTCGTGGCGCTGTTGGCGGGCATGCCCGCGGCGCCGCCGTCCGCGCCGGCGCCGTGACCGGCACCGGCCGTCAGGCGATAAGGTCGCGGAGCTCGCGCAGGTGGGCCGGCACCGCCACGAACGGGTCCGCGGCCGCCTCGTATTCGAGCGTGACGAAGCCCTGGTAGCCGCCGTCCCGCAGGAGCTTCACCACCCGGGCGGCGTCGGCGGGCTCCTTGGGGCCCCCCTCGGCCCGCTGCACCTCCACCTTGTGCTGGACGTTCACCGCGTAGGGGATGCAGCGGGCGAGCTCCGCATAGGGATCGGCCACGTGGAAGTTGCCGGTGTCGAGATTCACGCCCAGCCAGGGGCTCTTCACGGCCGCGACGATCGCCAGCAACCCGTCGGCCGTGCCCACGATGCCGCCGTGGTTCTCCAGCCCGAGCATCACGCCCGCGCGGCCGGCCTGCTCGGCGCAGGCCTCGAGCGCCGCAATGCAGGAGCGCCGCGCCTCGTCGAGCGTGCCGTCCGCCGGCAGCGGACCGGCGAACACGCGCAGGTGGGGCGCCCCGAGGGCGGCGGTCTTGTCGATCCAGGAACTGACGGCGGCGATCTGGGCGTCGAGTTCGGGGCCGCGCGGCTTCGTGAAGACGTTGCCCACCGCGCTGCCGCTGATGGCGATGCCCCGCAGGAACGCATGGCGGCGCAGGGCCCGCATGTCGTCGGCGGTCGCGTCGGGGGGGAAGAAGTAGCTCGTCAGTTCGGCCGCGTCGCAGCCCAGGTCGGCGGCCATGTCCACGAACGTCTCGGGCGTCAGCCGCCGGGCCGGCGGGGCCGGGACGGGCTGCTCCTTGCCCCGGTTCCAGTGGAAGTACTGTCGGAACGAGTAGGCCGCCAGGCCGAGGCGGAACCGCGGCCCGCCGATGCGCGCGAAGGGCTCGATCGCCAGGGCCGAGCCGGCCGCGAGACCGACGCCGGCGAGGAACGTGCGACGGGAGCGGAGGGCGGATGGAGTCATGCGAACGTCCCTGGAGAAGCAGAAGGAAAACCCGAGAACCGCGGAACGGGAGTATAGTAGTCCGGTTTCGCAGCCGCCGCCCTCCGCCCGTCCATGCCATTCCGCTGCCCGGCCGCCGTCGTCGCCCTTATCGCCCTCGCGGTGCCGGGGCCCGGGCGGCCGGCCGCAGCGGCACCGCCGCGGCCGGCGCGGCCCAACATCCTCTTCATCATCGCCGACGACCAGTCGCCCTTCGATCTCGCGGCCTACGACCCGGCCGCCCCGATGCGCACGCCGGTGATCGATCGGCTGGCCGCCGAGGGCATGGTCATCGACGCGGCCTACCACATGGGCTCGTTCATCAGCGCCGTCTGCGTGCCGAGCCGGCACATGCTCATGACCGGCCGCACGCTCTGGCACCTGCCCATCACGGCCTTCCGCCCCCCCGACGGGCAACCGCCCTCCGTCGCCGACGACCCGCGCTGCCCGGCGGACATCGCGGACTCGACGATTCCCGCGGTCTTCAACCGGGCCGGGTACGACACGATGCGGACCTGCAAGGCCGACAATTGCTACGAGGCGGCCAGCCGCAGGTTCACGGTGCGACACGACGCCACGAAGCGGGGCGGCACGCCGGAGGGCGGCAGCGCCTGGCACGCCGACCGCGTGCTCGAGTTCCTCGCCGACCGGGAGCGGAGCGGCGACCGCGACCCCTTCTTCATCTACCTCGGCTTCTCGCACCCGCACGACACGCGGGACGGGACGCCGGAACTGCTCGCCCGCTACGGCGCCGCGAACCACGCCGACTCCGCCAGCCTGCCGCCGGCCTCCGACCGTCAGCCGCCCCTGCCCGTGAACTGGCTTCCGGCCCACCCGTTTCCGCTGAACAGGACCGGTCGCCGCGACGAGACGCAGGTCAGCGGCGTGTGGGAACGCCGCGATCCGGCCACGATCCGAAACGAGAAGGGTCGGGAGTGCGCCTGCGGCGAGAACATCGACATCCAGGTCGGCCGCGTGCTCGATCGGCTCGCGGCCCTCGGCGAACTCGAGAACACCTGGATCTTCTACACGTCGGATCACGGGATCGCCGTCGGCCGCCACGGGCTGATGGGCAAGCAGAACCTCTACGAGCACTCCTGGCGGGTGCCGCTGATCGTGAAGGGCCCCGGCGTGAAGCCCGGGTCGCGGGCGCCCGGCAACGTCTACCTCCTCGACGTGCTCGGCACGCTGTGCGACATCGCCGGCATCGAGGCACCGGCCACCAACGAGGGCCGCAGCTTCCTGCCGGTGCTGGAGGGCCGAACCGCGACCGTGCGGGACGTCCTCTACGGCGTGTACTGTGGCGACGGGGCCCCGGGGCTGCGGGCCGTTCGCCGCGGCGACTGGAAGCTCGTGGAGATCGAGATGCCCCACCTGGGCACGCGCCGCACCCAGCTCTTCGATCTGCGGGACAATCCCCACGAACTGCTCGCCGCGCACGACTCCCCGGCCGTGCGCGCCGCGTCCGGCGTGGCACCGACGGCGACGCAACACGACCTGGCCGCGGACCCGCGGCACGCGGAGACGCTCGCTGCCATGCGGCGCCTGCTGTGGGACGAGATGCGCCGCCACGACGACCCTGACCGGTTCGCCGAGCAGCCGCCGCCCTGAGGCCGCCGCCCGCCGCGATCCACTCAGGCGATGCCGAGCACGTCTCGCATCGAATACAGCCCCGCGGGCCGGCCCGCCAGGAAGCGGGCCGCAGCCAGGGCCCCGCGGGCGTAGCAGTCGCGGTTGGTCGCCCGCACGTTCACGGCGAACGACTCCCCGTCCATGCCGAAGAGGATCGTGTGCTCGCCGGGATTGTCGCCGGCCCGCACGGCGTGGTAGCCGATCTCATCGGCCGGCCGGCCGCCCGGCCGGCCCGCGCGGCCGTGCACGTCGCGGGCCTGCCCCATCTGCTCGCGGACGATGGCCCCGAACTTCAGCGCCGTGCCGCTCGGCGCATCCTCCTTGTGGCGATGATGGCACTCGATGATCTCGACGTCCGTCCGCCCGCCGACCCGCGCGAGCAGCGACCCCGCTCGCCCCGCAAGATCCATGGCGATGTTCACGGCCAGGCTCATGCTCGGCGACTGGAGGATGGGGATCGTCCTGGCGGCGGCGGCGATGGCCGCGTGCTCCGCGGCCTCGAGGCCGGTCGTCGCCACGACGAGCGGCAGCTTCGCCCGCACGCACCGCGCCACGATGCCCGCCACGGCCTCGGGAAGCGAGAAGTCGATCACCACGTCGGCCGCCGCGTCCCAGTCGGCGGCGACCGCGACGCCCGCCGCGGCGATGCCGGCGAGCGTGCCGGCGTCGGCGCCGGCCCGGGGATGCCCCTCCCGCTCGACCGCGGCCACGAGTCGCCACGGGGGCGTGTCGGCGGCGGCGCAGGCGATCACCCGCTGGCCCATGCGGCCGGCGGCACCGTGGACGACGAGACGGAGCGGGCTGGCGGTCACCGATGCCTCCTGCATGTGGGCCGCGACGGCGGCCGCGGGCGGATGGGAACGACGGCGTGATCAGCCGTAGAGGTCGATCGCCTGGACGATCTCATCCACGCGGTTGCCCACGGTCACGGCCCTGTTGGCGAAGCTCGCCCGGCTCACGCCGCGGCTGCCGAGCACGTCGTTGAAGAGCTTCTGGTCGGTGGTGTGGTAGGCGACCGTGGCGGTCGGATCCTTGAGCTGGTGCCCGGTGAGGATGCAGACCACCCGCTCGTCGCGGCCGATCACGCCCTCGGCCACGAGCTGCCGCGCACCGGCCACGCTCGCGGCGCTCGCCGGCTCGCAGCCCAGGCCGCCGGCCCCCACCTGCGCCTTGGCGTCGAGGATCTCCTGCTCGCTCACCTGCCGCACCACCCCGTCGCAGACCTCCAGCGCCCGCAAGCACTTGTTGAGGTTCACCGGCCGGTTGATCTCGATGGCGCTGGCGATCGTGTCGGCCCGGCGGTCGGCGCGGTCGAGCTCGTCGTAGTAGTGGCAGGCGGGGGCGAGGTCGGCCCGGCCGCCCTGCCAGCGGAGGCCACGGCGCTCGTGAAGTTCGTAGAGCGTGTTGGCGCCGGCGGCGTTGATCACCGCCAGCCGCGGCACTCGGTCGATGAGCCCCAGCTTCCGCAATTCCGCGAAGGCCTTGCCGAAGGCGCTGGAGTTGCCGAGGTTGCCGCCGGGCACCACGATCCAGTCGGGCACCTCCCAGCCGAGCGACTCCAGCACCCGGAACATGATCGTCTTCTGTCCCTCCAGGCGGAAGGGATTGACGCTATTGACGAGGTAGATCCCGAGCCTTCCGGAGACCTCCTTGACCCGGGCCATGGCGTCGTCGAAGTCGCCGGCGATCTGGATCGTCAGCGCCCCGTAGTCGAGGGCCTGGGAGAGTTTGCCCGAGGAAATCTTGCCCGAGCCGATGAAGATGATCGCCCGCATCAGCCGGGTGACGGCGCAGTAGACGGCCAGCGAGGCGCTGGTGTTGCCCGTCGAGGCGCAGGCCGCCCGGCGGGCCCCGATCATCCGCGCGTGGGTGAAGGCGGCCGACATGCCGTTGTCCTTGAACGAGCCCGAGGGGTTGAGGCCCTCGTACTGGAGGAACAGGCGGCCGGCGTTCAGGCCCACGTAGGCGGCCACGCCGTCGGACGGCGGGCACATCGTCTGGCCCTCGCCGATGGTGACCACCGCTTCCCGGGGGGCGAAGGGCAGCAGTTCGTGGAACCGCCACACGCCGCTGAAGGCCAGCGGGTCGCCACGCCGCATCCACTTCCGCTCGAAATGCTCGAACGAGTTCGGGGGCCGCAGCCGGTCCCAGTCGTACTCGACGTCGAGCAGGTTGCCGCAGGCGGGGCAGGCGGTGAGCACCTCGTCCACCGAGAAGGTCGCCGCGCAGGCCGGATCGATGCACTGCTGGAAGGCGAGGTCGGTGCGGGCGGCGACGGCCAAGAGAAGCCTCCGATCGATGCCCCTTTGCATCGGCAGGCGGCGGCCGACCGGTGAGGGGACTCGTCGGGAACGCGGCCCCGACGGGCTCAAAGGTAGGTCACCCCACCGCGCCCAGCAAGGTTTGCCGGCCGTGACGAATGTGGCGGCCGGCAGGACGCGTTCGGAAGCCTGCCAGTTTGACAGCCCGGCCAGGGGGCGTTTAGAATCGCTGGGTTAGGCGGTGCGAAACCATTCGCGTCGCGACCCAGGCATCCGGCAGGCGGACGAGGCCATGAAAGCGGCGGAGATCAAGGTCTTCAAGGCGGCCCTCGAGTCGATGCGGGCCCGACTCCGCGGCGACGTCTCGACGATGGCCGACGCGGCCCTGCGGAAGACCCGCTCGGAGGCCAGCGGCGACCTGTCGAGCATGCCGATCCACATGGCCGACATCGGCTCCGATGCCTTCGAGCAGGAGTTCACGCTCAGCCTGATGGCCACCGAGGAGGGCACCCTGGAACTTGTCGAGCGGGCGCTCGACCGCATCCGGACCCGGTCGTTCGGCATCTGCGAGGAATGCCAGGCCGTGATCTCGAAGAAGCGGCTCGAGGCGATCCCGTTCGCGTCGCTCTGCATCCGCTGCGCCGAGCGCGAGGAGCGGGGCGAAGGGGGCGGGCGGCCCCGCCAGCCGCGGTGATCCCGCGGAGCGGGGATCGGCACCACGGGAAGGAGTCCGCATGTCCGCTTCCGGCCTGGGGTGGCCGCTGTTCGCCGCCATCGCGGTGCTGGCGGCCGGCGGCGACCTGCTGACCAAGCACCTCGTCTTCCGGCGGCTCGGCATGCCCGGCACCAGCCCGCCGATCACGCTGGTGGACGGCGTGCTGTGGCTGGAAACCAACCTCAACGAAGGGGCGCTGTTCGGCATGGGGCAGGGCATGGGCATGGCGTTCGCCGCCGTGTCGGTGGCGGCGATCATCGGCATCCTGGTGATGATGGCCCGCCCCGCCACCCGGACCGACCACAGGCTCGTCGCCGCGCTCGGCCTGATCGTCGGCGGCATCGTCGGCAACCTCTACGACCGGCTCGGCCTGCCGGGCCTGACCTGGCACGCGCCCCCGGAACGGCTGGGCGGCCCGGTGCTGGCGGTCCGCGACTGGATCCACGTCGTCGTCCCGGGAGTCATCGACTGGCCGATCTTCAACCTCGCCGACACCTGGCTGGTGATCGGGGCGGCCCTGCTGCTCGTGGCGTCGCTGCGGACGCCGGCCGCGACACCGGGAGCCGCGGCGCCATGAAGACCGCCGCCGTCCCGGCTCCCGTCGCCGCCCGCCTGGACGTCGCGATCGCGGCGGCCCGCCGCGCGGGTGCCGAGACGCTCCGCTGGTTCGGCGCCGCCGGGCTGGTCGTGGACACGAAATCCGACGCTTCACCCGTCACGGAAGCCGACCGAGCCGCGGAGGCCGTGCTCCGCCGAGAACTGCTCGGCCGCTTTCCCGACGACGCCTTCCTCGGCGAGGAGACCGGCGCCACACCCGGCACGAGCGGCTACGAGTGGGTCGTCGATCCGATCGACGGCACGAAATCGTTCATCCGCGGCGTCCCGCTCTACGCCACGCTCGTCGGCTGCCGGCATGCAGGCCGGGGCGTGATCGGCGTGATCGCCATCCCAGCCCTCGACGAGGCCGTGCACGCGGCCCGCGGCGGCGGCGCCTGGCACGTCCGCGGGGCCGCGGCGCCGGTGCCCGCGCGGGTCTCGACGCGGGCCGGGCTCGCGGCCGCGCTGCTCTGCTCGAGCGACTTCACCTCGTTCGCCCGCTGGAGCGGCGGCGCGGCCGCCGGGGGCGCGGCCCGCGACCGGCTGGAGGCCGACTGCGGGGTGGTCCGCACCTGGGGCGACGGCTACGGCTACCTCCTGGTGGCGACGGGCCGGGCCGACGTGATGGTGGACCCGCTGATGAACGAGTGGGACGCCGCCGCGGTCGAGACCGTCGTCGCCGAGGCCGGCGGGCGGTTCACCGATTGGTCCGGCCGCGATCGCATCGACGCCGGCGACGGGGTGGCCAGCAACGGCCTGCTGCACGAGGCCGTGCTGGCCCGCCTCCCCGCCGGCGGCGGCCCGCCGCGGGGCTGAACCTGCGGGCCGGGCTGGCGCGGCGCCGCGGCGCCGGGTATCGTGTCGGCCATGACGCCGCCGGTCGAAGGAACCCGCGATCCGCCGCGGACGCCGCGCGAGACGCTCGCCGCCCTCGGCCCGGGGATCGTCCTGGCCAGTTGCATCGTCGGCTCGGGCGAGCTGATCGCCGCCACGACCGCCGGTGCGGAGGCGGGCTTCCGGCTCCTCTGGCTGATCGCGCTGGGCTGCGGGATCAAGGTGGCCGCCCAGATCGAGATCGGCCGGGCCGCGCTCACCTGGGGACGCACCCCGCTGGCGGCCTTCGACTCCGTGCCCGGCCCGCGGCTCGGCGGCCGCGGCTGGATGTTCTGGGGTTGGGCGGCGATGACGATGCTGATCGTCGTGCAGCAGGGGGGCATCCTCATGGGCGTCGCCCAGACCCTCGCGGCGGCCGCGCCGCTCTCCGCCGCTGGCCGCGATTGGAATCGGGTGCACGACGCCCTGACCGCGGAGCGGATCGCCGCCGCGGCGGCGGACCGGAGTGGCGATCCGGCCGCTGCCGCCAGGCTCCGCGACCGCGTGGACGGCCTCGAGGCCGAGGCCCGGGCGCTGCCGCGGCCGGCCGACGAGACCCTCTGGGCCGCGTGCACGGCCATCGTCACGTCGGGCCTGCTCGCGATCGGCCGCTACCGGGTGATCGAGCGGGTGTCGCTCGTGCTCGTGGGCACGTTCGTGGCCGTGACGCTCTGCGCCCTCGCGCTGCTGCAGGGTGATCCGACCTGGGCGATCTCGCGAGCCGAACTCGCCGGCGGCCTGGTGCCCTCGATCCCGCCCGCCGTGGCGGGCCGATCGCCGCTGGCGACGGGCCTGGCCACCTTCGGCATCATCGGCGTCGGGGCGTCGGAGCTGATGTTCTACCCCTACTGGTGCCTGGAGAAGGGTTACGGCCGGGCGGTGGGGCCGCGGGACGACACGCCCGCCTGGGCCGCCCGGGCCCGGGGATGGATCCGCGTCCTGCAGGTGGACGCCTGGTCTTCGATGGTGGTCTATACGGCCGTGACGATCGCCTTCTACCTCCTCGGCGCGGCCACGCTCGGCCGGCTGGGGCTGCGGCCGGCGGGCGGCGAGATGGTGCGGACGCTGGGAGCGATGTACGCCCCCGTGTTCGGGCCGAGGGCCGCCGACGTGTTTCTCGTCGGCGCCTTCGCGGTGCTCTATTCGACGCTGTTCGCCGCGGCCGACGGCAACGCCCGAATCATCGGCGACGGCCTCGTGCTCGCGGGCCTGATCCGCGGCGACGACGCCGGCCGCAGGGCGTGGACCAGGCGGGTGGCCGTGGCCTGGCCGCTGGTGGCCCTCGGGCTGGCGATCGCGATCCGCGAGCCCGTGGAGATGGTGCTCGCCAGCGGTGTGGCGCAGGCGGTGATGCTGGCGGGGCTGGCAGTGGCGGTGATTTTCTTTCGCTACGGCCGGCCTGACCCGCGGCTCCGCCCGTCGTGGGCGTTCGACGGGCTCTTGTGGCTGTCCGCCGCGGGCTTCGTCCTCGTCGGCGGCTGGACCGCCTGGCAGAAGGTGGCCGCGCTGGTCGCCTCGATGCCGCCGCCCTGACGGGCCGAAATCGGGCCGCTCTTGCCGGAAAATCGCCGGCGGGTATGCTCTCGGCTTCGTTTTCGAACATTCCCGCCTCCCGCTCGAGTGGTTCCGTGGCACGTTCCTGTCAGGTCTGCGGCAAGGGCTTTTCCGTCGGCAATCAGGTCACGATCCGCGGCAAGGCCAAGTACCTGGGCGGCGTGGGCACGAAGGTCACCGGCATCACGAAGCGGAAGTTCAAGCCGAACCTCCAGCGGCTGCGGGTCACCGTGGGCAACGGCACGAACTCGACGCTGCTCGTGTGCACGCAGTGCATCAAGGGCGGCAAGGTGACGAAACTGGTCCGCCAGAAGCCGTTCCGTCTGCCAAAGGTGGAGAAGGCGGCCCGCCCGGCGGCCGAAGAGGCGGTGCCGTCCGGCCCGCGGGCCCGTCCGTAAGCCCCGTCGCCCGCATCCGCCATGTCCATCTCCCGGGAGGCCGTCGCCAAGGTCGCCTCGCTCGCGCGGCTGGCGTTGTCCCCGGAGGAACTGGACCGGATGACGAGCGAATTGACGAAGATCGTCGGCGTCGTCGAACAGCTCGGCGAAGTGGACACCTCGGCCGTCGAACCGCTCGCCCATCCGCTCGACGCAGCGAACGTCTTCCGGCCGGACGACCCGCGGCCCTGCCTGACGACCGCCGAGGCGCTGCAATCGGCCCCGCGGCACGACGGCGAGTGCTTCCTGGTGCCGGCGGTGCTCGGCGAGTCGGGAGCCGCCTGATCCATCCCGGCGTCGCCATGCAGCCACTCGATCTCTCCGCCGTCGATCTGGTCACGGCCGTCCGCCAAGGAGACCTCTCGGCGGTGCAGTGCGTCGAGGCTTTCCTCGACCGGATCGCCCGCGTCGACGGCCGTGTCAACGCGTTCTTGAAGGTGGATCGCGCGGGGGCCGTCGCCCGGGCCGCGGAGATCGACGCCCGGCGGAAGGCGGGCCGGCCGCTCGGGCCGCTCGCCGGCCTGCCCGTCGCGGTGAAGGACGCCCTGTGCACGGCCGACATGCCGACGACCTGCGCCTCGCGGATGCTGGAGAACTTCCGCCCGCCGTACGACGCCGAGGTGGTCCGCCGCCTGCGGGCCGCCGACGCGGTGGTGGTGGGCAAGACGAACATGGACGAGTTCGCGATGGGCGGCTCCAGCGAGAACTCGGCCTTCGGCCCGGTGCACAACCCCTGGGATCTGGCCCGGGCGCCGGGCGGGTCCAGCGGCGGCTCCGCGGCCAGCGTCGCGGCCGACATGGCCCCGGTGGCGATCGGCTCCGACACGGGCGGCTCGATCCGCCAGCCCGCGGCGCTGTGCGGCATCACCGGCCTGAAGCCGACCTACGGCACCGTCAGCCGCCGTGGCCTCGTGGCCTTCGCCTCCAGCCTCGACCAGATCGGGCCGATGGCCCGGTCGGCGGCCGACTGCGCGCTGGTGCTGGAGACGATCGCGGGCCACGATCCGGGCGACTCGACGTCGCTCCGCGACGCGGTGCCGAGGTACACCGAGATGCTCGAGCAACCGCTGACCGGCCTGCGGATCGGCCGTGTGGCCGCCCATTTCGCGGCCGGGCTCGACCCCGAGGTGGCACGGGGCGTCGAGGAGGCGTTCGCCGCCTTCAAGGCGGCCGGGGCGACGATCCACGACGTCGAACTGCCGCACGCGAAGTACGGCATCCCGACCTACTACCTCATCGCCCCGTGCGAGGCGTCGAGCAACCTGGCGCGGTACGACGGCGCGCACTATGGCCACCGGGCCGAGCCCGGGAAGGGCCACCGGGCCGAGCCCGCTGCGGCGGCCGGCTTCGATTCGCCGCTCGCGGAG
>JBIPLS010000080.1:0-14413 GCA_044368305.1 Pirellulales bacterium
CGAGGACGTTGGGCCGCAGGCCGCGGACATCCCGGGCGAACTCGACGAACGGGATCAGGAAGCGGAAGTCCTCGCGGGTCTGCAGCAGGAGGCTCGTGCACACGTAGCACAGCACGCAGCCGAGGATCAGCGGCAGCCAGTTCCAGGCAGGGTGGCTGCGGTTGGGCGGCAGCACCGGCGACAGGGCGAGCATCGCGACGTAGGTCAGCAGCACGCCGATGAGCAGTCCGAAGTAGACGGCCGTGATCGTGGTCAGATCCTTGCGCCGGATGCCGGCATCGATGCCCATCACCACCAGCGGCAGGGCGGTCATGCCCGCGAGCACGATCCAGGGCATCCACTGGACCTGGTCCATGGGCGCCGATTCCCACATCGCCGTCGAATTGAAGATCAGGACGGCAATGCCGACCGACACCATCACGAAGATCGCGCGGAGGATGATGAGGGCCATAGGGCTGACGACCGACGGGGACGAGAAGAGATGCGGACGGGCGGGACCGATAGACTACCATCCCGGCCCGGATCTTTCCCGGCGGCCGCGGCTCACGCCCCGAGCCGGCGGTGGTGGTCGTGTTCGAGGAAGCGGTCGGTCATGCCGGCGATGTAGTCGGCCACGCTGCGGCGCAGGCCGAGGGCGTCGGCCCGGCGGCGAAAGCCGGACGGCAGGGCGTCGGGATGGTCGCAGTACCAGGCGAACAGGCTGGACAGTCGGCGCTGCGCCGGGACGCGCACTTCCAGGACCCGCTCGCTGCGATACACCCGCTCGAACAGGAACCGCTCCAGCTCCCGCTTGCCGGCGGCCACGGCGGGTTCGTGGGTGACGAGGCGGCGGGTGCGGCCGCCCGCGTCGCGTCCTGCCGCCCGGACCGCCGCCACGGAGTCGATGCCCGCGGCTTCGAGCGTGGCCCGGGTGTGCTCGATGAGGCCGACCACCTGCATGTCCACGAGCTCGTGGAGGACGGTGTGCCGCAGTTCGGGCCCCGCCAGCGGCTCCTGCCGTTCGGCCACGCGGGCCGCCGCCTCGGCCACCAGCGGCAGATCGAGCAGCTCCTCCATCGACACCAGGCCGAGCTCGACGGCGTCGTCGGCGTCGTGCGTGTCGTAAGCGATCGAGTCGGCGGCATCCACCACCTGCGTCTCGAGCAGCGGCGGGGCAGCGGTGCCGTCCTTCTTCCGCGTGGCCTGGGCGTCGAGCACCTCGCGGGACAGGTTGAGGCCCGGGAAGCCTGGGTAGCGGTGCTCGAGGAGCTCCATGATCCGCAGGGCCTGGGCGTTGTGGCTGAAGCCGCCGTCGGCGGCCAGCAGCTCGGCGAGCGTGTCCTCGCCGGCGTGGCCGAGGGGCGGATGGCCGATGTCGTGGCCCAGGGCGAGCGTCTCCACGAGATCCTCGTTGAGGGCCAGCGCCCGGGCCAGCGTGCGGGCGATGCTCGTCACCTCGAGCGTGTGCGTGAGGCGGCTACGGTGGTAGTCGCCGTGGTAGCCGGTGAAGACCTGCGTCTTGTGCGCCAGCCGGCGGAAGGCTGCCGAGTGCACGATCCGGTCGCGGTCCCGCTGGTAGGGGCTGCGGAAGGGATGCGGCGGCTCGGCGTGGACGCGGCCGGCCGACTCGGCCGCGGGCATCGCCCACGGCGCCAGGAGCAGCCGCTCGCGTTCCCGCCAGCCGAGGGGCGTCATGGCGTCCGCCCCGCGGCCGTGAGCTGCTCCCAGAGGGCGTCGAGCGCCTGGGGCAGCACGCGAACCGAGGCCACCGCGGGCATGAAGTTCACGTCCCCCGTCCAGCGCGGCACCAGGTGCCAGTGGAGGTGGCCGGGAACGCCCGCGCCCGCCACGGCGCCGAGGTTCAGCCCGACGTTGAAGCCCTGGGCCTGCATCGTCCGCTCGATCAGCCCACACCAGCGGGCGAGGCAACGCTGCAGGTCGAGCAGCTGGTCGTCGTCGAGGTCGGCGAGGCTCGGCCGGTGGTCGAGCGGCGCCACCAGCAGGTGGCCGTTGGAGTATGGAAACCGGTTGACCACGACGACCGATCGCGCCGTCCGCTCGACCACGCCCAGGCCGCGGTCGTGGCCGGGATCGGCCGCGGCCGCCCGGCAGAGAAAGCAGGCCGCTTCGGCCCCCGCCCGCCAGCGGACGGGCTCGACGGCGGCGGGCGGCGCGCCGCGTTCCTGCCCCTGCACGTAGCCGAGACGCCACGGGGCCCAGAGGGTTTCGATCTGCCGTTGGTGCCGCCCGTCCATAATGCCAGACTACCGCAATCGTTCACCGGAAGGCAGCCGCCGAGGCAGCGCGTGGAATTCAAGGTCGATCTCGAGGTCTTCGCCGGTCCCCTGGACCTGCTCCTCTATCTCGTCAAGAAGCACGAGGTGGACGTGACGGAGGTGCCGATCGCGCGGATCACCGCGGAGTTCATCGCCTATCTCGACGTGCTGGAGGAGCTGGCCATCGACCAGGTGGGAGAGTTCGTGGAGCTGGCCAGCGTCCTCCTGGAGATCAAGGCCCGGGCCCTGGTTCCCCGGCCCGAGGAGACGGAGGAGCCGGCGGAGCTCGTCCGCGAGGATCTCGTGCAGCGGCTCCTCGAGTACAAGCAGTTCCGCGACGCCGCCGCGATCCTCGAGGATCGTGCCCGGCAGTGGGAGCTGCGGTTCCCCCGGGTGGCCGCCGAGCCCGCCGCCCGCGGCACGCCCGCGCCGGTGACCATCGCCGACGTGCACGTCTGGGATCTCGTGGGCGCGATGTCGCGGGTGCTCCGCAAGCGGGAGCGGCGGCGGCCGCGGCAGATCATCCAGGACGACGTGCCCATCGAACGGCACGTCGAGCGGATCGAGGCCCTCGTGCAGGAGCTGGGCCGGGTGGCGTTCACGGCCCTGTTCGACGACGAGATGCCGAAGTCGCGGGTCGTCGGCACCTTCCTGGCGGTGCTGGAGCTCGTCCGCCGCGGCCGGCTCGCCACGCGGCAAGAGCGGCTGTTCGAGGAGATCTGGCTGGAGCGGCCCGCGGCCACCCCGCCGATCGCCGTCCCATCGGCACCGGTGCCCGCATGATCGACAACTCTCCCTTCCGCACGCTCGTCCACAAGGGGCTCACCGTCGAGGGCTACTCCCGCGCGGCCGTGCAGAGCTGCTGGCGGATCCCGGAGCTCAAGCTGGGCTTCGACCTGGGGACGCAGCCCTGGGGCTTCATGGCCACGAGCACCTGGTTCGTGACCCACACCCACCTCGACCACATCGCCGCCCTGCCGGTGTACGTGGCCCGGCGGCGGATGATGAAGATGGAGCCCCCCACGATCTACCTGCCGGAGTCGGCCATCGAGCCGATCGAGAAGCTGCTCCGGGCCGTGTCGCGGCTCGACCGGGGGCGGCTGCCCTGCACGCTCCTGCCCGCGCGGCCGGGCGAGGAGATCGAGCTCTCCCGCGAGCACGTGGTGACCGTCTCGCCCACCTGTCACACGCTGCCGAGCGTGGGGTTCGTCGTCTGGGAGCGGCGGCGCAAGCTCAAGCACGAACTCCAGGGGTTGCCGGGAGACAAGATCCGCGACCTGCGGCTCTCGGGCGTGGACGTGACCCACGAGGTGCGGACGCCGCTGGTGGCCTACCTGGGCGACAGCGCCCCGGAGGGGCTCGACCGCTGCCCGGCGATGTTCGAGGCCATGATCCTGATCACGGAGCTGACGTTCGTGGCCCACGCGCACCGCAAGGAGAAGATCCACAAGTTCGGCCACATGCATCTCGACGACCTGCTCGCCCGGCGGGCGAGGTTCCGCAACGAACTGGTGATCGCCACGCACTTCTCC
This sequence comes from Pirellulales bacterium, assembly GCA_044368305.1. GTDB lineage: Bacteria > Planctomycetota > Planctomycetia > Pirellulales > UBA1268 > QWPN01. The sequence continues at coordinate 3,788 of JBIPLS010000080.1, forward strand.
ACCCGCTACACCGACGACCGCATCCGGCGGATCATCGCCAAGAAGCTGCCCGACATGCTCGACGGGCGGCTGCGGATCTGGCTCTGAGCGGGCCGCTTGGGATCCGCCGGGGCGTCGGCTATCCTGCCTTCCCCGTCCATCCCCCTGTTCCCGGAGACCGTGACCGATGAGCCTGCAGTCCAGCCACGAGGCCTTTCTCGCCACCCTGAAGCAGCCGGCGACCGGTGCCACGCCCGTGACGGTCGCGTTCGGCGACGGGATCGGCCCCGAGATCATGGAGGCCAGCCTGCGGATCCTCGTGGCGGCCGGGGCCCGGCTCGCCTTCGAGCCGATCGACATCGGCGAGCGGGTCTATCTGGCGGGCAACAGCGCGGGCATCGCCCCCGAGGCCTGGGACAGCCTGCGGCGGACGAAGGTGTTCTACAAGGCGCCGATCACGACGCCGCAGGGCGGGGGCTTCAAGAGCCTGAACGTCACCGTCCGCAAGACGCTCGGCCTGTATGCCAACGTGCGGCCGTGCGCGGCCTACGCGCCGTTCGTGGCCACGAAGCACCCGCACATGAATCTCGTGATCATCCGCGAGAACGAGGAGGATCTGTACGCCGGCATCGAGCACCGCCAGACCGACGAGGTGGTGCAGTGCCTGAAGATCATCAGCCGGCCGGGCTGCGAGAAGATCGTCCGCTACGCGTTCGAATACGCCCGGGCCCACGGCCGCAAGAAGGTGACCTGCTTCACGAAGGACAACATCATGAAGCTCACCGACGGCCTGTTCCACAAGGTGTTCGACGCGATCGGCGCCGAGTACGCCGATCTGGAGAAGGAGCACTGGATCGTCGATATCGGGGCGGCGAAGCTGGCCGACAATCCCGGCCAGTTCGACGTCATCGTGATGCCGAACCTGTACGGCGACATCCTCTCCGACGTGGCGGCGGAGATCGCGGGGTCGGTGGGCCTCGCCGGCTCGGCCAACATCGGCGAGCACTGCGCGATGTTCGAGGCGATCCACGGCTCGGCGCCGCGCCGCGCCGGGCAGAACCTCGCCAACCCCTCGGGCCTGCTCCTCGGCGGTGTGCAGATGCTCGTCCACGTCGGCCAGGCGGACGTCGCCGAGCGGGTGCACAACGCCTGGCTGAAGACGATCGAGGACGGCGTCCACACCTACGACATCTTCGAGGAGGGGGTGTCGAAGCAGAAGGTGGGCACGCGGGAGTTCGCCGATGCGGTGATCGCCAGGATCGGCCAGCGGCCCACGACGCTGCGGGCCGCCGACTATGCCGATCGGCCGCAGATGAACCTGCCCACGTGGCGGCCGAAGGCCCGGGCGAAGAAGGAGACCGTCGGGATCGACGTCTTCGTGGACGCCCCGGGCATCGCGGCCGACGCCCTGGCGGCGCGGATGAAGCCGGAGGCGGGGGGCGGCCTGACGCTGGCCATGATCACCAACCGCGGCGTGAAGGTGTGGCCGGGCGGACTGCCGGAGACCTTCTGCACGGACCACTGGCGGTGCCGGTTCACGGTGGAGCAGGGCAAGACGCTCGCGCACTCCGCGATCGCTGAACTGCTCGGCCGCCTCGCCAAGGCCGGCATCGACTTCATCAAGACCGAGCATCTCTGCACCTTCGACGGCGAGCCCGGCTTCTCGCTGGGGCAGGGGCAGTGAGTTGACGCGGCCGGCATACTGACCGGCATGACCGTCCGCTCGGCATACGTGCACGTTCCCTTCTGCCGGCACCGCTGCGGGTACTGCGACTTCGCGCTCGTGGCCGACCGCGACGATCTCGTCGATCGCTACTTCACCGCGCTCGGCCGCGAACTGGAGCGGGTGGCGGAACCGCTCGACCTGCAGACGCTCTACGTCGGCGGCGGCACGCCGTCGCACCTCGGCCCCGACGGCCTGCGGCGGCTGTTCGCGCTCCTGCACGGGCGGCTCGTGCCGGCGGCCGGGGCCGAGATCACCGTCGAGGCCAACCCGCTCGACGTCACGGACGCCTTCGTGGCGGCGGTCAGGGACTGCGGGGTGACCCGCGTGAGCCTCGGCGGCCAGTCGCTCGACGCGTCCACGCTCCGCGCACTCGACCGCGACCACGCGCCCGCCGACGTCCGGGCCGCCGTCGGCCGGCTGCTCGACCAAGGGCTGACGGTGAACCTCGACCTGATGACGGCCGCGCCGGGCCAATCGCTCGCCGCCGTCGAGCGGGATCTGGCGGCGGCGGTGGCCCTCGGCGTGGGTCACGTGTCCGTCTATTGTCTGACCTGGGAGCGGGGCACGGCGTTCGAGGCGGCCCGGCGCCGTGGGCGGCTTCAGCCCGTCGCCGACGACCTCGAGCGGGCGATGTTCGAGACGGCCATCGACCGGCTTTCGACGGCGGGCTTCGAGCATTATGAAGTCTCGAACTTCGCCCGGCCCGGGCTTCGCTGCCGGCACAACGAGGCCTACTGGGACGTGCGGCCGTGGGAGGCCTTCGGGCCGGGCGCCGCGCGGTTCGACGGCCGGACCCGGATCACGAACCACCGCAGCACGACGACCTGGATCGCCCGCCTGCTGGCCGGCGAGGATGGCACCGGAGACGTCGACGCGATGACCGACGAGGCCGCGGCCCGCGAGCGGCTCGTCGTCGGCCTGCGGCGGCGCGACGGCGTCGATCGCGCGGCCTTCCGTGCGGCGAGCGGCTTCGATCTCGACCTGCTCGCCGGCGCCGCGATCGCCGGCTGGGTGGCCCGGGGCCTGGCGACCGACGACGGTGCCCGCGTCCACCTCACCCGCGCTGGGCTGCTCGTTTCCGACGGCCTGTGGGCCGCGATCCTGAACGCGGTCTGACACGCGGCGGTTGTGCCAGCGGCCGGCGAGCGGCAGAATGTCCCCCCGTTCGGCGGACATGCCGCCGCAGGCCACCGGAGCTTCCACCATGGACTCGAACCCCTACCGTTCTCCGGAACCCGGCAGCGGCGGGCCGGCGCCGACCGGCCAGCGGCCCACGTCGCTGCTCGTATTCGGCATCCTCAATATCGTCTTTGGCGTGATCGGCCTGTGCGGCACGGCCGCCTCGTCGGCGATGTTCTTCGTGGACCTGCCGCGGGATCCGACGATGCCCAATCCGGCGCTCGACCTGATCGAGTCGGACGCGACCTATCGCCTCTTCCTGCAGACGATGATCGTGCTCGGCTGCCTGGCGGCGTTGGCGCTGATCGTCGGCGGCATCGGTCTGCTGCTCGTCAAGGCCTGGGGCCGCACGCTCTCGATCGGCTACGCCTGGTATGCGATCGTCGGTGCGGTCGCGGGCATGATCGTTCAGTGGGTGTACATCGTGCAGCCGATGCTCGCTCAGGCGCAGGGACAGGACGAGGGCCTGGGGCGGGCGGCCGCCGCCGTTGGCGCGGTCAGCGGACTGGTGGGCGGATGTTTGTCGATGATCTATCCCGTCGTGCTCCTGATCTTCATGTATCGGCCGGCGGTGCGGGCCGCGGTCGCGCCGCCGGAGCACGCCTGATGCCCGATCCCGCCGAGCGGCTCCCCCGGCCTCTCGGTGCGGGGGCCGACAATCCATACGCCCCGCCCATGGCGTCGGGGCCGGCGGGCCTGCCGGGGCAAGAGGTGCCGCCCGGCGGCGGCATGGTGCGGCACGTGATGCCGGTCGCGATCCTGATGATCGTGCAGGGCGGGCTCGAACTCTTGATGGCGCTCTTGCTTCTCGGACTCGCCGGGGCCGTGCCCGTCATGTTTCCGGAGATGCCCGGGGATGGCGGTGCGGCTCGGGAACTCGGCGGGGCCGCTCCGCCCGTGCCCTTCAGGGTGATGATGATCGCCACCTACGCGGTGATGGGCGCGGGCGGCCTGATCGCCGGCGTGCTGCACGTCGTGGCGGGTATCTTCGGCCTCCGGTTCCGGCGGCGGACGCTGGGGATCGTGGCCCTGTGCGCGGGACTCGTCAGCCTGACCACCTGCTACTGCGCGCCGACGGCGATCGGCCTGGCCGTCTACGGCATCATCACCTACTCGAACCCCCAGGTCCGGGCGGCCTTCGCGCTGGGCGACGCGGGCGCGACCGCGGCCGAGGTCCGGTCCCGGTTCGGCTGCTGAACGCATTCCGACGGCCGCGTACAATCCGTCTTGATCTTCCGTCTCCCCCCGCGGTCACCGCATGCCCGCCTCGCCGTCGCCGCTCGACACCACGCTCCGGGTCGTGAGCCCGGAGAACATCGCCTTCGACTTCCGGCTCGCGGGGCCGGCCTGGCGGGTGGTCGCGTTCACGATCGACTTTCTGGTGATCGTCGCCGTCGGCATCGCGCTGTTCCTGCCCTTCAGCCTGGCCGGCGTCGTCGGCCAGGCCTTCTTCGGCTTCTTTCTCGTGGCGCTGTTCTTCCTCTGGTGGGGCTATGCCGCCGCGTTCGAGACCTTCAACAACGGCCAGACGCTCGGCAAGCTCGCCCTCGGGCTGCGGACGGTGTCGCAGACCGGGCTCTCGATCAACGTCGGCCAGGCGATCCTGCGGAACCTCGTCCGGGCCGCCGATCTCGCGCCGCCGTTCTTTCCTGGACTTTTGGCGATGGCGTTCACGCCGCGGCTGCAGCGGCTCGGCGACCTGGCCACCGGAACGGTGGTCGTGCACGACCGCCGCTGGCGGCCGCCGCCGCCGCGGCCCGACAGTGGCCTGAACTTCGCCGCCGACCTCGTGCCGCCCGGTTTTTGTCCCGACCCCGTGCTCGCCGAGGCCGTGGCGGAATACGTCGCCCGCCGGCCGACGCTCTCCGCCACCCGGCGGCACGAACTGGCGAAGCTCGCGGCGGACCGGCTGTGCGCGGCCTGGGAGATTCAGTCGCCGGTCGATCCCGACGCCCTCGTCTGCGCCGTCCACGACCGGGCGCTCGGCGGAGAGCAGGGATGAACGTCGTGCGGCTGATCGAGGAGCGGTCCGCCGACTGGACGCGGCTGGCGGAAGACGTCGCCTGGCTCCGCGGCCGGGCCGGCCGGCGGGTCGAGGCGGAGCGGGCCGCGGCCTTCGCCCGCCGCTATCGGGCGGCCTGCAGCGACCTGGCGCTGGCCAAGGCGCTGCGGTTTCCCCCCGCGACCCGCGAGCACCTCCAGCAGCTCGTCGCCGACGCCCACACGCAGCTCTACCGGATCGAGTCGTTCAGCATCATCGGCTGGCTGCGGTCGCTCGTCGTGGACGTGCCGCGGCGGGTGGTCTGCGATCCCTGCTTCTGGATCGCCCTGGTGCTCTTCTGGTGTGTGTTCCTCGGCTCGCTGGCCGCGGCCGCGACCCGTCCCAAGTACGCCACCGAGGTCGCCGGCGAGGGCACGCTCGCGAAGATGGAGGAGATGTATTCCGCGATGCCCGGCAGCGGTCGGTCCGACGAGGGGCGGTCGTTCATGGCCGGCTTCTACGTGTTCAACAACGCGGGCATCGGTCTCCGGTGCTTCGCCGGCGGCATTCTCTGCGGCATCGGCAGCCTGGCGGTGCTCGCCTTCAACGCGCTCTTCCTGGGGGCGATCTTCGGCCACATGCTCGTCTCGCCGCAGGCGGGAAACTTCACCGCGTTCGTCACGGCCCACGGCCCGTTCGAGCTCACCGCGGTGGTGCTCTCGGCGGCGGCCGGACTGCGGCTCGGCTGGTCGATCCTCGACAGCCGGGGACGGAGCCGGATGGCGGCCTTGCGTCACGCGGCGCCCGAGGCGCTCGAGATCGTCGGCCTGGCGACCGTGCTCTTCTTCCTGGCGGCGTTCATCGAGGGCTTCATCTCGCCCGCGGCGCTGCCCTACGCGGTGAAGGCCGGCGTGGCGATCCTCACGGCGGCCTTGCTCGTGGCCTACCTGCTGGTGCCCACGCTCCTCGCCGGAAGGCCGCGGCATGCGGATTGACCGGCTCCAGATCGTCGTCCGGCCGCGGGGCGTTCTTGAATGCCTCGACCTCGCGCTCATGCTCTGCGGCCGCCGTCCGCTGGGCATGGCCGTCGCGGCCGCCATCGGTGTCCTGCCGATGATCGTCCTCAACCGCGCGGTGTTCGCCGGGGCGCCGGAGGACGACGAATCGGTGCTCGCGCTCCTGGTCGCGCTGGCGATGGAAGTGCCGTGGGCGACGGCGCCGCTGACGTTGTTCCTCGGACAGGCCGTGTTCAGCAACCGGTTCACGGCCGCCTCCGGGCGGGATTGCCTGCGGGCCTTCGCCGGGGCGATCTGGCCGCTCGTGCTGTTCCAGGTTCTCGTCCGCGGCGGCAGCCTGGTCACCTGCCTCGCGGCCCCGTTCTTCCTGCCGGCCGCCTACTATCTCGGCCCCGTGATCCTGCTGGAGCGGGGCCGCACCGGCACCGTCGCCGGCCGCTGCCTCCAGCTCGCGCGGGCCGACCTCGGCCAGATCCTGCTCCTGATCGTCATCGACGCCGCCCTGCTCGGGCTCGGCTGGCTGGCGGGCGTCGTGTTTCTCGAATCGTTCACGGTGCTGTGGCGCGGCGGGACGCCGTGGGACTTGGCGAAGGTGATGTTCGATCCGTACGGCGAGGCGGGGGATGTGGCCACCGCGGCGGTGCGGGCGCTCGTCTCCTGGCCGAGCCAGCTCGCCTTCTGGACCGCCGCCAGCCTCGTGGCCGTGTTCCGCTTCTTCACCTACCTCGACGCCCGGATCCGCCATGAGGGCTGGGACGTGGAGCTGAAGTTCCGCGCGCCGGCCACCTACGCGGGCTTGCGGCCGGGACGGTCCGTCGTCGCCGCGGCCCTCGTCGTGGCGTGCATCATGGCCGGCGGCGGCCCGGCGCACGCGGCGGCGCCGACCGCCGCGGCCGAGACCGCAGCCCGGGCCGCGGTCGCGAAGCAGAGCTTTCCCTGGTACGACGCCCAGGCCGACGCCTACCGGCCGATGATCCGGGTCGTGCCGGAGCAGGCCGCACCGTCGCTGCCGCAGATGGAGGGATTCGGCGCGATCGCGAAGTTCGTGATGATCGCCCTCCTGTTGGCCATCGTGGCGGCCGCGATCTGGCTGCTCGCGCGGCACGGCCTCGACCTGCGGAGCGGCGGCCGAAAGCGGGCTGCCGCGGGGGCCGCCGTGCTCGGCGCGGAGGCCCTCGAGGCCCTGCCCGAGGCGGCGCGGCGGCACGATGGCGACCTGCTGGCCGAGGCGGCCCGGCTCGCCGCCGCCGGCGACCGTGCGGCCGCCATGGTGCTGTTCCACGGCTGGCAGCTCGTGCAGCTTCACGGCCGGGGCGTGATCGAACTGGCCCGTGGCAAGACCACCCGGCGCTACGCGTCCGAGGCGGCCGCGGCGGCGCCGGAGATCGCCGACCTCTTTCGCCGCTCGAACCGGCTCTTCGAGGACGCCCTGTTCGGCCGGCTGCCCGTCCCCGCCGCCGACTTCGCCGCGGTCTGGGACCGGCGTCACGAGTTCACGGCCCCGGGCCCGCGGGAGGCCGCCGCATGAACGCCGGACGCAGGTCAGCGGAGAGGGCAAGGCGATATTCCGTAACGCTTGCCATGGTGCGCCGGCTCGCGGGCGGCATGCGTTCGCTCGCTGGCACGCTCGCGATCCTCACGCCGACCCGCCCGCCTCGTCGTCCGGTGAACGGTCGGACGTCGGCGTGGCGGGCGCCGGCGGCGCTGCTGCTCGTCTGCGGCTTTGCCGCCGGGTGCGATCGCGACCCCGAGACCCGCTACGGCACCGTGCGCGGCGAGAGCCTGAACGGCGTCTCGGCCTTCGTGCAGCTGCTCCGCGACTCGGGCCACCCTACGGGCACCCGCCGGTTCCTCTCCGAACGGATCGTGGGCCGGACGGACGTGGCGATCGTGTTCGCCTCCGCCTTCGGCCCGCCCGCGGACGAGACGCGGGAACTGCTCGGCCGGTTTCTCGCGGCCGAAGGCGACCAGACGCTCGTGTTCGTGGCCCGCGACAGCGACGCGGCGATCGACTACTGGCAGGCGGTGGCGGCGACGCCGGGGCTCGAACCGGCCAAGGTGGGCCAGGCCCGCGAGCGGCATCGCGGGGCGACCGTCGAGCTGCGATCGGAGGCCCAGGCGACCTTCCCGGCGCCGCGGCCGGCCCGGGGCGCCGTCGCGTCGCTGGCCTACGGCCTCGAGGCCCGCCCGCAGCCGGTGGAGCCGCCGATCGCCGTCGAGGCCGAGACCACGGCCGGCCCGGTGCTGGTGACGGCACGGTGGCCGCTCGCGCGGGTGCTCGAGCCGCCGCCGGGGGCGAAGCCGCTCTGGACCCACGACGGCGAGCCGCTGCTCGTGGAGTCGGGACGGCGGCCCGCGCTGGACGAGTTCGCCGCCTCCCGGTCGGGGGCAGGCGTTGCCGGCGGCGACCGCACCCTCCTCCTCGCCTCGGCCGCGCCGCTGCTCAACGGCGGCCTCGTTGACCCCGGCAACCGCCGGCTGGCCGCCGCCCTGGTCGCGCTGCTGCCGCCCCAATCGCGGGTCGTCGTCGTCGGCTCCGCGCGGGTCCGGCCACCCGAGGAGGACGAGGCGGAGCCGTCCACGTGGCGGCTGCTCGCCATTCAGCCGCACCCCTGGATCGCCACCCAGGCCCTGCTCGCGCTCGTGCTCTTCTGCTGGTGGAAGGCGCCGATCTTCGGCCGTCCCCGGCGGGAGGAGACGGGGCGGCCGCAGGACTTCGGCCACCACGTGGAGGCGCTGGCCGCGCTGCTCGGGAAGTCGCGGGACGAGGCCTTCGCCAGGGGGCGGCTCGAGGCCTGGCGGCGGCAGGGCGAGTAGAACGGGGATCCCGGGGACACACCGACGACGAGGAGCATCCTATGGAAATGACGGAATCGGCAGGCCCGGTCGATGCGACGCGGTTCGGGTTCGTCCGCGAGACGATCGACCGGCTGCTGGCGGAGGCCGCGAAGGTCTACGTGGGGCAGGAGGAGTTCGTGCGGCTGTCGCTGGCGGCGCTGTTCGCCGGCGGCCACGTGCTCATCGAGAGCGTGCCCGGCCTGGGCAAGACGCTGCTCGTGCGGATCCTCGGCGAGGCCCTCGGCTGTCGCTTCGGCCGCATCCAGTTCACCGCCGACCTCATGCCCTCCGACATCACCGGCCAGCCCGTGTTCGACGCCCGGACGCAGGAGTTCCGCTTCCGGCCCGGGCCGGTGTTCACCCACATCCTGCTCGCCGACGAGATCAACCGCTCGCCCGCCAAGACCCATGCCGCGCTGCTCGAGATCATGCAGGAGGGGCGGGTGACCGTGGACGGCACCACGCATCCGATCGAGCCGCCCTTCCTCGTGCTGGCCACGCAGAACCCGGTCGAGTCGGAGGGCACCTACAACCTCCCCGAGGCCCAGCTGGATCGCTTCCTCTTCAAGCTCGTGATCGACTACCCGCAGCCCGCCGAGGAGGACGCGATCCTCCGGCTCCACTGCCGGCCGGAGCGGGTGGAGCGGCAGGTGGAGACGGCGATCCGGCCGCTGCTCGACCCCGCCCGTGTGATCGCCATCCAGGATCTCTGCCGGCAGGTGCGGGTGGACGACCGCGTGATCGCCTACACGAGCGCCATCGTCCGCAAGACCCGCGCGTGGCCAGCCTTCACGCTCGGAGCGAGTCCGCGGGCCGGAATCGCGCTGGTCAGCGGGGCCCGCGTGCTGGCGGCGTTCGCCGGCCGCTCGTACGTCGTGCCCGACGACGTCACCGATCTCGTCCTCCCGGCCCTGCGGCACCGCGTGATCCTCGCCCCCGAGGCGGAGGTCGCCGGCGAGACGACCGACCGGGCCCTCGGGGCGCTGCTCAAGACCGTCGAGGTGCCGCGGCTGTGATCGCCCCCACCCCGCGGCTCTTCGCCCTGACGCTGGCGCCGCTGGCGCTGTCGCTGGGCCTGTACCTGGCGCCGGCCGGCTGGCCTGCCGTGCTCGCCTTCGACCTGGTGATCCTGGCCGTGGCGATCGGCGACGCGACGACGCTGCCGCTGCGGTCGGCGTTCCGGGCGCGGCGGGAACTGGGCGGAATCGCCACCCGGGGCGTGAGACACCCGATCGAGGTCGTGATCGAGAACGGCTCGCGGCGGGCCCACGACCTGGAGATCCGCGACGACGTCGGCGGGCTGCTCGAGGAGGCCGAACCGCCGCCGCCGCTGCGGCTGCTGGGCCGCTCCCGGGGCCGCGTCCGCCACGTGGTGCTGCCCCGAGAACGGGGCCACTTCGTGCTCGACCGCGTGTTCGTGCGGGCGCCGAGCCGGCTCGGCTTCTGGCGGGTGCAGCACGCGCTGCCGGTCCGCGACGAGCTATCCGTCTACCCGGCCCTCGCGCAGATCAGCCGCTACGCCCTCTACGCCCGGCTCAACCGGATGTCGCTCCTCGGCGTCCGCCGCACCCGGCGGGTCGGCTCCGACAACGAGTTCGAGCGGCTCCGCGACTATACGCCCGACGACCAATTCAAGGCGATCGACTGGCGGGCCACGTCGCGGCGGCTCAAGCTCACCGTCCGCGACCACCAGACCAACCAGAGCCAGCGGGTCGTGTTCGCCGTCGACTGCGGCCGGATGATGGTCAACCGCACGGCCGGCGGCTCGCTGCTCGACGCCGCCCTCGACGCGGCGCTGACGCTCTCCTACGTGGCGCTGTCGCACCGCGACGAGGCCGGTCTGCTCTGCTTCGGGGAGCGGGTGCTCCGCTGGGTGCCTCCGCGCGGCGGCCGCCGCCAGCTCGACC
>JBIPLS010000081.1:0-14373 GCA_044368305.1 Pirellulales bacterium
CGCACGGCGTAGCCCGTGGCCAGGCTGGTCGGCGACTCGCCGAAGGCCAGGGCGGCCTGCTCGTCGAGACCGGCCCAGCGGAAGCCGGCCAGCCAGTCCACCGTGAACGTGCACGGCCGACATTCCACCGCGTAGCCCGAAAGCCGCGGGCGGTGGTGGCACCGTTCCGTGAGCAGGATGTTGGCCTCTGCCGAGTTGAGGACCGACGCATAGGTGGCCCGCGCCGCGGAACCGCCGCGGAGGCCGGCCACGGCGCTCGAGAGCGGCGGTGCGATCTCCAGGTTGCCGTTGCCCGTGGCGGACGCATCGGCGAACAGGCCGTAGACGCCGAGGTAGCCGAACTCCCAGCCGACGCCCTCGGGACCGTGCTGGCCATAGACCGCGCGGATGCCCGGGGCCGTGGGAAACTGGAGGTCGGGCGTGCCGATCGCGGTGGCCAGCGTATCGCCGTCGAGCACGAGCGCGACCGGATTGGTCGTGTTGTCGCGCTGCATGAAGACCGCGTCGAACACGGCGTAGGACTCCCATCCGCCGCGGCCGGAAAGCGGCTCGGCGCGACCGGTGATCACCAGGCAGCCCGCGATGACGACCGCCGCCGTCATCCGCCGAAAGCGTTCGTCGAGCATGTCCACGCCCTCCCCCCGAGCCGGGCGCCGGCGGCAGGACCGCCGCCACGCGCACCACCGGCATGCCAGGATTTTTCGGCAGCCGCTCCCCGACCGATGAGCTTTCCCCAGCGTGCAACCATGGCACGGTGTGGATGCGGCAGGGTGCGGCGACCCTGCCGCCGGCCGACCGGCGACGCGCGAAGATGGGCTGGGTTTGACGGTGGTTCGTTGACCGTTCGGGGGCGGTGGCCCAGAATCCAAGTCCGGCCCGGCGGCCCGCGGCCCGAAACCCCCGGAGGATCAGGAACGTGAACTTCGTCGAATCCGAGGATCCCGAGGTCTGGTCTGCCATCGCCGCGGAGCAGCAGCGGCAGCAGGACGGCCTGGAGATGATCGCCAGCGAGAACTTCACGAGCCCCGCGGTCATGCAGGCTGTGGGCAGCGTGCTCACCAACAAATACGCCGAGGGCTACCCCGGCCACCGCTACTACGGCGGCTGCGAGTTCGTCGACAAGGTCGAGGACCTCGCCCGCGAACGGCTCAAGGCGCTCTTCGGCGCCGAGCACGCCAACGTCCAGCCGCACTCCGGCAGCCAGGCCAACGCGGCCGTCTACATGACGGCGATCGCCCCGGGCGACACCGTGCTCGCCTTCGACCTCGCCCATGGCGGCCACCTCACGCACGGCATGAAGCTCAACGCCTCCGGCGTGCTCTACAAGTTCGTCCACTACGGCGTCCGTCGCGAGGACCACCGCCTCGACTTCGACCAGGTGGCGCGGCTGGCCCGCGAGCACAGGCCGAAGTTGATCGTGGCCGGGGCCAGCGCCTACCCGCGCGAGATCCCCCACGGGACGTTCGCCGAGATCGCCCGCGAGGTCGGCGCCAAGCTGATGGTCGACATGGCCCACTACGCCGGTCTCGTCGCCGCCGGCATCCACGACAATCCCGTCCCCGTCGCCGACTTCGTCACGAGCACCACCCACAAGACCCTCCGCGGCCCCCGCGGCGGGGTCGCCATGTGCCGGGCCGCCGACGCCAAGGCGCTCGACCGCTCGGTCTTCCCAGGGCAGCAGGGCGGGCCGCTGATGCACGTCATCGCCGGCAAGGCCGTGGCCTTCGCCGAGGCTTTGAAGCCGGAGTTCAAGGCCTATGCGCGGCAGGTGGTGGCCAACGCGAAGGCGCTCGCCGAGGCCCTCGCCTCCGGCGGCGTGAAGCTCGTCAGCGGCGGCACCGACAACCACCTGATGCTCGTGGACGTGACGCCGCTTTCCATCGGCGGCAAGCTGGCCGAGGAGACCCTCGACCGCTGCGGGATCACCTGCAACAAGAACATGATCCCCTACGATGAGCGGAAGCCGATGGATCCCTCCGGGATCCGCCTGGGCACGCCGGCGCTCACGACGCGGGGGATGGGTGCCGACGAGATGCGGCGAATCGCCGCCTGGATCCTCCGGGCGCTCAGGGCACCGCAGGATGCGACTGTGGTCGAGACGACCCGCCGCGAGGTGGCGGAGCTCGCCGAGCAGTTCCCAGTGCCGGCGGCCCGGCTCGAGGAGGCGGTGCCGGGCTGAGCCGTCAGCGGCAGCCTGACGGTCTGCTTTCGCGAGAGCACGTTCAAGGCCGGCTTGGCGATCGTTCGCGACCCGCACGGCGGTCGCTGTCCGATCGTTCGGCGGGTCGAATCAGGGCGATTTCGGTCAGCGGAACTCCAGCCGCACGTCGCCCCGGGTCTCGAGGCCGTTGGGGAAATCCTTCTCCGATCGCAGCCGCACCCCGTCGATCGAGACGTCGTCGAAGAGCACGCGGATCGTGCCCGGGGCGGCCGTGCGGAGCCGGGACCGCATGGGCTGGTCCTGGCGGTCGTTTCGGTCCTTGAACGGCCCCCACCACCGGCCCCGCTCCGTGCCGGTGACGGTCACCCGCTCGAGCACGAGGTCGATCTCCCGCAGCGTGACGTCCTCGATCTTCGCCGCCCAGGGCGTATCCTGGTCGAGGTTGTCGATGGCCAGCAGGTTGAGCGTGTCGCCGTAAATCTTCATGTCCTCAAACCGCACGTTGCGGAAGCGGCAGCCCTTGGAGGCGCAGAGGACGATGATCCCGCGGTGGCCGTTCTGGGTCTCGGTCTCGTCGCGGATGATCTCGATCTTCTCCGCCAGGATGTCCGTCACCTCCTGCGTGTAGCCGTACCCCAGCTGGAACACGGCCTGATTCATCTGCTTCCAGATGACGAGGTTCCGCAGCGTGCGGCCGGGCCAGTAGAGCGTGAACACGTCGTCGTTCACCTTGAAAAAGCACTGCTCGACGAGGCCGGGGCCGCCGCTCCCGCCAACGCCGTCGGTGCTGTAGTTCCAGGAGAGGAGCTTGACGTTCCGCACCGTGAAGTGGCCGGTGAGCGCCAGGTTGTAACTCGGCGCGTCGATGACCGTGATGCCTTCGACGGTGGTGCTGCCCAGCCAGGCGTCGTTCCAGACCATCGGGGCGACTCCCCAGGCGCGGGCGTCCTTCGGCTTGGCCACGAGGCCGCGCTTGTGCCGCATCCATTCCTCCTGCAGCAGCTCGCCGCTGAGCACGCCACGGCCGCGGATCCGGACGTTCGCGCCGCGGGCGGTGATCGTGCCGCGGACGACGGCGCCGGGGGCGATGTAGACCGTCTCGCCCGTCTTGACGTCATAGTGGGGGCCGATGTCGTGGACACCCGGCCCGAAGAAGTGCACGCCGGGTCCCCGTGCCGGCACGTCGGTCTCGGGCGGATCGGCGAAGATGAAGAGCGGATGCCTGTCGCCGTGCGGGCCGTTGATCCGCACGAAATAGTAGCCGGGATGCTCGGCGGAGAGTTTCAGCTTCACCTGCACGCTGCCGTCGGCTGCCACGGCCACGGTGTTCCCAGGCCGCTCCGGCAGCAGTTCCACCGTCGTGGCGTCGATGCCGACGGGGCGGATCGTGAGGCGAACGTCCCCTTCGGCTGACAGCCCGACCCAGTGGTGGTCGACCGACATGACCGGTGACGGCCAGGTGTTGCCATCCTTGTCGGGCACCTGCTTCCAGCCGTTCTCGCGGTAGTAGACGAACGCGGGCTCGCCGGTGGCGGAACGCACCTCGTAGAGGGGCGAGCGATAGCGCTCGTCCGGGCCGGGGCAGAAGGAGAGCGTGTCGCCGGCATGCAGGGCCGAGCAGAGCGTCGCCCACAAAACCGTCGATCGCCAGATGGCCGTGATCATGGCCGGAGTGTAGGGCGCCCGCCGCCGCCGCCCCAAGCGGTGGCATCGGACGCGTTCCGGCGTACCATACGACCATGGCGAAAGCATCCAGGTCGGCGTCCAGGGTCGTGCGCATCGGCCTCGTGCAGTCGGCCTGCTCGGCCGACCGGGAGCGCAACGTCGCCCAGGCGCTCGCGGGCATCGCGGAGGCTGCGGCGGCGGGGGCGGAGGTGGTCTGCCTCCAGGAACTGTTCGCCGGCGAGTATCCCTGCCAGGCCGAGGACCACGGGAAGTTCGCCGCGGCCGAGGCGGTGCCCGGGCCGCTCACCGAGACGCTCGCGGCGGCGGCCCGCGCGCACGGCGTGGTGCTCGTCGGCAGCGTGTTCGAGCGCCGCGGCGCCGGACTGTTTCACAACACGGCCGTGATCTTCGATGCCGACGGCTCGACCAAGGGCGTGTATCGGAAGATGCACATCCCCGACGACCCGCACTACTACGAGAAGTTCTATTTCGCGCCGGGCGACACGGGCTTCATGAGCGTGACCACGAGCCGGCTCGCGGTGGGGCCGCTCGTCTGCTGGGACCAGTGGTATCCGGAGGCCGCGCGGCTCACGGCCATGGCCGGCGCCCAGGCGATCTTCTACCCGACGGCGATCGGCTGGCTCGACGGCGAGGAGCAGCTGCACCGCGAGCAGTACGAGTCGTGGGACACGATGCTCAGGAGCCATGCCATCGCCAACGGCGTGTTCGTCGTGGCGGTCAACCGCACCGGCCGCGAGGGGCCGCTCCGCTTCTGGGGTGCGAGCGTCGTCTACGCCCCCAACGGCGACTGCCTCGTGAAGGCGGGCCACGACGCCCCCGAGACGCTCGTCTGCGAGTGCGACCTCGACCGCATCGAATGGTCGCGGACCCGCTGGCCCTTCTTCCGCGACCGGCGGATCGACGCCTACGGCGGCCTCCTCGACCGCTGGGGACGCTGAATCCATGACCCCGGCGGAACTCGGCTACCGGCTGCCCGCGGAATGGGAGCCCCACGCGGCGACCTGGCTGGCCTGGCCCTGTCGCCCGGCCACCTGGCTGGGCGATTTCACCGCCATCCCCGCAGCCTACGCGCGGGTCACCCGGCAGATCGCGGCCTTCGAGCCGGTGCGGATCGTGGGCACCGGCGCCGTGCTCGCCGAAGCCCGGCGGCACCTTGCGGACACCGCCGCCGTCACGTTCGTCGACATCCCCACCAACGACTCCTGGATCCGCGACACCGGCCCCGTCTTCGTCCGCCGGCAGGTCGCGCCGGCCGCCGGGAACGACCGGCGGCTCGCCGCCGTCACCTGGGGCTGGAACGCCTGGGGGGGCAAGTATCCGCCGTGGGACGCCGACGCCCGCGTGGCCGGCGCGATCGCCGCCCGCCTCGGACTCCAGGCGTTCGCGCCCGAAATCGTGCTCGAAGGGGGCGCGATCGAGACCGACGGCGCCGGCACGCTGCTGGCCAATGAGCGCTGCGTCCTGGACCCGCGGCGGAATCCCGGCCTCGACCGCGGCGGCATGGAGCGGATCCTGCGGGACTTCCTCGGCGTCGAGCGGATCCTGTGGGTCGGCGGCGAACTCGCCGGCGACGACACCGACGGCCACATCGACCAGTTGGCGCGGTTCGTGGCGCCGGGTCGCGTGGTGGCGGCGCGGCAGCCGGACCCTGGCGATCCGAACTATGCCCCGCTCGCGGCCAACCTCGCGGTCCTCGCGACGCTCCGCGACGCCGCGGGCCGGCGGCTGGAAGTGATCCCGATCGACCTCCCGTCGCGTTTTTCCTTCCAGGGAACGCAGTTGCCGGCGAGCCACTTGAACTTTTACGTCGGCAACGGCTTCGTGGGCGTGCCCGTGTTCGGGGCCACCACGGACGAGGCGGCCTTGGGCGTCGTGGAGCGGTGCTTCCCCGGCCGTCGCGTCGTGCCCGTGGACTGCCGCGAGATCGTCCGCGGCCGCGGCGGGCTGCATTGCATCACGCGCGAGGAGCCTGCTTGAACGGCGGGCACGTCCGCCGCTGACCGTCCTCCGGCGGGGCGGCCGGAGGACCGCCGCCCGGCTCGGACCGCGCCGTCAGCCGCGGCTGCGGGATGCGGGACTTGGAGCCGGTTTTTCAGGATTCCGCCCCGGTCGGGTTTGGACTTGCCCCGCCCGGGGTGTTTCCGCGACCATCCCGCCCCCGGCGGAGCCGGAAACGGACTGGGCGCGAGGAGGTGCGGCAATGGAATCGTTCACCACGGCGGTGCAGGGCTTCGTCTCGCTGCTGGCGCGGCTGCTGATCGCCGCGATCTTTCTCGCCAGCGCCGTCGGCAACAAGATTCCGCACTTCAAGGAGACCGTCGAGTACATGTCGGCGGAGGGCGTGCCCAACGCCACGTTCGCGCTCTTCGGCGCCATCGGCCTGCTGCTGATCGGCGGGCTGTCGGTGGTGCTCGGCGCCTGGACGCGGTTCGGGGCGATCTTCCTGTTCGTCTTCCTGGCGGCCGCCACGTTCTACTTCCACGACTTCTGGCGGTTCACGGACCAGGTGCAGCGGCAATTGCAGACCATCCAGTTCATGAAGAATCTCGCCATCGGCGGCGGTCTCCTCACGCTGATGGCGTTCGGCGGCGGCCCGTGGAGCGTGGATGGCTGGATCAGCCTGAAGCAGGAGGAGGCCGAGTCGGCGCCGGCCGCTAAG
The DNA here is from genome assembly GCA_044368305.1 of Pirellulales bacterium. GTDB lineage: Bacteria > Planctomycetota > Planctomycetia > Pirellulales > UBA1268 > QWPN01. Next base: position 6,507 of record JBIPLS010000081.1, read on the forward strand.
CCCCGCGCACCGGCCAAGGCACAGGCGGCCTGATCGGCAACCGCTTCCGGTCGCCGCGGGCCGCTTGCCAAATCCCGTCCGCGGTGGCATGGTGCCGGGCATGCGTCGTTCCTCCCTCGTCACGGCCGCGTCGCTCGTCTGGGCCTGCAGCCAACTGGCCTTCGTCGCCGCGCAGGATCCGGCCATGCCATCGGAAACCCGGTTCGGCGCCCTGCCCGACGGCCGCGAGGCCCGACTGTTCACGCTCGCGGTGCCAGACGGCTGGCGGGCCACGCTCACCGACTACGGCGCGATCCTCACGAGTTTCATCGTCCCGCCCCGGCCGGACACGGACGAGAGGCCGACGGACGTCGTCCTCGGATGCGACACGCTCGATGGTTACCTGAGGGGGCACCCGTATTTCGGGGCCATTTGCGGCCGGTGCTCGAACCGTATCGCCGGGGGCCGGTTCGCGATCGACGGCAGGACCTTCAGCCTCGCCACCAACGACGGCCCCAACCACCTCCATGGCGGCGGTGCCGGCTTCGACAAGCGGCTCTGGAAGGCGACGCCGCGGGCGACCGAAAAGGGTCCGGCCGTGGAGTTCGAGCTCGTCTCGCCGGACGGCGACGAGGGCTATCCCGGCCGGCTCGTGGCCCGAGCCGTGTACACGCTCACGCCCGCGGGCGAACTGATCGTGGAGATGACCGCCACCACCGACGCGCCGACGATCGTCAACCTGGTGCACCATTCCTACTGGAACCTTTCCGGCCACGCCTCCGGTTCGGTCGCCGGGCACGAACTGTCCGTGGCGGCCGACCGCTACCTGCCCGTCGATGCCACGGGCATTCCAACGGGTGCCTTCGCGCCGGTGGCGGGCACGCCCTTCGATTTCCGTCCGGAGCGGAAGCCGTGGGGACGGTGCGGGGCGGCGATCGCGGCGCTGCCGCCCGGGGCCGCGCCGGGCACGCCCCGGGGCGTGGACCACAATTACCTCGTCCGCGGCTGGGAGCCAGACGGCACGCTGCGGACGGCGGCCGCGCTCCGCGACCCGGCGAGCGGGCGGACGCTGGAGGTGCTGTCCGACCAGCCGGGCGTCCAGGTCTACATGGGCAACTTCCTCGACGGCACGGTCGCCGGGAAGCAAGGAGCGGTGTACGGCCCCAACGCGGGTCTGTGTCTCGAAACCCAGAAGTATCCCGACGCCGTCCACCATGCGGACTGGCCGAGCGTCCGTCTCGATCCCGGGCAGACCTACCGGCACACGATGGTGCATCGCTTCAGCCGTTGAACGCCGCCGGTTCCGCCGCCGCTCGACCGGAAGGTATCCTTCTGGGGCTCGATTTCCGCCCCACCCGCGATCTTCCGGAGCCGCGTCATGGTATTTCCAGTCGGCGACGACAACTCCGACCGCCGCTCGTTTCCCTTCGTCACCATCGCGCTTTTGGCCGCGAACATCTTCGTGTTCGTCGTCCTCCAAGGGATGGGGGCCAACGAGAAGTTCACGATGGCCTACGTGCAGGTGCCGGCCGAGATCCTCTCGGGCAAGGACATCGTCACGGAGCCGTCCGAGCGCACGGTGCACACGCCGCAAGGTGACTTCCAGGTGTCCGACCCCGGCCTTCAGCCGACGCCGATTCCGCCCTGGCTGACGCTCCTGACCGCCATCTTCATGCACGGCAGCTTCATGCACCTGGCGGGCAACATGTGGTTCCTGTGGATCTTCGGCGACAACATCGAGGACGACATGGGGCACGTGAAGTACCTGCTCTTTTACATCGCCACCGGCGTGATCGCGTCGCTGGCGTTCGTGTTCCTGAACCGGAGCGGCCCGGCGGCGCTCACGCCCTGCCTGGGGGCGTCGGGGGCGATCTCGGGCGTGCTGGGAGCCTATCTCGTGCTTCATCCGCAGCGGCGGGTGAGCGTGATCCTGATGCGGATGATGGTCGACGTGCCGGGGTACGTGGCCGTCGGCATCTGGTTCCTGTTCCAGATCGTCAGCGGCTTCCTCGACAAGGGCGGTGGCGGTGGCGTGGCCTACTCGGCCCACATCGCCGGCTTCGTCGCCGGCATGCTGCTCGCCAAGCCGATGAGCGGCCTCGCGGTGCGCGAGGAGGCCGACCCGCTCGTGGTGCTCCGCCGCCGCATCCCCTAGCCGGGAAGTCGGGCGGAGGGCCGGCGGCCATGGCAGTGTCGTCAGCGGGAGCGGTTACGCCGCCCGCGGTGGGTGGGGCCACGGCGATCGCGGTTCCCGGTCAGCCCTATCATGAGGAGCGTCGCATCCCGGTCGTCGAGCCCGGCGCGACGCTCGCGCCGCCGGTGATCCGCGGCCTCCCGCTCTTCTCCCGACTGGCGTGACGCATGTCTCCCCGGCCCGCCGATACGCCGCATCCGTCACCGGCCTGGCACGCGCTCGACCTCGCCGCGGTCGCCAGCCGGCTGGAGACGGACGCCGCGCGGGGACTGCCGGCCGCGGAGGCCGCCCGTCGCCTTGCCCGCTACGGAGACAACGCGCTCGACGAGGCGGCGCCGACGGCCTGGTGGTGGAAGATTCTCGCGCAGTTCAAGGAACTCGTGATCTGGATCCTCCTGGTGGCGGCCGGCATCGCGGCAGCGATGGGCGACTGGGCCGATACCGCAGCCATCCTCGCGATCGTCCTCGTCAACACGACGATCGGCTTCCTCCAGGAAGAGCGTGCCCTGCGGGCCCTGGCCGCGCTCGAGCGGCTCGCCGCTCCGCTCGCCAAGGCGGTCCGCGACGGGGCGGTGCATCCCGTGCCGGCGCGGTCGATCGTGCCCGGCGATCGGATCGAACTCGAGGCGGGGGATCAGGTTCCGGCCGATGCCCGGCTTGTCGAGGCCTGTGGCATGCGGGTTCAGGAGTCGGCCCTCACCGGCGAGAGCATGCCGGTGGACAAGGCGCCGGCGGGCCCGATTGCGGAGGGCACGCCGCTCGGCGACCGCCGCTCGATGGTGCATGCGGGCACGGTCGTGGCCGCGGGCCGCGGGGCGGCTCTCGTGGTCGAGACCGGCATGCAGACCCAGTTGGGCAGGATCGCGCGGCTGCTGGAGCGGTCGCCACCGGAGACGACGCCGCTGCAGCGCCGCCTCGCCGAGCTGGGCCGCGTGATCATCGTGATCTGCTTGGTCGTCGTCGTGATCATATTTGTGCTGGAGGCCTGGCGGGGCGGCGGGCTGCTCGCCCTGTGGCGGGACGGCGGCCTGGGCGAGGTGATGCTGCGGGCGATGAGCCTCGCCGTGGCCGCAGTGCCGGAGGGGCTGCCGGCGGTCGTCACGCTCGTGCTGGCCATCGGCCTGCAGCGGATGGTGACCCGCAACGCGCTGGTTCGCCGGCTGCCGAGCGTGGAGACGCTCGGTTCGGTGACCGTGATCTGCTCCGACAAGACCGGCACCCTGACCCGCAACGAGATGACGGTCCGCGAGGTCGCGACGGCGAGCGACCGATATCGGATCACGGGGGGTGGCTACGAGCCGCACGGCGAGATTCTCAGCGAGTCCGGCGGGTCGGCCGCCGCGGCGGCCGACCCGGATCTGCGGCGGCTGCTGCTCATCGCTGCCCGCTGCGGAACCGCGACCGTCGAGCCGACGGGCGACGGGGGTGGCTGGCGGGCGATCGGCGATCCGACCGAGGGGGCGTTGGTCGTCGCGGCGCTCAAGGGCGGCGTGCCGGCGAAGGATCCGGCTGCGCCGGTGATCGTGGAGATCCCGTTCGACTCCGACCGCAAGCGGATGAGCGTCGTCGTCCTCATGCCGACCGGCCCGCGGCTGATGCTCACGAAGGGGGCGACGGAGGCGGTGCTGTCCCGCTGCACGGCGGAGCTGCGGGCCGGGGCGATCGTGCCGCTCACGGACGACCGCCGTCGCGCGCTGCTCGCGGCCGCCGCGGAGATGGCCTCGCGGGCGCTGCGGGTGTTGTCGCTGGCGTGTCGCGATCTGGCGGCCGGCGAGCCGCTCGACTCGCAGCCGGCCGTCGCCGAGCGGGATCTGGTGCACGTGGGACTCGCGGGGATGATCGATCCGCCGCGTGACGAGGCGCGGCGGGCCGTCGCGCGGTGCCGCGCCGCCGGCATTCGCCCGGTGATGATCACCGGCGACCATCCCGCCACCGCGATGGCGATCGGACGGGAGCTCGGCCTGGCCGGCTCCGCGGACCGGTGCGTGACCGGCGTCGAGCTCGACGGCATGACCGACGAGCGGCTCGCGGCCGAGGTCGGCTCGATCGCCGTCTACGCCCGCGTGTCGGCGGAGCACAAGCTGCGGGTCGTGCAGGCCTGGCAGCGGCGCGGCGAGATCGTGGCCATGACCGGAGACGGCGTGAACGACGCCCCGGCCGTGAAGGCGGCCGACATCGGCATCGCCATGGGGATCACCGGCACGGACGTCACCAAGGAGACCTCCGACATGGTGCTCGTCGACGACAATTTCGCCTCCATCGTGGCTGCCGTGGAGGAGGGCCGCGGCATCTACGACAACATCCAGAAGTTCATCCACTACCTCCTGTCCTGCAACGCCGGCGAGGTGCTGACGATGTTCGTGGCCGCCGCGGCCGGCTGGCCCGCGCCGCTGGCGGCGATCCAGATCCTGTGGCTCAACCTCGTCACCGACGGCCTCCCGGCCCTGGCGTTGGGACTCGAGCCGCCGGAGCGGGACATCATGGAGCGGCCGCCGCGGCCGCCGCAGGAGGCCGTGATCACGTGGCCGCGGGGCATCCTCATCCTTGCCCACGGCGCCGTCGTCGCGGCCGTCGTCCTCGGGGCCTACTGGATGACCTGGCGGGGCGACGACACCCGGCTGGAGCGGGCCCGGGCGGTGACCTTCTGCGTGGCCGCCTTCGCGCAGCTGTTCTTCGCCATCGGCTGCCGCAGCGACCGGGTCACGGCCTTCGCGCTCGGCTTCTGGAGGAACCCGGCCCTGCTGCTGGCGATCTTGCTCTCGTCGCTCCTGCAGGTCGTGATCGTGACGCTGCCCCCCGCGCGGTCGGTCTTCGAGGTGGGGCATCGACTGGCGGGCGACTGGCCGCTCGTCATCGCCCTGGCCGTCGTCCCCGTGACGGCGATCGAACTGGCGAAGGGTTGCCGCCGTCGGCCGCCGCCGGTCACTTCCAGCGGAGCGCCGTGAGGCCCTGCAGGTCGCGGACGTAGATCTCGTCGTCCACGATCGCGAGGTGGGCCCAGCTCTCCTCCGCCGCCACCTTCGCCGTGCCGAGCAGCACGTACTCCCGGGGCGTCGCCTGGACGAGGCGGAGGTCGCCGGTCTCGTCGAGGGCCAGGATCCGGTCCCCCTGGGCCACCATGCTCCAGTACCGGCCGAAGGGCTTGGTGATCCAGGCCTCCCTGCCCGTGGCGAGATCGAGGCAGGCGAACCGCTGGTTCCGCAGATGGACGTAGGCATGGCCGCCGACGACGATCGGCGTGGACATGTAGCCCTGGATCTTGTTCCGCCACACCTGCTCGACCGGCTTGTCGGTCCGCGTCGGATCCACGGCGAACAGCCAGGAGCCGCCGCCGTAGCTGGTCGTGAACACCTTGCCGTCGTGGATGGTCGGCGTCACGATGTTCATGCCGCGGAAGGCCTCGACCTTCGTCTTCCAGAGCACGGTTCCCTTGTCGGCATCGACGCCGGCCAGATCCTCGCGGGTCTGGACGAGGATCTGTGGCACGCCGCCGAGCACCGTGGGATAGGGGGAAGAGAAGGCGCTGCCCCACATCCCCCCGCCGTCTTCCAGCACCCGCCACACGATCTTGCCGGTGGCCTTGTCGAGCTTCATGAACCCGGCCCCGGCCTGCACGTACACGTGATCGCCGATCACCAGCGGGCTCGACACGAAGCCGAACGCCGGCAGCGGGCTCTCCACCGCCTTCGTGAAGTCGACCCGCCAGGCCTCGCGGCCCGTCGCCGCGTCGAGGCACACGAGCACGTCCCGCATCCCGGCCACGAAGACGCGATCACCGGCCACGCAGGGTGTGGAGCGGATCCACGAGCCGTTCGACGCGGCGAAGAACGGAACCTTCATCGAGCCCTCCCAGGAGGCCTGCCAGAGCTCCCGGCCCGTGGCCCGGTCGAAGGCTCGCACGTGCTCGGTCTTCTGGTCGCGGGTTTCCGTGACGATCACCGCGTCGCCGGCGATCACGGGGCCGGAGTAGCTCGGCCCCAACTCCGCCCGCCAGCGGTTCTCGAGCCGCGCTTCCTCGAGCCCGTCGGGCCAGGGTCGTGCGCCGGCCACGAAGCCGTCGCGATTCGGACCGCGCCACTGGCCCCACGGGCCGTCGGCCTCGGCGGGCGGGCCGACGAGGCCGACGAACGCAAGGGCCGGGATCAGTCCCGCGAGGCCGGTGAGGGCATGGCGGATCCCGGGCCGCCGCGCCGGCGGGCGGTGGGAGAGGATCGGTGTCGTCATGGGCTTCCTTCGCGCGGGCGACGAGCTCCTTCCGAGTGTACGCGGATCGGCTTACGGTGCGAACAGCGGAACGGGCCGGAAGTCGTGCACGTCGAACAGGCCCGGCGGCCCGAGCTTGAGCCGCGGAATGACCAGCAGGGCCATGAACGCCAGCGTCATGAACGGCGCGCCGAGGGGCGAGCCGAGATCCTTCGCGGAGCGGTCGAGCGCGGCGTAGCGGGCCGCCACATCCGCGCCCGGCAGATCCGACATTAGGCCGGCGATCGGCAGCGGCAGGAGACTCTCACGGCCGCCGCCAACCGCCGCCAGGCCGCCGCGGGCGGCGATCACGAGGTTCACCGCCCGGGCCAGGCTCGTGTCGTCGGCGCCGACCGCCACGATGTTGTGGGAGTCGTGCGACACGCTCGACGCGATCGCGCCCGCCCGCAGGCCGAAGCCGCGGATGAAGGCCACCGCCGGCGGCCGGTCGTCGTAGCGGTCCACGAGCACGATCTTGAGGACGTCGGCGGCCGGGTCGGCCACGACGTCGCTGCCGACGATCCGCGGCGCCCCGATCGCCGCGCCGGTCACCAACTGGCCGTCCAGGGCCTCGATGATCCGCAGCCCGCTGCCCTGCGGCCCGGCAGGGACGGTGAAATCCGCGGCGCTGGTCGGCCGGGCCGCGAAGGCGTTGGCGGGCACGGGGTCCAGCCGCGGCCAGATCGCCGTGCCGTCCGCGGCGGCGACGACTCCCCGGACGAACACCCTGCGGATGCGGAGGGCACGGAGGTCGTCCACCTCCAGGAAATCGGCCCGGTCGCCGGGCTGGAGGAGGCCGACGGCGAGGCCGTAGTGCCGCACGGCGTTCACGGCGGCGGCCTGGAGCACGTCGAACAGGTCGCTGCCGCGGTCGAGCGCCCGCCGGACGAGGGCATCCACGTGGCCGACGAGCAGTTCGTCGGGATGCTTGTCGTCGCTGCACAGCATGACGCGGCCGGGATGCGAGTCGATCAGGCTCGCCAGGGCGTCGAAGTTACGGGCGGCCGAGCCCTCGCGGATCAGGATCTGCATTCCCAGCCGGATTTTCTCGAGCGCCTCGTCGAGCGCAACGCACTCGTGGTCGGTGGTGATCCCGGCGGCCACGTAGGCGGCCAGGTCGGTTCCCCGCAGGCCCGGTGCGTGGCCGTCGATCGGCTTGCCACGGGACCGGGCGGCGGCCACCTTGGCGTGCACCTCCGGATCGCCGGCGACGACACCCGGATAGTTCATCATCTCGGCGAGGTAGCCGATGTCCGGCCGGTCGAGCAGGGCGGCGACCCCGGCCGAGTCGATCGCCGCGCCGGCGTGGTCGAAGGCCGTGGCCGGCACGCAGGAAGGCGCGCCGAAATGGAACGTGAACGGCGACCGCGCCGCGTCGGCGAGCATGTACTCGACGCCCGGCACGCCGAGCACGTTGGCGATCTCGTGCGGGTCGGAGACGGTGGCCACGGT
>JBIPLS010000216.1:0-4223 GCA_044368305.1 Pirellulales bacterium
GAACCGCCGCAGGGCCCGCGCCGCGACCTCGGGATCCGCGGTCGTGCCAGGCGGCGGGGACGGCCCCAACTCGGCGGTCAGCGCGGCCTCCAGGGCCGCGCGGCTTTCGGGCCGGCCCTGCCCGAGCCGCACCTCCTCCCAGGCCTCGGGGTCGGCGATCACGATCTCCGCGAGGTGGGGGCTGGCCGCGAAGATGTCGAGCAGCGTGTCGAGCGCCCGGGGATCGCGCTCGAAGAGGGCTGCGGAGGCCAGCGGGCTGCGGACGGCGTGGAAGAACCGCTCCAGCGTCGCGAGCAGGCGGTCGGGGTCGGGCGTCAACGGCAGCCGGACGGCGAGCCGGTCGCAGACCACGGCCAGGAGGTCGAACGTGAGTCCCTGGGTGGCGAGGCCGAGCAGCGCGCGGTGCGCGGCATGCGGCTCCGCCAGGCCCGCCTGCAGCCCCCATGCGGCGGCCACCGCCGGATCTTCGAGCAACCGCCGCACGTCCGCGGCCGTGGCGGCCGGCCCCGGCGGGGACGGCCCGCCCTGCTCCGTGCCGTTCGGCATCGCCGCCGAGGGCACGTCACACCCCCGTCGACCTCGCCGCCCGCGGCGGCGCGATCGAGTGCAGTTCCGGCGGATCCTCCCCCGTCAGCCGCAGGTCCTCCAGCGGCACCGCCGCCGCGAGGCCGTCGGCGACCACGCCGGCCAGCGACCAGGCTCCGGCGGCCAGGATGTCCACGTCGACGAGCCGGCCGACGAGCCGCACCGGGGCGTCGAACACCACGATCCGGTCGCACGTCGTCCGACCGCTGAGCTGGGCGACGCCGTCCGGCCCCGGCTCCACGGCCCGCTTCTCGTCCCGCGTGGACAGCCCCTCGACGAGCACCTGGCGGCGGGTGCCGACGAAGCGGCGATTGCCGATCAGGCTCGCCTCCTCCTGGGCCTCGAGAAGGAGGCGATTCCGCTCCTTCTTCACCTCCTCGGGCACGTCGTCGGGCAGCCGGTCGAACGCCTTCGTCCCGGGCCGCGGGCTGTATTTGAAGATGAACGAGTTCTTGAAGCCCGCGGTCTTCACCAGGTCGAGAGTGGCCTGGAACTCCGCGTCGGTCTCGCCGCAGTAGCCGACGATGAAGTCGCTGGTCACGGCGGCCTCGGGGATCGCGGTGCGGACCCGACCGAGCATCTCCATGTACTCGCCGATCGTGTAGCCCCGCTTCATCCGCGCCAGCACGGCGTCGGAGCCGTGCTGGGCCGGGACGTGCAGGTAGTGGCAGACCTTCGGCAGGTCGCGGACCGCGGCGATCAGCTCGTCGGTCATGTCCCGCGGGTAGTTGGTGACGAACTTGATCCGGTCGAGGCCGTCGATGGCGTCGAGCAGCGCGAGCAGGTCGGCCAGGCGGGTCGTCCGGTCGCCGTCGGTCCAGCGGTAGCTGTTGACGGTCTGGCCGATGAGCGTGATCTCGCGGCAGCCCTCGGCGACGAGCTTGCGGGCCTCGGCGACGATCGTCGCGGGCGCCCGGGCCTGCTCGGGCCCGCGGACGTGCGGCACGACGCAGAACGCGCAGAACTTGTCGCAGCCGGTCTGCGTGCGGATGAAGGCCTGGAACGGCGTGGGCCGCATCGCCGGATCACGGTCGGGATCGTAGCTCTCGAAGCTGCGGGCGATGGCGTCGCGGGGATTGCCGCGGCGGTCGAGGCTGACCTCGATCCGCGGGCCGCCGCCGGCGAGCACCTCCTCGACGAGCGCGGGCACCTGGTGCAGCTGGCCCGGCCCGACGACGAGATCGACCCAGGGAGCCCGCCGGCGGACGATCTCCTGGTCCTTCTGGGCCATGCAGCCGAGCACGCCCACGACGACGTCGGGCCGCTTCGCCTTCACACCGCGGATCCGGCCGAGGGCCGAGTAGATCTTGTCCTCCGCGTGCTGGCGGACCGAGCAGGTGTTGTAGAAGACGGCGTCGGCGGCGTCGGGGGCCGCGGCCATCTCCCAGCCCTGGCGGCGGAGGGCCGCCACGACGAGCTCGCTGTCGAGCACGTTCATCTGGCAGCCGACGGTCTCGATCCACAGCCGCTTCGTCATGGCCGCAGTGTAGCAGCCGTGTTGCACGGCCGGCGACGGGACGCTATGATGTTCACAAGTACAGTATTCATCCGTCCCTCCGAGGGCCCGCCATGAACGCCGACACGATCCGCGACTTTCTCCGCCGCGAACCCTTCGAGCCGTTCGTGATCCGCATGTCGAACGGCGAGGTTCACGAGATCCGCCATCCCGAGTGCGCATTCATCATGAAGACGAAGATCATCGTCTACTACCCCGACGACGACCGCAGCGTCACCTGCGCGCTCGTGCACGTCAACAGCATCGAGGCGCTGCAGGCCAACTGACCCGAGCGGTCAGCCGAGCCGCATGCCCGGCAGGAGCGGGCTGCCGCGCAGGAAGTCGGCTGCGGTCATGTCCCGCCGTCCCTCCGGCACCACCTGCGTGATCGCCAGCGCGGTGCCCCGACCGCAGGCGACGAGGATCCGGCCGCCGCCCGTGTCGAGCACCTCGCCGGGCGTAGCCCGAACAGCCGCGGGATGGCTCGCCACGTCCACGTCCGCCAGCACGAGCCGCTGCCGCAGGCCGTCGCCCCGGGTGAAGAAGGTGGCCGTGCGGGGCCACGGCTCGAGCGCCCGCCGCAGCCGCTCGATCCGCGCCGCCTCCCAGGTCCAATCGACGACGCCCTGGGCCTTGGTGAGCCGCGGCGCTCGCGTGGCCTGGGAGGCGGCCTGCGGGACGCCGACACCCGCGGCGGAGCCGGTCGCCGCCATCGCGGCCGCGAGCCGCTCGATCGCCTCGACGACCGCCTCGGCGCCGATCGCGGCCAGCCGCGGCTCGAGGTCGGCGGCGGTGTCGCGGGGGCCGACGGCCAGCGGCCGCGAGGCGATCACGTTGCCGGCGTCGAGCGCGGGCGTCATGTGGATCACGCTCACGCCGGTCACCGCGTCCCCCTCCAGGATCGCCCACTGGATCGGCGCCGCGCCGCGGTGGCGCGGCAGCAGCGAGCCGTGGAGGTTGATGCCGCCCAGCGGCGGCACGGCGAGCAGCTCCGCCGACAGGAGCTGGCCGTAGTCGCAGACCACGAACAGGTCAGCCGCGAACGCCCGCAAGGCCGCCACCGACTCGCCGTCGTTGACCCGTTCGGGGGCGAGAATCGGCAGCCCGGCCGCCGCCTCGCGGATCGGGTTCGGCGGAGGCCGGCGTCCCGGCGGCGCGTGGTCGGGCCGCGTGACCACCGCCGCGATGGCGTGTGGGGACCGCCGCAGCGACTGCAGCATCGGCACCGCGAACGGCCCCGTCCCCATCACCACCAGCCGCAGCGGGCCGGTCACGCCTGGCACCGCGCCGCCTCCAGCCGATCGAGCTCGGCGACGAGCGTCGCCGACAGTGGCAACTCGCCGCGGGCCTGCCTGCCCGCGAACATCTCGCGAAACGCCTCCAGCTCCCGCCGCACCTCCAGTGCCGCCGCCTCCGGGAGCCGGTCGGTGAACAGCCGGCCCTCGAGATGGTCGAACTCGTGCTGCACGACGCGGGCGAGGAGCCCGTCGAGGTCCATGTGGAGCGGCTCACCGGCGAGCGTCCAGGCATCGACGACGATCCGCTCCGGCCGCCGGACGTCCATCCGCACGCCGGGCAGCGACAGGCAGCCCTCCTCCTGCACGGCGGTTCCCCGGGGCCGGCTGAGGACGGGATTGATGAACACGTGCTCGGTGCCGTCCCCGCGGCGGCCGGCCGTGTTGACCACGAACATCCGGTAGGGGAGCGCCACCTGGTTCGCGGCCAGGCCGATCCCCTGGGACTCGTACATAATGTCGAACATCCGGGCCACCGCGTCGCACACGGCGGCGTCGATCCGCGCGATCGGCCGCGTCCGCCGCAGAAGCGCGGGATGCGGATATTCGACCAGTTCGAGCCGGCCGATCGTGTCGTCGATCGTCGGGGCGGGGACGTCCATCTCTGGCAAGGCGCTCCGGGCCGCGCCGTCGGCCTCCCGGCGACTCCGGGAGGCCGACGGCATCACCAGCATACCCGCATCCCGGCGCCTATGCGCCGGCGCTGCTACCATGCTGCGGCATGACGGCTTCGCCCTCCTCCTCGTCACGGCCCTGGACCCATCCCGCCGTGCTCGCCGCCACGGTCGGCGGCATCGGCCGCGTCGGCCTCGCGTCCGGCACCTGGGGCGCCGCGGTGGGCGTGCCGC
>JBIPLS010000082.1:0-14277 GCA_044368305.1 Pirellulales bacterium
GCGCGGCGGGCAGCCTCGCGACGGCGCGGGCTCGCGGGCAAGCTGCGATCGGCGGCGTCGCCCATGGGTCAATTCGCCTCCGCGTGGGCCGCCGGCGGCGCCGGCGTGGCCAGGCCTTCGAGCTGGCCACGGGCGACGACCCCGAAGCCGCCGGCCCAGGTGTCGGCGCCCAGGACCACCGCGGCCAGCAGCACGACCGCCGCCAACGCCTGCACCATCCCCTGCCCCGGCACGAAGCGAACCGTCCGTAGGCAGACGGCGATCGCCGCGTGGAAGACGAGCACGGCGGTGAGCGCCGGGAGGGCGAGCGACACGGCGAGGGCGATCGCGGCGGCGGGCAGCGTCGTGACGAGCCCCGCGAGCCCCGCACCGATGGGCCCCGCCGCCGGCGTGGCCGCGCCGATCGACAGCGTCCGCACGCCGTCGAGCAGCTCGCCGACCACGGCGAGATGGCCGCCGGCGGCGAGGAAGCCGCCGAGCGCGAGCCAGTGGCACAGCCGCGCCACGCCCGCGGTCTGGGCATCGCCCTCGGGATCGAAGTCGTCGGCCCACGACAGGCCGGCCACGCTGCCGCAAATGCCCCCCGCCCACGAGGCGGCCGCGAGCACGAGTCCGACCGCGAGGCCGAGCCCGAGCCCCACGACGGCCTCGCCCGCCACGACCAGCGGCCAGGCCGCAAGCGGCTCCGAACCGCGGCCGGCCACGGCCGCCGGCAGGGCCGTCGCCGCCAACACGATCGCCAGGGCCGCGCGGATGCGAAGCGTCGTCCCGGGAAACACCGCCCCGAGCCCGAGTCCCGTGGCCGCGGCCACGCGGGCGAGCACGCCCGCGGCGATCACCGGCTCGGCGCGGAGGGATTCAAGGAGCGGGATCATTCGAAATGTTCGCAGGTGAGAGCATGGCAAGGGCACCGCCGAGGCTCGGAAAGCACGCCGGCACCGCAGGCGCTCACGAACCGCCCGCGGCCGACCGGAACAGCTCCACGAACCGCTCCACCATCCACGGCAGCGACACGACGAGCGCCGCCACCATCGCGGCCAGCCGCGGCACGAGGCCCACGATCGGCTCGTGGATGCCCGTGGCCGCCTGCACCAGTCCCGCGAGCGTGCCCACCACGAAGCCGACGACGAGCACCGGCGCGATGGCGGTCGCGCCGGAAAGCAGCGCCGTTCGCACGAGTTCGACGAGGTCCGTGTCCATGATGCGGCCGCGGTCAGGAGGCGGTGGCGGCCCGCACGCCGTCGAGCAGCGACTGGATGACGAGCGTCCAGCCGTCGGCGGCCACGAACACGAGGAGCTTGAGCGGCAGGGAAACGAGCGTGGGCGGCAGCATCACCAAGCCCGTGGAGACGACGAGCGTGGCCACGAGGAGGTCGAGCACGAGAAACGGCAGCAGGAGCCGGAAGCCGATGGCGAAGGCCGCCTCCAGCTCGCTCACCAGAAACGCCGGCAGGAGCGTCTCGACGGGGACGTCGTCGTAGGTGGCGACGTTCCGCGGGCCCTCGGGATGCCGGGACAGGAAGAGGAGCATCGTGTCGCGGTTGCCCGCCTCCTCGATCTGCCCGGCCATCCAGCGGCGGATCGGCAGCGAGCCGCGGTCGTACGCCTCGGTCGCGGTGATCGCGCCCCGCTGGTAGGGCTCGACGCCGTCGCGCCAGGCCTGCTTCCACACCGGCCACATCACCATGGCGGAGAGGAAGATGGCCAGCGCGGCCACGATCTGGTTCGAGGGAATCTGCGGCGCGCCGAGCCCCTGCCGCACGAGTGCCAGCACGACCGACATGCGCACGAAGCAGGTGGTCATGAGGAGCGCGGCGGGCGCCAGGCTCATGACGCCGAACAGCATGGCCGACGGGAGAACCGTGCCCGGGGACGCGGCCGTGAGGAGCCGGGCGAGGCCGCCGTCCACGGCCGCGTCGGTGGCGAGACGGGCGGGCGGCGAGGCCGCGACGGGCAGTTCGGCGGGCGTGTTGGCGGCGGCCTGGTCGGCGACCGCCGGGGCGGCCGCGAGCACCGCGGCCACGACCGCCGCCGCGCCGGCACGGCGGATGCCCGCCATGCGGCCGGCAGGCCGGGCGGCGCCGCGGCAGGCGGCGGCGATCCGGTCGGTGGCCTGGGGATCGGCGAGTTCGGCGAGCGTCTGGCAGCCGGCGGCGGACACGGACACGAGCAGCGTCTTGGGGCCGAAGCGGACGACGCGGGCGGCGTGGGGGCCGGCCAGCGGCGCCTCGCCGAGCACCTCGAAGACGTCGGGCGGCAGCGTCCCGCGGCGGCGACTCGGGGCGAAATAGCGGAATCCGGCGAGCACGGCGAAGGTCGCGGCGACGGCGGCCAGGACGCGGAAGTCCGTCGCCGGACCCGATGCCGATGCAGTCTGTCGACCGGCCTCGGCCGGCCGCAGCGGCACGGGTCCGAGACGCGGGTGGGGGGAAGGAGGTGCATCCACGACGTGGGTCGCGGGCGTCACGGTCTCGGGGCTGGGGGCGATCGGCGGCTCGGCACGGCCGACGTGCTGGGCGCCGAGCAGCGCGGCGGCGATGACCGCGATCCGCGACGATGCGTTCATGCGGCGACCCTGCGTGGTGCCGCCGCCGGGTCGCCGGCGTCGGTGTTGGCCTCGTCGAGCCGCGACCAGTCGATTCGTGCCTGCCGCCGCCGGGGCCGGTCGGGTTCGCGGGCGGGGCGACCGCCCGCCCGCAGCACCAGCCAGGCCAGCAGCGTGGAGGCGATGCCGATCGCGACGAGCCAGATCTCGCGGGGCACGTCCCCCGGGCGGCCGCCGGCGACGGCGATCCAGGCGGCATCGACCAGCTGGCCGGGCGTGCGGTGGGCGTCGGGGTCGGTCGCTGGCGCCGTCGGGGGTGGCACCGTCCGGGCCGCCTCGCGGCGCGCGAGCCGAGGACCCGCGACGGGAAAGGTCGTCACCACGACCCGCGTGCCCGCGGGCGTCGGCGTGGCCGGCAGCAGTTGCCGCACGTGCTCGCGGATCCGCGCCTCCTCGCGCTGCTCGACCACGGTGGCCGCGACCCCGGGCTCACGGTCCTGGGTGGCCCGCGTCGCCGCGTGCAGGTAGCTGTCGGGGATGGCCACGGAGACGACGATCGTGTCGGGGCCGGCGGCCGGCGACGCGGGCAGCGATGCGACCGCGGGCTCCTCGTGGGGCTCGACCCGCGGGCCCACTTCGGCAGGCAGGTTGGCACCCGCAACCCGCTGCCGCACCGGGTCCGGCCCCGGCGCCGCGAGCCGCGACGGCTCCACGGCCGGCGGGGCCGCCGTGGCGGGCAGCGTCACCGTGACGTTGACGACGGCGCCCTTCACGAACGACAGGGCGTGGCGGACCTTGTCGGCCAGATGCCGCTCGTGGGCGATCCGCCGGGCGAGTTCCGGATCGACGGCGGCCTCGGCGGCCGGCGCCGTCGGCCCGGCCGGCTCCAGCGGGCCCGCGTAGTGGACGCCGCTGCGCAGGTCGGTAACCGCCACGCTGTCCGCCGACAGGCCGGCGATCGATGCCGCCACGAGCACGCGGATCGCCTGCACGCGGGCCGGCTCGAGCTCGGTGTCGGGCTGCGTCCGGATGTTCACGCTCGCCGTGCGCACGGGGCCGGACGCGAGGCCGCCCCGCGGCTCGACGTCGTAGAGCACGCTGGCCCGCTCGATGCCGGGCATCGAGCAGATCACGTGGGCCAGCTCCTCTTGCACGGCCACCCGCAGCAGCTCCTCTTGCACCGCCCGGCTCTGCCAGGGGCTGTTCTTCTCGAGCACCCGCCGCAGGCTGCTGCCGAACTCGCGGGGCAGCGCCTCCGCATCGACGAGCGCCCGCATGTAGGCGCTCTGCCGGGGCCTGGGCACCCAGACGCGGCCATCCTCGGTGCGGTGATCGGCGAGCTGGGCGCGGTCGAACGCGGCCTCGACGATCGCCATCTCCGACGACGGCAGCACGGTGCCGGGCAGGAGCTCGACCTCGTCGGCCAGCGGCCGGTCACGGAGCAGCCACACCGACCAGCCGATCGACGCGGCCACGATGCCGCAGGCGATCACCTGGGCGGCGCTGATCCGCGGAAACGAGTCGGGGGCACGCGGAGCTTCCATGCTGGCCTCGTGGTCGGGGCGGTTGTCAGGCGGCCAGGCTGCGACGGCGACGTCGCGGCATCCGCAGCGTCACCGCCAGACCGCCCTCCGGGCAGGGGGCGGTGGACAGCGTCCAGCCGAGGTGTTCGACCTGCGGGCGGAGTTCGGCGACGACGGCCTCCTGCCGGGAGACGTCGGCGGCGGAGTCGGCGACCTCGATTTCCAGGGCGTCACCGGTGTCGACGGACGTGACGACCACCTCCCGCGGCCGCGGGAACTCGGACGCCGGCGCCGGCGCGGCCGCCGCGGCGCAGGCCGCCGTCATCAGCCGCCGCAGCGGGGCCGCGAGCGACTCGATCTCCGGTTCGGCGTCGGCCACGTGCGCGTCGCCGACGTCCACGCTGATCCTGACGATCGGCAGGCCGCGAATCGAGCGGGCCACTTCCGCCGCCAGGCCGGCGATCACGCCGCGGAGCGACTGGCCGTCGCGCTCGGGCGATCCGTGGGGACGCCAGGGGATGATCCGGGGGGTCGCGCCCGTGGGCGAACGATCGGCCGTGTCCATGGGAATCCTTTCCCTTCGTGGTGATTGTGCCGCTACCGTGCGCACTCCGACTGCAGAGCCGGGGCCGCACCGCAGATCTCGTCCATGATCCAGCGATTGACGTCCGCGAGCACGGCGCGGGACAGGTCGCGGCCGCCTGGATAGATCCGCATCGCCAGCATGGCGCCGGCGGCGTGGAAGAGCCGCAGCGTGCGGTCGGTCTGCGGCGCGGCGGCGAACGCGTCGCCGGCCCGCTGGCAGAGCAGCATGGGGAGCCGGCGGATCTGGCGGAGCCGCGCGAAGGCGGACTCGTCGAGCGGGAAACCGCCCCCGATCGAGATCACGCCCCCGAAGGCGTCGGGGTGGCGACAGGCGATGCGAAACGCCTCGGTGCCGGCGGACCGTCGGCCGACGAGGAAGATCCGACCGGCGTGCACGCTGGCCCGGTCCCGGGCGGCGTCGATCGCCGACCACACGGCCTCGTCGCGATCCGCACAGGCCTCCGCGCCGTCGGGCTGCACGGCGACGAAGTTCCGCAGGCTCGTCCGCGCCATCACCCGCCCGAGATCGAAGCCCGCGTCGTCGGCCAGCCAGACGAGCAGCGGATAGTCGTAGCCCGGCTCGTAGCCCTGGGGCATGAACAGGCGGCACCCGGGGATCGCGAGCGGGGACCCCGCCGGGGCCACGGCGGCAGGGCTGGAACGACGCTGCGACGGACGGCCGGCCATGGCGACACCTCGGTGCTGGGGAAGCCGCGAGCGGGAAAATCCCGGCTGCGGCCGCGGGTTTGTACCCGTCTCCCCAACCCCGGGCAACGCCAGACCGGCCGGCGCGGCCCCGGCTCCGCCGGCGGCGGCAGACCGGGCAAGCGAGGCAAGCGGGGGCTATGCCTCCGCGCCCGAGGCGGTTCGTATCCCCCGGGTCGCGCCGGGGCCCTTGCGGGTCAGCACGGTTCGCGCCACGCATGAAGCCCCGAGCGCAAGCCCGGGGATCACGGCGGTCAAAGACCGCCGATCAAGCGGTTCCTTTTCCCCGGGTCGCGCCGGGGCCCTGGCGGGTCAGCACGGTTCACGCCACGTATGAAGCCCCGGGCGCAAGCCCGGGGATCACGGCGGTCAGAGACCGCCGATCCAGACGAGCGAACTCATGCCGTCCCCGTGCCGGTGAGCCGGTTCATGGCCGCCACCAGTTCCTTGACGGCGGCGACGCTCTTGTCGAGCGCAGCACGCTCGTCGGGCAGGAGTTGCAGCTCCACGATCCGCTCCACGCCGCCGCTGCCGAGCACGACCGGGACACCCACGAAGTAGCCCCCCACGCCGTATTCCCGGTCGCAGTAGGCGGCACAGGGCACGAGCCGCTTCTTGTCACGCACGACGGCCTCCACCATCTGCGCCGTGGCGGCGGCGGGCGCGTAGTAGGCGCTGCCCGTCTTCAGCAGGCCGACGATCTCGGCCCCACCGTTGCGGGCACGATCGACGATCGCGGCCAGCCGCTCCGGCTTCACGAGTTGCGTCACCGGGATGCCGCCGACGCTCGTGCACGAGGGGATCGGAACCATCGTGTCGCCGTGACCGCCGAGCAGCATCGCCGTGATGTCCTCGACGCTGACGCCCAGTTCGAGCGCCAGGAAGGCACGGTAGCGGGCCGTGTCGAGGATCCCCGCCTGGCCGATCACCCGGGAGGCCGGGAAGCCGGTGACCTGGAACGTCCGCTGCACCATCGCGTCGAGCGGGTTGGAGACCACGATAACGACCGCCTGCGGGCTCGTGTCGCGGATCTTCGCGGCCACGTCGCCCACGATCTTGGCGTTGGTGGACAGCAGGTCGTCGCGGCTCATGCCGGGCTTCCGCGCGATGCCGGCGGTGACGACGACGACGTCGCTGCCCGCGGTGCCGTCCCAGTCGGTCGTGCCGACCAGCCGGGAGTCGAAGCCCATGATCGGACCGGCCTCGAGAAGGTCGAGCGCCTTGCCCGCCGGCATGCCCTCGGTGGCCGGGATGTCGAGGAGGACGATGTCGCCGAGCTCGGCGGCGGCGCACCAGTGGGCCGTGGTGGCGCCGACGTTGCCGGCACCGATGATCGAGATCTTGGCTCGTCGCATGGTGGGATTCCTGGGGTGATGGGCGGAGGCCGAACGACCGGCCATCAGAAGGGACGCGGGCCCCGGCGCGAAGGGGCGGGCGTCAGCCGCGATCGTCGGGCAGTTCGATCCGCTCCGGCAGCGGCGAACGGCGGCCGCCGCGGCTGTTCATCGACCACAGCCCGTACACCAGCGCCAGGCCCACGGCGGCCGCCAGGGCCGTGAACACCCACGACAGCATGCTCGTCGCCCCGGCGAGCGAGGGCTCCGGCGTCCAGGAAACCGTGCGACCGATGAGCAGCGGCGTGGCCATCTTCTGGTTGCGGGTCTCCCGATCACCCTGCGACGACGAGATGTCGAGATCGGGAAGCGGGTAGAGGTAGCGCTTGAGGGCGAATCCGGAGACCGTCACCTTCTCCCCGATCGCGTCACCGGTCGGGAAGCCGGCGGGCAGTTCGCGGACGCAGCAGACGATCGGATAGTCGTCCTGCCGGCGGTCGTTGACCTGGAGGAGCGGCGTGTTCACGAACACGTACAGTTCCCAATAGTGGTCGGCGGCCACCTGCCGGCGCCGCCATTCCTCGTCGATGGCGATGCGCACCGCGCGGCGGGCGATGCCCGTGACGGTCACCGGGTCGCCACGATGGGATGCGAACCACTGCCTGGCCGGGTCGATGAGGGGGAGGATGGCGGCGGGCTTGCCGGCCGCGGCCTCGATGACGCCCGGCCCCGCACGGCCCACGGCCGCGAGCATGTCGTAGAAAGCGGCGGTGTCGCCCGCCACCAGCTTCGCGTTGTCCACCACCGTCTCGAACAGGCCGTAGTCCATGCCCAGGCTCCCGAGGGGCGTGGGCGGCTCCCAGCCGATGCCGGTGGCCGCCATGAGCATCCCGGTGGCCGCGTCGGGCCAGGTGGCCGCGTCGGCCGGCGGCGGGCCCGGCACCGGCGCGGAGGTCGTGGACAGCGGCAGGCCCACCGCGAAGGCCGGTTCGTCGATGCGTTGCCACCGGGGCCAGGCCTTCGGGGCCTCGGGCACGACCACGTCCACCATGCCGCCGTCGGCGGTGACGAGACGAACCAGGTCCAGCGACGGCCGATCGGCGAGCACCGCCTGCTCCGCGGTCAGCCGTTGCACGCCCACGAACGTGGCCCGCCCGTCGACGCGCAGCAGCCGATCCTCGACCACCGGCGGGCTGGCGGGCCCCTTCGCCCCCAGCCGCCAGGGCACCTCGAGCGCGGCGGGAGCGGCCAGCCGCTGGAGCACGCGAATCAGGGCCCGCTGCCGGGCCTCGTCCCAGGGGCCCGGCTCCTCCAGCACCCGCCGCCGCTCGCGGTCGATCTCCCGCTCGGCGAGGAACCTCGCGAAGCCGTCGGCGCCGCCGTCGGCCAACGCCTCGCGGCCGGCGGAGGCGAGGGCGACGATCGCGAGACAGACGAACGCGACGCTGGCACGGGTCATGGGTCGGTTTCCGGGGGTGAGGTTTCGGCGGCGGCATGCTCCGCAGCCAGCCGGCGCAGCGCCTCGCCGGTGGACACGGCATCGACGCCCGCGAGCGCCGCGTCGAGATCGGGTTGCGCCGCGGGGCGGACGGTGCCACGGCCGCGGTTCCCCAGGAACAGCGCCAACGCCGTCGCGGCCACGACCGATGCCATGGTAACCACGGCGAACGTGCCCAGCGAGGTGCCCCCCGGCTCGACGGGCGCCCGCGGGCTCCATTCGGGCTCGATCGCCAGCACGAGCGGCGCCCGCCGCAGCGTGTCGGCGGCCTGGTACGCATGACGCTTGAAGAAGTAGCCGGCCACCTCGACGGGTTCGGCGATCTTCATCCCGGACGGCATGCCGTCCGGCTTGCGGAGAAACTGGACGAGGATCGGCGACGACGGCCCACCGGCGGGCTCGACCCAACCCTGCCAATAATCCCCGATGCCGTGCTCGTTGGCCGACGTCGGCAGCAGTTCCAGCCGCCGCAACGTGCCCTTGAACCGCACCGCCCGGCCACGGAACGACAGCGGCTGGCCGAACATCTCGGTGAAGCTCACCGGCGCGGCCGCCCTGCGCAGCGTTGCCGGATCGGCGGACCGCAGCTTCAGCCAGGTCTCGATCCAGGCCGGCTGCTCGTCGCGGCGGAAGAACGAGTCGTCGCGGATCTTCGCCAGCGATTCGACGGACGCCGACAGCTCCCCGGCGGTCGGCTCGAACCTGTCCGGCTCCGGCTCGATGAGCACCGCCTCGCCGGCGGGCGCGGCGCCCCGGGCCACGGCGAGCCGGGTGTCGACCTGCGGCGCGGGCGTGACCCCACGGCGCGGAAACCACGCCCGCTCGATCCAGCCGAGCGCGAGCACCGCCACCAGGGCCGGCGGCATCAGCAGCCAGAACACACGCCGCCGCTCGGGCGGCGCGAGGTAGTTGCGCGGGCCGGAGTGGCTCGCCATGACGTCTCGCGGCCGGTCACCGCCCTCCTGACTGCTCCCGCTGCTGGCGGCGCATCTCCCGCCAGACGTAGCAACCGAACGTGCTCACGAGCGTGAACGGCATCGCCAGCATGAGGAGGATGCTGTAGAAGTAGCCGCGGGCGAGATTGAGGCCGTCCGGATCGGACGTGTCGACGGCGTCCTTGCAGTTCGGGCAGCCGAGCGCGTCGCCCGCCAACACGAGGGCGAGCAGGAGGATCACGGCGATGAGGACTCGCGGCTTCATGGCTCTACAGGTGATTATAGACCGCAACCCGCCGGGCAGGTGGACGCGGCACCGGGGGCCGGGGAATGATTCGCCCCGGGACGGCGGCACTATTCCGCGACCCCGGGCGGCCGACGGCCGGGGATGACCGGCTTCCTGCCCAGCAGCGGGGGACTTCAGCCCACCGCAGGCAGCCGGTCAGGGGCCCGTAAAGAGGACGTAGAGCATCAGGTAGATGACCACGCCGGTGACCGAGACGTAGAGCCAGACCGGCAGCGTGATCCGCCCCAGCCGGCGATGGGCGTCGAAGCGGCCCTTCCAGGCGAGGAAAAACATCCGCAGGGCCAGCACCGGCACGGCCGCGGCCAGCGGGATGTGGGTGAAGAGGATGGCGAGGTAGACCGGCCGCACGGTGTCGGGCCCGGCGAACCGGTGGGTGCCCTCGATCGCCCAGCGGGCCAGGTAGGAGACGAGAAACACGCAGGACACGACGAACGCGGCCGTCATCGCCGCCCGATGGCTCTTCACCCGGCCGCGACGGATCGCCACCCAGCCGGCGACGAGCAGCAGGGTCGCCAGCGCGTTGAGCAGGGCGTTCACGGTCGCCAGCGGATGGGCGGCCTGCGGCAGGGCGACGGCCAGGCAGGCGGCTGTCATGGCGTCGCGGCCCCAGCGGTCGGCGGGGCCGGCTCGGCGAGCACGTCGCGGATCAGCTTCTTGAGGAGTTCGACCCGGTCAGCCTGGAGAAGGTGGTAGCTGCCGCGGAGCCGGCCCTGCCGGTCGAAGACGACGCCGCGTTCGGAGTGCACGCCCACCTCGACCGGCAGCCGGAACGTCTTCAATCCCACGTCGCTGATCGTCTGCATGTCCCCGGTGAGGAACTTCCAGCGGGCCGCATCGGCCGCGAACCGGTCGGCATAGCGACGCAACACGTCGGGCGTGTCGTTCACCGGGTCGCAGGTCAGGCTCACGGCCACGAAGTCGGGGTCGTCGATCTCCTTGACGATCTCAGCCACCGCCTGGTTCTCGCGAAAGCAGGGGCCGGGGCAATTCGCGAAGAAGATGCTCCCCAGCCACACCTTGCCTGCGAGGTCAGCCGAGGAAAACTCCTTCCCGGTCTGGTCGGTGAGCGTGAACGGCGTGCCGGCAATGTTCGGCGCCGCCTCGTCATCGACCTCGACGCCAGCGGCGACGACTCGGGGCGGCTGCGGCCCGCTCCCCTTCTCCTCCGTCCGCCCGCAGCCGGTGAACAGAGCCAGGCAACAGAGCAGGGGCACATGCAACACCTCCCCGCACCCGGGAGGCGACCGGGTCGGCGTGAGGATCACGAGCGTGTCAGCGAGTGAACTCATGCCGCCCGGGAGCCGGCTTGGGCTCGACGGGCCTGTCTCCTGCGTCAGTGGACAGCGGCTTCCGCCGCCTCGCGGGCGGCGCCCGCCTCCTCCATGAGCGTTACGTCCGAGGGCCGTGCCATGTGCAGCGCCCGCTCCTGCGACACCATGCGGGTCCGCATGCCCACGTCGGGGATGAGCATGATCGCCAGGAAGATCGCCATCATCGCCGCCGGGATCGTGAGCACGTACTTCCAGTTCGCCTCCCAGAGGACGTGCATGAAGAACAGCACGACGAGCATCGCCTTGGTGCAGGAGACGGCCATCATGAACGCCCAGCCGACCTGGGGCTGATCCCGCCAGGGCCAGTAGGGCGTGAACGTGAGGAACGACATGGTCGTCAGGAAGCAGAGGGCCAGGAACACGGCGATATACGTGCCCAGGCCGCCGTGGCCGTGGTCGTGGCCGCCGTGCTCGGCGTGGGCCAGCGCGTCGTCGGCGGTCTCGCCGGCGCGGGTGACGGGGCCGTGGTCGTGATGGTCGCTCATGTCAAAGGCTCAAAAGAGGTAGAGGAGCGGAAAGAGGAAGATCCACACCAGATCGACGAAGTGCCAGTAGAGGCCGATGTTCTCGATCATCGGCGCGTTCTTCGGCCCGAGCGTGTAGCCGAGCAGGATCGCGAACACCAGCAGCCCCACCGCCACGTGCACGGCGTGGAAGCCGGTGAGCAGGAAGTAGGTGCTGGCCCACATATTGCCGCCGGGGATCACGATCGGCAGCCGCAGCCAGGGGAAGACGTCGTTCAGGCCCTGAACGTGCCCCCCGTGCCCGCCGCCATGGTCGCCCGCGGAATGGGCCGTGGGCAGCGGCATGATCTGGTCCGCGACCACCGCCAGGTCGTAGGGCTGCTGATCGGGGCTGGCCACCATTCTGCGGACCTGCTGGAGACCGTCACGGGCGCGGCGTTGCTCCGGCGTGAGTTTGTCGGCGGGCGTGTCGTCGAGTTCCTTGAGCCTGTCGATGATCGCCGGCTCGCCGAGCCGGGCGCGGACGGCGGAGCCGTAGTACAGATCCGGCCGCTCGTAGATCAGACCCCGCGGGGCGGCGGGATAGATGCCGTGGGAGAACTTCGACTGGTACTCGTAGCCCTTGATGCCGAGGAACAGGGTGCCGAGGAGGAGCGTGAGCAGCATCCAGAACTTCGCCAGGCCCGTCTTCGCGGCCCTCGCCGCCTCCAGGGCGAGCACGATCGTGACGCTCGAGCAGATGAGCACGAACGTGTTGAAGGCGCCGATCGGCTCGGAGAGGTGGACGTGGTGCGGCTTCGGCCAGACCGGGGCGCCGAAGCGGAGCACGACGTAGCTGCCGAGCAGCGCCGCGAAGAACATGATCTCCGTGGAAAGGAACAGCCACATGATGAGCTTGCCGCGGGACAGCGGCAGGCCCGGCTGGTACTGGAGGTGGACGTGGCCATGGTGGCCGTCGTCGTGGCCGCCCGAGTGGCCGTGGTCGTGGGGGATCGAGATCGCGGAGGCGTTCATGGCGGGCACCCGTGGGAACTCAAAGTGGGACGATCAAACCGGCCGGCCGAGCACGACCGCCGCCGTGAGCAGGCCGAGCAGGGAGCCGAGGGACGTGAGCAGGAGCATGCGGGCCGAGGCGTCGTCGCGACGGATCGCGAACCGCACCGCCGCCAGAGCATAGACGATGCCTGCCAGGGCCGCCGCCAGGAAGAGCCGGACACCGGCCGAGGGCACGGCCAGGGCCAGGGCGGCTGGGATCATGGCCAGCGCCGCGGCCAGCGACTGGCCCGCGGCCCGCAGCCCGGTCGGATCGACGACCGTGAGCATCTTCAGGCCGGCGGCGGCGTATTGCCGGCGATAGAGCCAGGCGATCGCCATGAAGTGCGGGAACTGCCAGAGGTAAAGGACGGCGCCGAGCGCGGCCGCGGCGACCGTGCCCTTGGGGTCGCCGGCGGCGAGGCGAGCAGGCCCGTCGGCCGCCAGCCAGCCGATCGCCACCGGCAGCGCCCCGGCGACGGCGCCCACGGCCGTGTTCAGCGGCGAGACCCGCTTGAGCGGCGTGTAGGCGGCGACGTAGAGAATCCAAATGGCGAGGGACGCGACCGTCGCGAACCAGCCGGCGGCGACGACCGAGATCGCGGCCCCGGCGGCGAGCAGGCCGCCGGCCGCGGACCAGGCGGCGGCGACCGGGAGCCGGCCGGCGGCGATCGGTCGATCGGCGGTCCGCGGCATGAGCCGGTCCGTATGCCGCTCGAGGATCTGGTTGGCGATGCTCGAGCTGGCGGCGACCAGCGCGGTTCCCGACAGCAGCCAGAGCAGGGCCGCGACGCTCGCCGGTGGTCCGGCCGTGAGCCAGAACGCGGTCGCCACGGTGGCCAGCACCATGAGCGCGATCTTCGGCCGCACGAGCGCGGCCGCGTCGGCGCAGACCGCCGCGACGCCGCCGCGCACATCCAACGGCGCGGCATCGACGCCCACGGACGGCACGGCGACGGCGGACGGCTGCGGGGGCGTCATGCGAACGCCCTTCCCCGGCGGCGGAGCCCGCCGGCCCTGACAGCGGCCGGCTCCCGCATCCCGCCGCACACGAGCCAGAGCACGACCGCCCCACCGAGGATCAGCATCCCGAGCACGACGTGGCCGGTGACGACGGCGGCCCCGGTCGGACTCCGCGCCCGGATCGCCTCGGAAAGCCGCCACGAATCAGGCAGCAGGCCCGACGGCAGACCCCACGACACCACCCATGCGCCGCAGCCGAGGGCGATCTGACAGACGACGAGCCCGGCGAGCAGCCACGACCAGCGACGGGCCGGCGACGCGGCGCCTCCGTGCACCCAGGCCAGCATGCCGGCGAGCGCCGCGACGACGACGGCCCCGGCGACGTGGAAGCCGATCAGCCAACGGAAGGTGAGCGGATCGACCGCGGCGTCGAGGTGCCGGAGCTGGGCCCCGGCGACGAGCTGCACGTAGGCGGCGACGACGAGGGCGGCCGCGCCGACGGCCGCCGTGACCGTCCGCGGCTGCGGGGGTGCGGGGGAATCTTCGCGAACCGCGACGGCGGCCGCTACCGCCCCGCCCCGCCTGGTGAGCGTGGCGATCGCGGTGGCGACGGCGAAGAACAGCGGCCCTGTGCAGGCGTGAACCTTGGCGATCGTCTTGTCGTCGAAGAGGACGCGGGCCCCACCGAGCAGCCCCTGCACGACGACCAGTAGCACCGCCGCGACGGCGAGCGACCGCACGGCCGGGCTCTGCCCGCTCCGCCAGACGACGGCCGCGAGCCCGATCGCGAGCAGGCCCACCACGGCCCCGAGCAGCCGGTGCCCGTGCTCGAGGAACAGATCCCACGGGCCGCCGAGCCATTCGGCGAGCGGAAACAGGAACATGTTGTGCCCGTAGGTGGCCGGCCAGTCGGGCACGGCCATCGCCGCCTCGTAGGTGGTGACCAGCGCGCCGAAGCAGAGCAGCACCGCCGTGACCGCCACGAGCAGGCAGGCGACGAGGTGGGGCCAGTTGCAAGAGCGGCTGGGCATGGTGGCTGAGCGGGCAGGCCCGCG
>JBIPLS010000217.1:0-4179 GCA_044368305.1 Pirellulales bacterium
CGGGCCGCCGCGCTCATCGAGATGGTCGGCCTGGGCCGCGACAAGAAGCGGCAACTGAAAGAGTATTCCAAGGGCATGACCCGGCGGATCGGCGTCGCCCAGGCGCTGATCAACGACCCGGAACTCGTGCTCCTCGACGAGCCCACCAGCGGCCTCGATCCGATCGGCACCCGCGAGATGAAGGACCTGATCCTCGACCTCAAGGCCCGCGGCAAGACCGTGATCATGTGCTCACACCTGCTCGCCGACGTGGAGGACGTGTGCGACCGGATCGCGGTGCTCCACCAGGGGGAACTCAAGGAACTGGGCCGGGTCGAGGACCTGCTGCGGGTGACCGACGTGACGCAAATCCGCGCCCGGAACCTGTCGCCGGCCGCCCGCGACGAGGTGCGGGCTTTGCTCGAGCGGCACGGGGCGGCGGGCATCGAGGTCGGCAATCCGACGACGACGCTCGAGGATCTGTTCCTGGACGTGGTCCGCGACGCGGCGGCGCGGCCCGGGCGGCGGGCCCGGCAGGGCGGGGGCGACGGCCAGCCCGGATCCGACCGGCACGCAGCGCGGTGAACCGATGGTCCTGGAGCAGGAAATCCCGGCGTTCGGCGAGTGGATCGGGCCGGCCCTCGTCTGGTTCCTGTTCGCGGCCGTCCTCGGCGCCGTCGTCGCGGCGGCGGCTGCCTGGCTGGTGCAGTCGGTGCTCTACGGCCCGCTGGCCGCCGGGGATCGCGTCTATCGCGGCCTCCTCGCGGGGATCGCCGATCTCGGCGGCACGTCCTGGCGGCGGGTGTGGGCGCTGGCCCGGCTGGCGATCCAGGAATCGGTGCGGCGCAACGTGCTCGTCGTGCTCGGCCTGTTCGCCGTCATCATCCTGTTCGCCGGATGGTTCCTCGACCCGGCGAGCGTGAACCCCGGCAAGCTCTACCTGGGATTCATGCTCGCGGCCACCAACACGCTGGCCTGCCTCGTCACGCTCGTGCTTTCCGCGTTCAGCCTGCCGGCCGACATCAAGGCCAAGGCGATCCAGACGGTCACGACCAAGCCCGTGCGGACCGGCGAGATCGTGCTCGGACGCTTCCTGGGCTTCGCCATCGTGGGGACGGCTCTGGTGGCGGCGATGGGCGTGGCCGGCTGGGCGTTCGTGGTGCGGAGTGTCGGCCACGGGCACCTGGTGGCGGCGGACGACGTGCTCCCCATCCAGGCCGAGGACGGCTCGACGAGCGGATACGAGGGCCGCACCAGCCACGATCGGGGCCATCGCCACCGGCTGGAATTGGCCGCCGACGGCACCGGCACGACCGATACCGTGCAGGGGCACCGCCACCGCGTCCGCGCGGTGGATCGCGGCGGCACTCGGGCCTACGAGGTCGGCCCGCCCGAGGGGCTGCTGGAGGCCCGGCGGCCGGTGCGCGGCGTGCTCCGCTTCCTCGACCGCGAGGGGCGGCCGAGCGCCAAGGGCATCAGCGTGGGCAAGGAGTGGGGCTATCGGCAGTACATCGAGGGGGGCACGCTGGCCGCCGCGATCTGGACGTTCTCCGGCGTCTCGGACCGGGAGTTTCCCGACGGCTTGCCGCTGGAGATGGTCGTGCGGGTGTTCCGCACCTACAAGGGCATCATCGAGAAGGGGATTTCCGGCAGCATCCGCGTCCGCAACCCTGCGACCGGACTGCAGAGCGACCCCTTCTACTTCACGGCCAAGGAGACGACGATCGACTCCCTGCCGATCCCGCGGACGCTCAATGCCACGGCGGCCGACGGCAGCACCCGTCAGATCGACCTGTTCGCCGATCTCGTCGCCGACGGGCGGGTGGAGATCGTCCTCCAATGCCTGGAGCGGGCCCAATACTACGGCGTGGCCCAGGCCGATTTCTTTCTCCGCGCCGGTGACGGCTCCTTCGCCCGCAACTACGCGAAGAGTTGCCTCGGAGTCTGGTTTTCGATGCTCTTGATCACCGCCATGGGGGTGATGTTCAGCACCTTCCTGGCCGGCCCCTTGGCCCTGCTGGCCACGCTGGCGACGGTCATGATCGGCCAGTTCCGGGAGTTCATCGCCAAGCTGTTCGAGGCCCAGGTGACCGGCGACGCGAACATCGCGCCCGGCGGCGGACCGATCGAATCGTTCTACCGCATCGTGACGCAGACGAGCATCACGCTGCCTCTGGATTCGACGCCGGCCGTCGCGGCCATGAAGACCATCGACACGCTTCTGCTGGCGCCGATGCGGCTGGCGGCCTGGCTGTTTCCGTCGCTCTCGTCGCTGGGCACGAGCAACTTCGTGGCGAGCGGCTTCGACATCCCCGGCGACCTGCTGGCGGCCCATGCGGTGGAGACGCTCGGATACGTGCTGGTGTTTCTGGTCGTCGGAAGTTTTTGCCTGCGGGCCCGGGAGGTGGCCGCGTCATGAACCAGGTGCGAGGCGGAACGCGGCGCGAGGAACGGGGCGGGGCGGGAGCAACGTGGCTGGGGCTGCGGCCGAGCACGCTGCTGGCCCTGGTGGCGATCGCCGCCCTGCTGATTCCCCTGTCGGCCTTGAGCCAGCCGGCCGACTCGTCGAGCCCGGGCGGGAAGCTCGCCCGGCTGCGGACGGCGGCCGGCCTCGCCCAGGCGAACCTGGGGGAGGTGGACCCCACCGGCGAGACGATGCGGCTGGCGACCCTGGGGCTGAAGAACGTGGCGGTGACGCTGCTCTGGGACCGCGTCAACCACTACAAGATGGTCGAGGACTGGACGAACCTCTCGGCCGCGCTGGAGCAGCTCACGAAACTCCAGCCGCACTTCTTCTCGGTTTGGGACTTCCAGGCCCACAACCTTTCCTACAACGTGTCGGTCGAGTTCGACGACTACCACGACCGCTACGCCTGGGTGATGAAGGGGCTGGAGTTCCTCCGGCAGGGCATCGCCCTCAACCAGCGCGACCCGCGGCTCCTCGGGCGGATGGGCTGGTTCATCGGCCACAAGATCGGCAAGTCGGACGAGAAGAAGCAGTATCGCCGGCTCTTCAAGGCCGACGACGACTTCCACGAGCGGGACGACCCCGACCGCACGCTGCCGGAGCGGGACTGCTGGCTGGTGTCGCGGCAGAAGCATCTTGCGGCCCAACGGCTCGCCGACTCCGGCGCGCCGCTCAAGACCACGGCCCTGATTTTCCACAGCCACCCGATGATGGCGGCGATCAACTACGCCCGCGCCCTGGAGGAGGATGGCACGTTCGGCGCGGCCGCCCGCGACGCCTGGCGGCTGGCCGGCGAGGAGATGACGCGATATGCGATGCGGGAGATCCCCACGAGCTGGGACGTTCCCATCCGGCTGGGCTTGCGGGAGGACGAGCTGGCCCGCGGCCAGCGGGCAGCGACCGAACTCGAGCAGTTGCTGCCGGGCCGGTTCGCCGCCCTGGAGCAGCGGCTCCGCGACGGCCTTTCGGACGCGCAGAAGCAGGCCCTGGCTGTGGCCCCGCTCGACCGCAGCGAGTCGCAGCAGCAGCTCGCCGCCGAGGCCGAGGCCGCCATGAAGGTCACCTGGCCGATGGTCGCCCGCGAGGCCCCGGCCGACGTCCGCTCCCGGGCCCAGGACCTGGCCAGGCGGTTCGTCGAGGCCGAGGAGACCGCCGAAATCATCGGCCGCTACCGCGACATCGTGAACTTCGACTTCTGGCGGGCCGCCTGCGAGGCGGAGGTGACGCCGCCCGCCCTTTTGGCCCGGGAGAAGATCTGGGAGGCCGATCGGGAGTTCGAGGCCGCCCGCCTGCAAGCGGCGCGGAAGGCCTACGAGGAGGCCTTCGCCGCCTGGCGGCAGGTGCTCGACGCGTCGCCCGTCCTGCGGCGCGACCAGCTCATGGCCGAGGACACGCGGGACGTGATCGACCGGTACCGCGGGCTGCTCGAGCAGCTCGACGAGCCATTCCCCAAGCCGTTCGTCCTCCAGGACGTGCTCGATCTCGCCGGCCCGCGGGTCGACTGACCCGCAGCCACCACCTCTTTCGGTCCAGCAGGGATTTCCGTGGGCCATCACGTGGACACACGCCACGCAAGGAACCTGGGAGGGTTCGCGCGAAAAGCCCTGCGGATCCCCCGGCTCGCGCCGGGGGCTGTGCGATTGCAAGTGTACTGAACCAGCAGGGTGCGAGTCCCTGTCGGTGGCCGGCCTGGCTGCCGTAACCGAACGAAACTGCGTCCCCGCGAGGGGAGG
>JBIPLS010000083.1:0-14189 GCA_044368305.1 Pirellulales bacterium
ACCGCCAAGGCGCTGGCGGAGTTCCAGGGCCCATGGCTGCACCTCACCGGGCTGAAGACGCTCGACGCCGAAACCGCCCGGGCGCTCGCGGAGTTCAAGGGTCGAGGATTGCTCATCGGCGGCCCGATCGCGCTGGATGCCGGAGCCGCCGAGGCGCTCGCGGCGTTCAAGGGCCGCGTGTCCTTCGACCGCCTGACCACGCTCGATGCCGAGTCCGCCAAGGCACTGGCGGCAATCGAGAAATGGGATGGCCAACTGACCGCCATCACCGCCCTCGAATCCCCCGACTCCGTGGCCGTCGCCAAGGCGCTCGCCACGCGGACAGGCCCGCTCACGCTCCCGAACGTCAAGAAAATCTCCCCCCGGACGCTCTCGGCCCTGATCGAGAAGGAGGACGTCGTGATACCGCTCATCGAGACGCTGGAACTGATCCCGGAGCCTGACGGGAGCGCGAACGACGACTTCACGATGCCGGAGTGGCTGGAAGACCGGGAGCGGCAGCAGCGACGACAGACGAAGGGGCAATAGCCAAAGCTGACGACGCTTCGCCACCGCTTCGTGTCTTGGTCACCTCACGGCCGCCGCTCCCTGTTCGGCGTCGGGTTCGTCTGTTTGAATGTCCGCGAACTCGCTGTTGCCGAAGTGGCGGGCACGCTGCCCCGCGAGGCGATCAACGAGGGCTTCGACCGGCTCGCCGCCGGCACCGCGGTGCCGGCAGATCGTTCGCGTGTGAGCCGGGCTGCCGGACTCCCCGGCTGGGCTGGTCAGATCGCGGCCGCGGCCGTCTCGCCGGTGCGGATCCGCACGACCTCGGCGAGGTCCGTCACGAAGATCTTGCCGTCGCCCACCTGTCCGGTACGGGCCGTGGTCATGATCTTGCTGATCACCGCCGGCGCCTCGTCGTCCCCCACCACCACCTCGATCTTCACCTTCGGCAGGAAGTCGACCGAATACTCGGCGCCCCGATAGGTCTCCGTGTGGCCCTTCTGCCGGCCGAAGCCGCGGACCTCGGTCACCGTCATGCCCTTCACGCCCAGGGCGTTGAGCGCGTCCTTCACTTCCTCCAGCTTGAAGTGCCGGATGATGGCCTCGATCTTCTTCATGGACGGTCTCCTCCGCGAACGGTTTGTGGATGCCGGGAGCCCGACCCGCGTCGCGGCCCGGGAGAATTCTAGCGGCACGCCGCCCGGCGAACGCAGGTCGCAGAGTATGCAGGCCGGCGCCGACCCCGGCAAGCGGCCGCGCCGCTTCCGACGCCGGGCGGCTCTGCTACATTTTACGATCCACGGAGGCGTGTCCCGTGGAGGCGGCCCGACCCTGGGAGCGAATCGTCCATGGCGCTCGACACCTACGCTCCCTGCCCGGGCGGCACCGGCAAGAAGATCAAGTTCTGCTGTGCGGACCTCGTCGGCGACCTGGAGCAGCTCGACCGGCTGATCGAGGGCGAGCAGGTCTCGGCGGCGCTCGAGCAGGTGCGGCGGCTGGCGGACAAGCAGCCGGGCCGGCCCTGCCTGATGGCGGCGCGGACCAGGCTCGAGCTCGCCTCCAAGCAGTTCGCCGAGGCCGCGGCTTCGAGCAAGGCGTTTCTCGACGCGCATCCCGAGAATCCGCTGGCCCTCGGCCAGGCGGCGGTCACGGAGGCCATCGCCGGTCGCGTGCAGGAGGCGGCCGGGTTGTTCGACAAGGCCCGCACCGCGGCCCTCGCCGCCGGCCGGGCCGAGGGTGGTCAGGACGTGTCGCCGGAACTCGTCCGCATCGCCGCCACCCTCGTGCAGGCGGCCGCCCAGCTCGGTCACGTCGGCTTCGCGCAGGGCGTGGTGGAATGGCTCTTCGACCGCGGCCTGGGGAGCGACGAGGAGCGCCGGCTGCTGGCCGCCGTCGTCGGCTCCGCCGGCGTCCCCACGGCCCTGCGGACGAAGGCGCGGCTCGCACCGACCACGGCCGACGCGGCCTGGCGGGTCGAGTTCGACGCGGCGCTCGAGCAGGCGCGGCAGTGGCGGCTGGCCAAGGCCCTGACCGGATTCCGCAGCCTCAAGGCGGTGGCCGGGGAGAGCCGCGAGCTGTTCACGAACATCGCCGTGCTCTGCGAGATGATGGCCCGGCCGTTCGAGGCGGCCGAGGCCTGGCTGGCCGTCGCGAAACTCCGTGACGTGCCCCACGACGACGCCGTCGAGGCCACGGGCCGGGCGATCGCCCTGGAGACGGAGGCCGACCCGGACCGTTCGCCGCTGGTGTCGTTCGCGAGCGTCGTGGCGCCGCTGGCCGTGGCCCCCGGCGAGGCCGGCACGACGGCGCTCGAGCTGCTCGACGACAAGCTGCGGCACGACGCCCACTGCACGCCGGCACCGTTCGACCGCTCGAGCTGGGTGTCGCGGGGCGCCGTGCCGCCGCGGTCGGCGTGGCGGATCCACGAGCCGGCGCCGGCAGGCGACCGACCCGCGCGGATGCTCGCCTCGCTGCTCGTCTTCGGCCGCCAGACGGATCGCGAGCCGGAGGCCGTCCTCCAGGGCTTCGCGCCGGACGTCGCCGAGGCGCGGCCGATCGCCGAACGGCTGCTCGGCTGCACGTTCGCGGCGGCGGAGGGGGCCGCCGACATGCCGGCGACGTCGCCGACCTCCTGGCTGATGGGGGCGCAGTTCCGCATGCCGGCTCCCGAGCCGCCGGCCGGGACGCCGCCGGCAGGCGGCCCGTGCCTCTTCGACACGCTCGTCGAGCGGCAGCAGGCGGCCCTGTGGTCGCGATTCGCGGATCTCTGGCCGGAGACGCCGCTGCCCGAGTTGCTCGGCAAGACGCCGCGGCAGGCGGTCGCCACCGCCGAGGGCGGTCGGCGGGTCGAGGCGCTCGTGACCGAGGGGGAGGCGACGGCGCGATTCCGCGCCGCCGGCACGGCCTGGCGGGCGGTCCGGGAGCGGCTCGGCCTGAAGCCGCCGCCTGCCATCGACGCGTCTCGGCCGCTGGACGAAGTGCCGCCGCTCCGCTGGCACCGCCTCGACATGTCGCGGGTCGAACTCGATCAACTCCGCGGGGTGCTCGTCACGGCGCTCGATGCGGGATTCCCGCAGGCCGCCGAGCGGGCGGCCGAGTCGGTCGTGGCCCGCGGCGACTCCACGCCCGAGGATCGCTGGGAGGCCTGGGGCTTCCTCGAGGAACGGGCCGAGGCGACGGTCCGCAGGCTGGAGATCCTCGGCGAACTCCGCGGTATCGCCAAGCAGTTGAAAGCCAACGACGGCATGCTCGACGTCGCCGAACTGCGGGTCCGGCTGCAGCGCGGCGACCAGGCCGACATCATGCGGCTGCTCGACCACCTGCGCCGGGATCACGCCCGCGACCAGCAGGTGCTTCAGGCGCTCGCCGAGGTGCTCATGGAGGCCGGCGTGGATCTCAACGCCCTGGCTGGCCGTGCGGCACCCGGCATGCCCGGGGCGGCCGCCGCCGCCATGCCCGCGGCGCCGGCCGCCGAGCCGGGCAAGCTCTGGACGCCGGGTGGCGAGGCTGCCGGCCCGGGTGGCGGCGAGAAAAAGACGATCTGGACGCCCGGCTGAGGGGTCGGCCGCTCACGGCCCGGCGTCGGGCCGATCGATCGACCAGCGGCTCGTCGGTGGGCTCACGGACGCCGCATCGCCGGCCGCCGCGTGACCGTCCGCGGCGAGATGCTGCAGACCCACCAGTTCCCGCAGCACGCTTTCGATGTCGTCGAGGCGGCGCTCGAGGCGACTGCCGAGCTCCCGCTGGTCGTCGTCCCGGCGCCGCATCGCGCCGCGGCACCGCCGCAGCCAGGGCCGCAGCCACCGTCGCTCGAACCGCCGCGCGAGCGTCCGCACGTTCATCACCATGATCGGGAGCCTCCGGCCGCCAGGTCCAAGTCTGGCGGCGAGGGGGACACTACCTTCGGGGGGGTCAGCTCGCCAAGGCCGCTTTCCCCGGGGCGGGCGGGGCCATTCAGGCGGCGAAGAAGCCTTCGAGGGCGTTGCGGGCGACCCGCAGGGCCCGCTGCCGTCCGGCCAGGCTCCGTCCGAACGTCTCGTCCTCGACCTCGATGCACACCGGGCCGTCGTACCCCGCCCGTGTCACCTCGGCCATGAAGGCCCCCCAGTCGATCTCGCCGTAGCCCGGGATCCGCGGCTGGTGCCAGCGCAGGGGGAAGTCGAACCGCCCCACCTCGGCGATGGCCGCGGGGTCGAGCTTCACGTCCTTGGCGTGGAGGTGGAACAGTTTCCCCTTGAACTCCTCCAGGGGCCCCAGCGGATCCATTCCCTGGATGACGAAGTGCGACGGGTCGTAGTTGAGCCCGAACGCCGGCGAATCGAGGTCGGCGAACGCCCGCCGCCAGATGGCGGGCGTGGTGAACAGGTTCTTGCCACCGGGCCATTCGTCGGCCGTGAACAGCATCGGGCAGTTCTCGATCGCGATCCGCACGCCGTGCTCCTCGGCCAGGCGCACCAGCGGCCGCCACACCTCCAGGAACCGCGGCCAGTTGTCGTCCACGGTCCGCCGCCAGTCGCGGCCGACGAAGCCGTTGACCGTGTCCACGCCGAGCAACGGCGCCGCGGCGATGACGCGGCAGAAGTGCGCGGCGGCCGGTTCCGCGATCGCCGGATCGGGATCGAGCAGGTTGGGGTAGTAGCCCAGGCCGCTGATCGCGACGCCGGCGGCGGCGCAGCGGCCGCGGATCTCGTCCGCCTTCCCGGGCGTGAGCGCGGCCACGTCCACGTGGGTGACGCCGGCGTATTTCCGCTCCGCCGCGCCGACGGGCCAGCACATCAGCTCCACCGCGGCGAACCGCTCGGCAGCGGCGAAGGCGAGCACCTCGTCGAGGGACAGGTCCGCGAGGATCGCGGAGACGAAACCGAGTCGCATGGCGACGAACCCAGGGGCGGAGCGGGGCGCAGGACATCCCGTTTTACCGCCGCCGCGGCCCGGCCGACAGGGCGGCTTCAGGCGGCCCGCACCTCGAGCCACGGGTGCGCCGCGCGGATCGCGGCCACGACCGTGGCCATCGCCGGCCGGGTGGTGGCCTGCAGCATCGAGCCGGCGTGCACCCGGTAGCCCGCCTCCGCCTCCGGCACGGCGGCGCTCCACAGGCCGTGCTCGACGAACTTGCACCACAGCTCGTAGTCCTCCCAGCCCACGAAGCGGCCCCGCGAGTAGCCGCCCACCAGAGCCCAGGCGCTCTTACGAATCAAGGCCATGGCGTCGATGTAGTTGCCGCGGGCGAGCCGCTCCGGCGACCAGGGCCGGGCCGGGCGGCGACGGCGGGCGGCGCCGAAGTGGCGAAGCGAGGGATGGGCGGCGGCCGCGGTCGAGTCGCGCAGCCGCGCGTGCAGGAGCCGCAGGCAGTCCGGCGTGAGCACGTTGTCGGCGTCGAGCGGAAACACGAGGGCCGCCTCGGCCGCCGCGAAGGCGGCGTTGCGGGTGAGCGGCAGGCCCTGGTTCGTCGTCTGCCGCAGCAGCGTGGCCGACGTGAACCGGTCGGCGTGCCGCCCGAGCCAGTCGGCCGCGGCCGCCAGCGAGCCATCCCGCGAGGCGTCGTCCACGACCACCAGCTCCAGGCGGGAGAGCGTCTGGGCGGCCACGCTGTCGAGGGCCGCGCCGATGTACCGCTCGTAATCGTGGAGCGGCACGACGACGGCGACGTCGGCCGGTTCCCCGCCTCCGAATCGGGCCACGATCTCCGTCTCGGGAACCTCCGGCAGCACCGGCTCCGCGGGTGGATCGGCCCCGGAGAGCCGGGTCGCCTCCGGGCGGTCCGCCGCCGGCCGGCCGAGCAGTTCTTCCAGCCGCCCGCGGCGGCCGTCGGGTCCGAAGCGGTGGAGAACGTGCCACAGCGCCGCCCGCCCGATCCGTCGGCGGAGCGCGGCGTCGGCGACGAGCCGCGACAGGTGGTCGTGCCACTCGGCCGTGGTCGCGGCCAGGAAGCCGGTGCGGCCCGCGAGGATCGCCTCCCGGAACGGCACCGTGGGAGACGCGACCGTGGGCACGTCGACGAGGGCGGCCTCGAAATACTTCAATTCGCTCTTCGCCTCGCAGAACGGGTTGCCCACCTCGAGCGGGGCGAGGTTCACGTCGAAGCGTGCGAGCTCCTCGGGCAGCCGCGGAAGCGGCACCTGGGGCCGCCACTCGATGCGGTCTTCGAGGCCGCGGAGTTCGGGGAACTCGGTGGGGTCGAGTAACGAACCCCGGCGCGGATCGCGGAACAGCACGAGCCGGCACTCGGGACGCCCACGGAGGATGGCGGCGACCGCCGGCGCGGCGAGGGCGAAGTCGCGCTGGTGCGTCCGCGTTCCGGCGGCGTACCCGAGCCGCACCAGGCCGTCGGCGCCCGCCAGGCCGCGGCGGGCCACGGCGGCTCGGCTCGCGCGATAGGTGGCCTCGTCGAACCCGTTCGGCAGGACGGCGGCCGGCCGGCCGCAACTGCGAAGCGCCGCGGCGAGCGGCGCGGTGGGCGCCAAGCAGGCGTCGGCGAGCAACAGCCCGCGCCGAATGGCGGCGTAGTGCCGGGCGACGGCGGCGGGCTCGAGCCTGAGCGAGCGGATGGCATCGATCACCGCCGCGTCGGCGACGGCGGGATCGACCATCAGGTCGTCGACGTCGTAAAGGATCCGGGCCCCGGCGGCCCGCCAGGCGGCGACCGCCCGCTCGAGCGCCGGCCGCCAGGAGACCCGCCACACGAGCACCACCTCGGGGCGGGCCGCGGCGGCCGACCAGTGCCGCGGCGCAAGATCGTCGATGTCCACGATCTCCGTCCGCCAGCCGAGGGCGGCCGCCGCGCCGGCGCAGCGGTCCACGCGGTAGGCATGCCCGGGCGTTCGCGGCTCGCCCGAGACGAGCAAGAGCAGCGGGCCGCCGCTGCCGCGGAGCGCCGCCCGGCCGAGGCCGGCGGCCAGCCGGCGGACGCAGGCCCGCACCATGCGGCGGGCCGGATGGTCGCGACGGGGAAAGAAACGCATGGCGCAGGGTCACCGGGGCGGGGCGGCGGTGCGCGGCGGCGCCCCGTGCCGCCCCGCGGGGCGGAGAGGATAGGAGTGGCCCGCCGGCGGGTCAACCGGCGCCGGCGGCCGGTTTTCCGCGGTCGCGGCCGATCCACCGCCACCATCGCGCCGGGGACCAGCCGACCTGCGTGGCGTTCCAGCCACGGCCGCGGAGATCGGGACGCAGCGTGAGCAAAGTGCTGAAGAGCCGTTCCATGATGAAGGGGATGAAGCAGGCGTCGATCGTGCGGTCGGCGCGGCGGCGGATGAGCGCGCGGTCGGCGGCCGAGAGCCCGTGCTCGATGCACTCGTGCACCGGTTCACAAAAGGCCATGTACGCCTCCCAGAACCGCCCGCTGCCCGCCCAATAGTTGCAATACGCCACGTGCTCGGGCGGCTGCTCGAACCGCGCCAGGTCGATCGCCACGCCGACCGTGGAAAAAATCCTTTGCGCGAGGCCGAGAATCCCGGGATGATGGAACTCCCCCTGCTGCCAGACGGAACGCCACCGGCCCCGCTCGATCCGGTCGGGGTTGAGGAAATAGACGTCGCTGCCCGGATGGCGACGGATGAGGTCGATGAAGCGGCTGCCCGCGAGCCGGGTCTTGGCCCGGAACTTCCACGACACGAAGCCGGTGAGGTCGCCGGCGGCGCACATCCCGGCCCGGTATGCCGAGCGGAAGACGTGGTACTCGCGCCACTCGGGCCGGGCATTGGCCCTGTTGTCGTAGGGGATGAAGGCGGGATCGAGGCCGGCCCGCTGCCGCTCGTCGTAGTAGATCTGGTGGATGCGAATCGCCATGCGGGCACCCCGGCCAGGAACGGGCCGAGAGGCTACACCCGCGCGGGGCCGGGGGCAAAGGTCAAGCGGCCGGAGCGGCGCCGTGGCAACGGATCCTGCACCGCCGGCGGTTGCACCGGACCCGCGGTGACGCCGCCCGGCCGGGCCGGGCCGGGCGGCGATCATTCGTTCGGCGTCACTCGAGACGTTCCATGGGCAACGCATGCCCGAACACCGACCACACGACGCCGTCGCTGATGATCGACAACGTCATGCGACCGTCGGCGGCGATGATGATGCTGATGACGCGGCCGTTTTCCACCCCGGAAAACACGTGCTGCCCGTCCTTCTCACTCACCGACTCGAATTTGGTCACCTCGCCGCGGCGCGAGTCTGGCGCCAGGAGCGTGAGCTCCTTTTTCTCGGCGTCGAGCCGGAAGAAGGTGGGGCGTTCACGGTCGCCCAGATCGGGAGGCCCCACGGTACCGTCCTCGTCCACCGCCACGGCCGACGTGACGGAACACAGCCAAGCCTGGCCGGCCCAGGCGCCGTCGCACAGGGCCAACGTCGCCGACAGAGCAGCCACGGCGATCATCGTCTTCTTGATCATGCTTCCGATTCCTTTCGGTTTGATGCCATGCTCACGCACGGCTGGTGTTCGCCCTTACCGAACCGTGTAGCCCTTCGCCTCCATGGCCGCCATGAAGTTCCGCGTCCAGGCCGAGAACTGCTGCTGGTAGGCCGTCACGGCGGCGTCGGAGGCCCCGCCGGCGGCCTTCATGGCCCGCCGCGAGCGGACTCCGCCGGTCATGCCCAAGGACGACGCGCCGATGGCCGCGCCCTTGCCGGCGTCGCCGGCGATGGCACCGATCGCGGCCCCGGCAAGCGCCCCGCCTGCGGCTCCCTTGACGGCGCCGCCGCGGGCGGCGCCGGCCGCCGTCGCCGAACCGTGCATCTGCTGGTCAAGGAGTGCTTTGGCCTGGTAGGGATCCCAGCCGGTCTGCTTCGTGGCCCAATCGTAGGCCGCGGCTTCGTCCGCCTTCTGCTGTTCCGGCGTTTGGCCCTTCGCAGGGAAGATCGCGAGGTTGCCCGGGTTTGAACTGAGGGCGGGCGGCCCGGCATGGGCCCCGGCCGCCGCCACCGCGATCAGCGCCGTGGCCGTCAGCCGCAGTCCCACCGTCTTGATTCGCTCTTCGCACGTGTTCATCGCGCTGCCTCCTGCAGTGAGTGAGTCCGATCGCCGCATGCGATTTGGATATCAACGACAGGCTTCGCGTGGCAAGACTGTTTCCAGGCGACGCGCGGCGCGGCTGCGCACAACCCGCCAGAACGATCCACCCGCGCGGCGAAAGTTGAGCGGTTCGCGGCACGAGCGGGCGGAGGACGGTCAGAACTTCTGGATCATGTCGAAACCGAGCATGGTCTGCTGGTTGCTGATCCCGTCGTTGTAGGGCGCCCGCGGGCCGCCGTACGGGCCGCCGAAGAAGTCCCAGCGGAAGGCCGGCCGCATGAGGAAGTTGCCGGTGGGCGTCCAGTTGGGCCCGAGCGTCAGGGAGTAGAAGTTGCCGGGGAGCGGCACGTGGTTGGGGTTGCTCGGGCGGTTGAGGCCGACGCGGGTGCCGTCGGTGTCCTGGAACCATTCGAAGCGGGCGCCCCACGCCCAGGCGTCGTTGACGCGGTAGTAGAGGTATTGGTCGATGCCGACCCACAGGGCCGTGCCGCCGTCGGCCAGGGCCTTGGCCTGCGTGCCGAGCCACTGATGGAAGAGATATTCCCAGTTGCCGGCCGGCCGGGCCTCGAAGATCAGGCTGTAGCGGGTGCGATTCGCCGACGTCAGCGGGGGTGCCGGCTGAAAGAGCGGCGAGAAATCGTTGCCCTCGTCGCCGCTGATGATCGCGAACGACGTGGCGAGGGAGTTGTCGTCGTTCTTCGCGCGGATGCGGCCCAGGAAGTTGGCCTTGCTGTAGGGCGAGGCGAGGCCGTTCCAGCCGTTGACGAGCCCCGCGTCCACCTCGACGTTGTCCGTCGCATTCCAGTTGACGAGGCCGCCCCAGTGGGTGAACGGGCCGGCGAACTGGTAGCTGTAGCTCTTCATGTAGAAGAAGTTGCCGACGGCCGGCACGCCCTCGTAGCCGACGATCGTGTAGAAGTGACCGAGTTTCAGCGACAGGTCCTGATTCCCGACCTCGGCATACAGCTGCGGGATCGCCAGGCCGTAGTACTCGCCGCTGTTCCAGTCCCGCGGGCCGGGGTTCGTCTCCCAGCCGAGCGACATCGCCAGCGGGAAGTCCTCGCCGTAGAGCAGGTCGGTGCGGGCGCCGATGCCGGTCGAGCCGTCGGTGGGCAGGGTCCGCTCGGCGACGACGTAGACCTGGTTCATCATCGCCTCGTTGGCCCGGTCGACCGCGTTGTACGGGCCGTTGAACTTGCTCGCCGGCACGCCGAAGTTGCCGACGAAGCCGCCGTCGAGCCAGCCGTAGACGCCACCGCGATCTGCTTCACCGAACAGGAACCAGTGCTGTCCGGACGGGATGATGCCGGTCATCACCTCGTCGGTCAGCACCGGGTCGAAGGACTCGAACCCGCCCGCCTCCCCGGGCCGGCCCACGAACGCGTCGTCCTGGGCGAACGCCATGGCCGCCGCCGCGGCGAAAACCAGCCCGACCACGGCCCGCCCGCGATGCATCCCACTGCCACGCATGCCCGTTTCTCCCGCTGCCGGCGGCACGGCGATGCCGACGAAGCCATCCCGCCTGGCACCCGGCGCCGCCCGCCGGAACTGGCTTCGGCCGAATCATCGGCACATCCTTCGCACCGGGCATGGCCGGAGAAAAAGTCACGATTCGCCTCGCCGCTTCCTCCGACCGGCAGCGGCCCGGCAAAATCCCCGGATTTCCCCGTCGGGAGTCTGGCCGCAGGGTCGACCCAGTCTCTGTGGCTTTTCCGCCGCAACCCCGCCGCCTCGAGGCCCGCAGCCGGATCGAACCGGGCTGCCGTTCGCGGCGCGGCGGCGCGCCGCCCTCAGCGTGGCTCGGCGGCGGCAGTGTTTTGGCGCGTGGGGGCGAGCAATTCGGTTTCCAGGCCCCGGTCGCCCTGCTGCCGCATCCAGGCGTCCAGTTCCCCTTGCAGGCGGGACTGGATTTCGGCGTGCCCGGGGTCGGCGGCGAGGTTCTTCATCTCGTACGGATCGGTGTCGAGGTCATACAGTTCGGCGCCGGGCCGCTTGAAGAGCCATTGCACGCGCCGGGCGAGTCGGGGGTCGGTTCGCGCGTCGTCCTGCCACGACTCCAGGGGCTGGCCGTGATGGATGCCGGTGATCTCGAAGGTGTTTTCCGGGGCGAGATTGCGGATCAGCTTGTACCGCCGATCCCGCACCATGCGGCTCGGGTAAGGTTCCTTGGCGCCGATCACGCCCACGGTGGTGTGCTGGGCAAAGACGTATTCGCGGAACGCCTCCGTCTCACCGCGGAGGACGGCGGCGAAGCTGCGGCCGTCGAAGGTGCGGCGGCCGTCGGCGTCCGGGCATCCGGTATCGACCTCGGCA
Source organism: Pirellulales bacterium (assembly GCA_044368305.1). Taxonomy (GTDB): domain Bacteria; phylum Planctomycetota; class Planctomycetia; order Pirellulales; family UBA1268; genus QWPN01. Next base: position 11,294 of record JBIPLS010000083.1, read on the forward strand.
GGATCACCGCCGGCAAGGTCGATCAAGGTGGGCGGGACGTCGACGTACTGGATCAGCGCGGTGCTTTGCGTTCCGGGCTGGACGACGCCGGGCCAACGCAGGATGGCGGAGACGCGGACGCCCGTGTCGTACAGCGTCCACTTGCCGCCGTACGGCAGCGAGCAGCCCTGCTCGGAGACGAAGAGCACGACGGTCTCGGTGGCTTGGCCGGCGTCGTCGAGGAGCTTCAGCAGGTGGCCCACCTGGGTGTCGAGCTGGGTGATTTCGCGAAAGTATCCGGCCAACGCCTCGCGGGTCCGGGCGTTGTCGTGCATGTACGGCGGCACGGTGATCGTGTTCGGGTCGTAGAGCTGCCGTGGGCCGCGAGTCCACGGCGCGTGGGGGTCGCTCGAGCAATAGGCCAGCAGCCACGGCTGGTCGCGGTCGCGGCGGATGAAGGCGGCGGTCGCGGTCAGGTCGTCCGCGTCGGGGAGATGCTCGTAGGGAAACGACGTCGCCGGCCCGACGTGCGTCTTGTTCTGGACCGCGACGCGGTAGCCCAGGTCCGCGAGGTGCGTGAAGATCGACTTCGTGCCGTCGTGCACGCGGGTGTGATTGGGGAACGCGCCGCTGCGCACGGGAAACAGGCCCGTGTAGAACGCGTGCCGCGCGGGCGAGCAGGTGGCCGCCGGACTGAACATGCCGTCCAGCCGCATCCCTTCGCGGGCGAGCCGGTCGATGTTCGGCGTCTTGACGTCGGGATGCCGCTGATAGCCGAGGTCCTGCCAGCAGAGATCGTCGGCGACGACGATCAGGAAGTTGGGCCGGGCGGCGGACGACGGCGCCGCGGCCAGGGCGGCCATGGCCAGCGCCAGGGCAACGCTCGTCCGCACGATCCGCTCGGCCGTCGGGGGGCTCATGGTTCGGGATCCGGCGAGTTCGACGTTCGGTGCCGGGCGCCGACGGGCGGCGCAGCACGCCGCATCGACATCCCGATTGTCCCGCCTCGGCCCCCCGGGGCCTAGCCCGGCCAGACGGCCCCGTCCGAGCGTCTTCGCCGTGCAGTGACGGCCGCCGAGCGGTCCGGCGCGGCCGCAGGGTCGACCCAGTCTCTGTGGCTTTTCCGCCGCAACCCCGCCGCCTCAAGCCCCGGTGCGGGCCGTACCGATGGCACCGCGGGCGAGGATTGGGACGGTCATGACATGCGCGGAAAACCGTCGGCTGCCGTTCGCTCCGATCTGCGGGGCCGCGTGGTGGGGCCGTCGCCCCGCCGCCCGCCTGGTCGTCGCGGCCGCGCTGCTGCCGCTGGCGGTGGTCGTCCAGGCCCGCGAGGAACTGGAGACGGACCGCGACTCGTTCACGTTCGCACCCACGACCGCCGGGTCCGGCGTGTCGATCCTCGAGGCTTCGTACTCGTTCATCGAAAACCGTCCCGCGCCGGCAGCCCACAGCTTTCCGGAGGTCCTGCTGCGCCGGGGCTTCGGCGAGAGGGTCGAGGCCCGCCTCGGCTTCAACTACGAGGCCGGCGGGCCGGGAACGGTTTCGGGCAGCGAGTTTGGCGGGGAGGACATCGAGACCGAGGATGAGAGCCGCGTGCTGTACGGCGCCAAGATCGAGACCACCGGGCAGGACGGCTGGCTGCCCCGGTCGGCGGCGATCATCCAGGGCTACACGCCCGTCTCCGGTCCGGCGCACCAATCGACGCTCGTGCTCGGCGAGGCCTGGGGATGGCGGTTCGCCGGTGGCTGGGAGTGGACGACGGCCATGCGGTTCGGCACCGGCTTCGAGGCGGCGGACGCCTTCAGCCAGTGGGCGCCGTCGAGCGTGATCAAGATCCCCGTCGGCGGGCGGTGGAACGTGCACGCCGAATACTTCGGTGTCTTTTCCACAGGCAAGGAGATCCCGCTCAACAGCCAATTCGCCAGCTGCGGCGGCCACGTGCTGGCGACGGAGAATCTGGAGGTCGGCCTGCGGGTGGGCTGGGGGCTCAACCACACGTCGCCGGCGTTCTTCTCCAACGTGGGCGTCGGATGGCGATTCTGATGCGAGTCGCTGATGACTCCCGTGCGGAAACAGGCGCCAGCCACCAGATGCCGGCCGCCGGCGACGCGGCCCCGGCCGCGGGTCGGGGTTTGCCCGGATCCGGCGGCGGCCGCCCCTGTTTTTCGGGCCGCGGCCGCCGGCCCTCCCCGGTGCCGGAGAGAATCGACACAATCGCCCGGACGCGATCGCCGCTCATGCATTCCACATGATCACGCAGTCTTTCGATGATTTCGACGCTTGGGCCGACGCCGTCAGCGGCGCCAGTCTCAGGCTCGTCTGTGACACGGTCGAGGAGCGGGCCTGGACGCTCGGCGTGGTGCCGCTCGGCGACGTCGTACTGCAGGTGGCGACGGAGGGCGGGGGCAATCTGTGCTACGGGATGAACACCCACCCCGGTCCGCTCGTCTTCATTCCGCTTTCGCTCGCCTCGGAACATGTCGTCAACGCCGAGCGACTCGACGACGGCTCCGTGTTCCTCATTCCCCGGGGATCGGATTTTCGGATACGGATCCGCCGCCGGGCACACGCCTGGTGCTCGCTGGCCCTGCCGGCGACCGGCGTCGCGGCGACCTGCGCCGGCGGACGGGTCGCGTGCGCGCCGGGCTCCCTGCCGCGGCTGCGCGACCTGGTGGGCCGCATCGGCCGTGCGATCGGCGGCTACCCCCCGGGGAGCGTTGCCCATCTGGCGGCGGGCCGCGAGCTCGCCGCCGCCGTGGGCGACTGCCTGCCTGCCGCCGTGCCGGATCGGGCGGCGACCGGTCGCCCCCGCCTGGATCGCGGCCGCATCATCCGTCGGGCGATGGAGGTGATCGAGACCGCGCCGTCGATGCCGGCGGCACGGGATCTCGCCGCACGGATTGGCGTCACCGAACGG
>JBIPLS010000218.1:0-4169 GCA_044368305.1 Pirellulales bacterium
GACAAGGGTGCCGAGCCCTCGGCCTTGTTGTTGATCGTCACGAACACCGTGCGGCCGTGCGCTGCGGCCTGACCGGCCAGCGAGGCGAGGCCGGCGCGGGTCGGCTCGTCCTCGTCCACGAGCCGGTTGAAGGGAAAATAGTCGGCCCGCGCCTCCTCGTAGCCCCGGCCGGCGTGCAGGTTCCAGCGGGCCACGACCGGCCAGGGGCAGTCGGCGCGGTCGAGGCCGAAGACGGCGGCCTGGGCCGCGGCCGGGGGCATGCGGGCATGGATCGCGAGGCAGGGGACGGCGACGGCGTCGCGGAGGGCCGCGGCCATCTCCGCCGTGCAGAGTTCCGGGTCGCGGACCTCGACGGCCAGCGGCGGCTCGCCCGCCTTTCCACGGGTGAGCATCGTCATGAAGGCAGCGATCCGCGCGATGGCCCGCGGCACGTCGGCGAGCAGCCGCCGGCCGAGCGGCGGGAACTGGAACACCAGCGGACCCGCCTGCGGGCCGAGGCCCGCGATGGCCGGCTGCACGAAGGCCGCCGCCGCGGTCGCCGCGTCGAGGAACGTCGGGTTGTCGCGGGCGGCCATGCCGGAGCCGGGCTGGCGGACGACCGGATCGGTGAAGGCGGCGGGCGCCTTGACGACGAACCGGAAGTCGGCCGGCACCTGGGCCGCGTACCGGGCGAATGCATCGGCCGGCAGCGGGGCGTAGAACGTGCGGTCGAGGCTCACCGTGCGGAGGAGCGGATGGGAGGCGTAGGCGGCGAGGCCCGCGCGGGCGAGCACGGCCTCGGAGGGTGGCCGGCCGTTCGCGGCCGACGCGTAGACGAGCCCGGTCCAGCCCGGGAACGACCAACTGCTCGTCCCCAGCCGGATGGCCGCCGACAGCGTCGCGGCCAGGGCCCCGACCGCCGGCGGGATCGCGGCCGGCCGTACCGCCGTTCGCCGGCCCGCCGCCCCGGCGCCCGTGTCGGGATCCTCGTCGAACAGCGAAAGCTGGCCTTCCGGCATGCGTGTCGCGGCTCCGCTGGATGATCGGCCCGTTTCGGCGATGATAGTCGCCATGGCCACCACGACCGCCAGCCCGTCTCCTTCCCCGCCCCTCGCCGACCTCGCCGCGCGGCTGCCGGGAAGACTCCTCCGCGACGACGTCGCCCGGACGATCTACGCGACCGACGCCTCGGAATACCAGGAGCGGCCGCTGGCCGTGGCCCTGCCCGAGACCGAGGCCGACGTCCGGGAGCTGATCCTCTTCGCCGCCCGCCACCGCGTCGGGATCATTCCCCGGGCCGCGGGCACGTCGCTCGCCGGCCAGGTCGTGGGCGGTGGGATCGTGGTCGACGCCGGCCGCCACCTGAACCGGATCGTGGCTCTCGACGCCGCGCGGCGCCGGGTTCGCGTCCAGCCGGGGGTGGTCCGCAACGATCTCAACCGCTTCCTCGCCGGGCACGGCCTGTTCTTCCCGCCGGAGACGTCGACCGCCGGCTGGGCGATGATCGGCGGCATGGTCGGCAACAACTCCTGCGGGGCCAACTCGATCGCCTGGGGCACGACCCGCGACCACCTGGTCTCGGCCCGCGGCTTCCTGGCCGACGGCTCGGAGGCCACGTTCGGTCCGCTCTCGCCGGCGGAGTTCGCCGCCAAGTGCGCCGGCCCGGACTCGCTGGAGACGCGGGTCTACCGCGAGATCCGTGACCTGCTCGGCGACGCCGGCAACCGGCAGCTCGTCCGCGACTCGTTCCCCAAGCCCGAGGTCACGCGGCGGAACACCGGCTACGCCCTCGACGCCCTGATGGACGCCGCCTGCTTCGATCCCGCGAGCGACCGGCCGTTCAACTTCTGCCGGCTCCTCGCCGGCTCCGAGGGGACGCTGTTCTTCGGCGTCGAATACGAGCTCGACCTGATCCCGCTGCCGCCGCCGGGCGGCCTGGTGTGCGTCCACTGCCAGTCCGTGGACGAGGCGCTCCGCGGCACGGTGATCGTCATGCGGCCCGACCGCCCGGCCGACGAAAAGCCCACCGGCTGCGAACTGATCGACAGGCCGATCCTCGACTGCACGAAGGAGAACCGCGAACAGGCCCGGAACCGCGCGTTCGTCGTCGGTGATCCGGGCGCGATCCTCGTGGTCGAACTGCGGCACCAGGACGAGGCCGTGCTCGCCGGGCGGCTCGACGCCCTGGCGGCGGAGCTCCGCGCCGCCGGCATCGGCTACGCCTACCCCACCCTCTTCGGTGCCGATGCCCAGAAGGTCTGGGAACTCCGCCGCTCGGGCCAGGGGCTGCTCAACAACGTGCCCGACGACAGGAAGCCCCGCGAGATCGTCGAGGACACGGCCGTGGCCGTGGCCGACCTGCCGGCCTACATCGCGGACTTCGACCGCCTGCTGGCCGAGAAATACGGCGTCGAGAGCGTGCACTACGCCCATGCCGGCGCCGGGGAGCTGCACCTGCGGCCGCTGTTCGACCTGCGGACGGCGGAGGGGCTGCGGATGTTCCGCGCCGTGGCCACCGACGTGGCCGCCCTGGTGAAGCGGTACCGGGGGTCGTTGAGCGGCGAGCACGGCGACGGCCGGCTGCGCGGCGAGTTCATCCGCACGATGGTCGGCGATGCGTGCTACGCGCTTTTGGTCCGCGCGAAGCGGGCCTTCGACCCGCAGGGAATCTTCAACCCCGGCAAGATCATCGACACGCCGCCGATGGACACCGCCCTGCGGATCGTGCCCGGCGAGGAGCCGCCGCGGCACGAGACCGTGTTCCGCTTCGCCGACACCGGCGGCGTGCTGCGGGCGGCGGAGAAGTGCGGCGGCGTCGGCCAGTGTCGCAAGTCGCATCTCGCCGGCGGCACGATGTGCCCGAGTTACATGGCGACGAAGGACGAGGAACACACCACCCGGGCCCGGGCCAACGTGCTCCGCCAGGCGCTCGAGGGGGGAAGGGATGCGGCCGACCCCTGGACCGACCCGCGGCTGGCGGCCGTCATGGACCTGTGCCTCTCCTGCAAGGCCTGCAAGAGCGAGTGCCCCTCGAACGTCGACATGGCCCGGCTCAAGGCCGAATGGGAGCAGCACCGCCAGGACGCCGAGGGCGTTCCGCGCCGCAGCCGGCTGATCGCCGGATCGGCCGCCATGATGCGCCGGGCGGTCGTCGCCCCCTGGCTCTACAACTTCGCCGTGACGGCCCCGGGCCTGGCGGGGCTCGTGAAGCGGTTTCTGGGCTTCGCGCCCCGGCGCTCGCTGCCGCGGCTCCACGGCACGACGCTCTCCGCCTGGCACCGCCGCCGTCCGCACCGCGGCCCGGCCCCGCTCGGCCGCGTGCACCTCTTCTGCGACGAGTTCACCGAGCTGCTCGACGTCCCGGTCGGCATCGCCGCCGTCGAGCTGCTCGAGGCCCTCGGCTGGGAGGTGGTGATCCCCGCCCACGTCGACAGCGGCCGGGCGCAGATCTCGAAGGGGCTGCTGCGGGAGGCCCGCGGCCTGGCCGAGCGGAACGTCGAGCTCCTCGACTCGGTCGTCACCGACGACGCGCCGCTGGTCGGCATCGAGCCCTCGGCGATTCTCGGCTTCCGCGACGAATACCCCGACCTGGTCCGCGAGCCGCTCGCCCCCGCCGCCCGCCGGCTCGCCTCCCGCACACTGCTCATCGACGAGTTCCTCGCCCGGGAGGCGGCCGCCGGCCGGATCGGGCCGGCGGCCTTTACCACCGCCGCCCGCGCGGTCAAGCTCCACGGCCACTGCCACCAGAAGGCCCTGGCGTCGGTCGACTGCTCGGCGGCGATCCTGCGGCTGCCGCGGAACTACGCGGTGGAGGTGATCCCCAGCGGCTGCTGCGGGATGGCGGGATCGTTCGGCTACGAGCGCGAGCATTTCGACGTCTCGATGCGGATCGGCGAGCTGGTGCTCTTTCCCGCCGTCCGCGCGGCGCCGGCCGACACGATCGTCGCCGCGCCGGGCACGAGCTGCCGCCACCAGATCGCCGACGGCACCGGCCGTACCGCCCTGCACCCCGTGCAGGTGCTGCACCAGGCCCTCGCCCGGTAGCGGGGCCGCCACCCCGCCCGATCCCCCGGCTCGCGCCGGGGGCTGTGCGATTGCAAGTGTACTGAACCAGCAGGGTGCGAGTCCCTGTCGGTGGCCGGCCTGGCTGCCGTAACCGAACGAAACTGCGTCCCCGCGAGGGGAGGTGG
>JBIPLS010000219.1:0-4139 GCA_044368305.1 Pirellulales bacterium
TGCGCCGCTTTCTGGCGGATCGCGAGCGGACGCCCCGGCGGCTGATCGCCATGTGCCGGGAGGCGTTTCCGCACGTCGCCTGCGGGAAGATGGACGTCAACGCCTATCTGACCGACCTGTTCGAGCGACGGCGCGGCGACGCGCTGGTCCACATCGAGGACTCGGCCGCCGTGTTCGTGCACGGGATCTCGCTCGTGATCGCCGCCCGGAAGCGGATTCCCGTGGCCGCGCCGGCCGACCGGCCGGATGTCGATCTCGTGCTCTCCTGGCCCGGGCGACAGGTGGTCATGAGCATGTGCAACCAAGAGGGCAACGTGTTCACCGCGAAGCTGAAGCGGCTTTCCCAGCAGCCCCTCGGCAGCCACGAGGAACGCATCCTCGTCCGCGACACGCTGCGTCCGATCCCGCAGACGTCGCGGCGGGCATGGGAGTATTGGAACACGCTGGCTTCCGGCCGGGACAAGACGGAGACGGGACTGTCGCGGCAGCGAACGCTGCGTCCCATGATGGACGCGCTGGCCGCGCTCGAGGCGGTGCGATCGATGATGTCGGACGCCCGCGCCGGCGAACTGGAGCGGCACGGCCGGGCGGTGCCGGCGGCCGTGGTGGAGGAATGGATCCGCGGCCATCTGTGCGACGAGCCTCTCGACCGGCTCCTGCTGGAGATCGAGTACGGGCCGGCCCGCAGGGCCGCCACCGTCCCCGCCGCCACCGCGGCAACGCGGGATGCGGTTCTCGAGGAGTTGCAGCGCCGGCATCTGATGCGGGTCGAGGACTTGGCCGCCGCCACCGGCGTGCCGGTCGATCGCGTCCGCGATCTCGCCGCGACCGGCGAACTCGGCATCGGCGTCCTCGGCGATCCGCCGACCGTGGTCTTCGAGCGATTCGCCTCGGCCGCGAGCGGTCAGGCTGTCCCGGCATCATGAGGTGAGGCCATGCCCGTCGAGGTGGACATTCGCGACGTGCGAACGAGGCTGCTCGCGGCAGGGGTGGACCAGGCGGCCGCCCCGGACCGCAACGCCGTGATCGCGAAACTGGCCGGCCTGTTTCACGAGGCGGTCGCCGGCTTCTTCACGCTCGGGTCGCCGCTCTGCGCGACGCGGGTGCTGGAGGATGTCGCCGTCAACGCCGGCGCCTGGAAACGGGCGCTCGTCGATGCCGTGTACCGCGAACTCGTCGGCCCGGCCCTGGAACGCGAGCGGGCGACGCTCACGCAGTGTCCGGAGGAAGTGGCGTCGTTGTGGGGGGCCGTCGTCCACCTCTGCGACTGGCTCGCCGGCATCCTGATGGACCTGCAGCGGAAGCACGGCTCGCTCGATGCGGCTCGGGATCTGGTCGATTGCGACCGGCTGCTGCGGATCGAGTTGCGCGAACCGGCGTGGGCCGACAGCGTCATCCTCATCGGCTCCGCCGACGCGGTGCTGCGGATGCCGGGATCCCTGAACTGGTGCGTCATCGTCCTCTCCACCAAGGGGATTTCCTCGGACGCCGACGTGGCCGTGGCGGCGCTCTACAGCCTCCTGCTCTCGGGGCACGAACCCGTGGCCGGGGATGCCCGCGTGGTGGCCTTCGCCCCGGAACTGGAGGAACGCCGCGTGCCGGCGCAGGATCTGGCGGCGACGCGGGATCGGCTGAAGTCCGCCATCGCCCGCATGGCCGGGGTGGAAGCCGCGGCCGGCGGGCCCCCAGCGGCTGCCGCCCCGCCCCAGGGCCCGGCCCGCAAGTGGAGCGTCCTGACCCCGCAGCACCTGCAGATGCAGCAGGATCTGGTGCGCGTGCTCGGCAACTATGGCCTCGAGGCGACGATCGACGGCCCTCCGCTCCTCGGCCCCACCTTCATCCGGTTTCTGGTGCGGCCCGCCGGCGGCGCCAAGGTGGCCCACTTCACGGGCTTGATGGACGAGATCGCCCTCGGCCTGAGCCTGCGAAATCCGCCGATGATCGAGCGATTCGGCGGGCATATCGCCATCGACGTGGAGCGGCCCGATCGGCATGCCGTCGAGTTCGCCGACTTGCGTTCCCTGTTGCCCGCCACCGATCCGCTCCAGGGCAATTCGCAGGTGCTGGTGGGCGTGGACATCAAGGGCATGCCCGTGTTCATCGATCTGGCGAAGCCCGAGCACTGCCACGTGCTGGTGGTGGGCACGGCGGGGAGCGGCAAGAGCATCTGGCTGCGGGCCGCCATTGCCAGCCTCGTCGAGACCAACACTCCCGCCACACTCCAGTTGGTGCTCATCGATCCCAAGCGCAACGCCTTCACGGCCTGGCGCGACTCCGAGCATCTCCGGGAGCCGATCGTGTTCCCGGATGAAGTGTCTCCCCTGGCGGTGCTGGAACGGCTGATCGAGGAGATGGAGACCCGCTACGAGCGGATGGCCGAAGCCGACGTCGATGACCTCCGCGGCCTGATCCGGCAACAGAGTCGCAGCGTCCCGCGAATCGTCTGCGTCTGCGACGAGTATGCCGATCTCGTGGAGCAGGCCGACGATCGCAAGGAGATCGAGGCGGCCATCGCTCGGCTGGGCGCGAAGGCCAGGGCGGCGGGCATCCACCTGATCCTCGCCACGCAGACGCCGCGCCGCGAGGTCATCAGCGGCACCATCAAGGCGAATCTGCCCACCTGCATCGGCCTGCGGGTCTCCAGTGGAGCGGAGGCGCGGATCATCGAAACCCCGGGGGCCGACCTGCTCCTGGGCCACGGCGACCTGATCCTGAAGTCGATCGGCGAACCCCAGCGGCTCCAGGGGGCATTGCTGGCGGCGGGCAGCGGCAGGCCGGAACTGGTTCCCGCCCGCTGAAGGCGGTTATTCGGTCAGGTTGGTTCGGCCGGCGGCAGGCCGGCGGCCTGGCCTTTCATCGACTCGGTCGCCAGCCGGCGGACCGCCTCCTCCAGTTCATGGAGCACCCGCATTTTTGTGCGGATTCCCGCGGCGTAGGCGATCAGGGGAGCCATCATGGCCGCAGCGTGGACCTGCGTGCCGATCGGCTCACCGGCCTGGGCGGCGATGGCGTCGTGCAGTTCGGCCCCGAGCCGCTCGTCACGGATGGCGAGCAGGGAATCGCGGACTTCCGCCGAACGCACCAGGGAAAGAAACCGGATCACGAGGTCGCGCACCTCGGGAAACGCGGTGATCGCGAAGTTGGTGAGCAGGTATTTCAGGTCGTTGGCGAGTTGGCCCTCGATCTCGAAGTAGCGAACGAGCAGCGGCCGGATGCGGCCGGCGTGCGGTTCGGCCGTCGGGCCCAGCACGTCCCGCATGTCGGAGAAGCGGAAGGCCGGGTCATAGGCCTGGACGTCGTCACGCCGGCCCATCGGCGTCGTGGCCTCGGCGGTGGCGGTGCGGTAATCCGCGATGGTGGTTTCGATGTACCGCCAATAGGCGAAGAACGTGGTCAGATGAACCTTCCGCTGGGAGGCCAGCAATTGGGCTGCGTGCGACGCCTCGAGACGATCGGTGAAATCCCGCCACAGCGCCGCGAGAAAAAGCCCCACGATGACGACGCCGGCGGTGGCTTGGAGGATCACGAGCACTTTTCCCGTGTCGCTGCCGGGGACGATGTCGCCGAACCCCACGGTCGTGATCGTGATGACGCTGAAGTAGACCGCGTCGACCGCCGACAGCCGACGGTTGAAGGCGGTGGGGGGCAGGAGGAAATACAGGATGGCGAACGCGAGGATGGCGACGAAATAGGCGAGCGCCCAACTTCGCGGTCGTGTCGTCCATCGTCGCATGTCGCCACCCGTCTCTCGGCGTCCCACCGACCGGTCCTCTGGAGCGGAGGTGGTGACCGGGGAAGTATTCGGCGCGACCCGGCCGGAGGGCGACGCCGGTGGAGGACGGCGCGGGGGCGATTGGGGCGGCCGGGCCGACACTTCGCGTCGGCCCGGCCTGCGGGACCAGCGTTCCCCGCGCCGCCGCGTGTCGAAACGCCGCGCGTGATTCTGGCGGCTGCATCGCAGCCGGACGCGGACTGCGGCGTACCCGGAGCGGAACCGACGGACTTGGAGGGAAAAAGGTGACAGCCACGAATGGCACGAAGTTAAGGCGACAAGGCTTGCGCCGCCAAGACTTGCATCAAGTCGGACCGCGGTTTTGTCATCAATCGGTAGTTTTTGGCCCGTCGTTTTTTCACTCGCG
>JBIPLS010000084.1:0-14108 GCA_044368305.1 Pirellulales bacterium
GGGGAGCGGCGGATCGTCGGGGCGATGGCCGAGAGCCACCTCGTCGGTGGCCGGCAGGAGTTCGCGGCCGGGCGGCCGCTCGTCTACGGCCAGTCGATCACCGATGCCTGCCTCGGCTGGGAGCAGAGCGTGGAGTTCCTGGATCGTCTCGCGGCCGGCGTGCGCGGCCGGCGGCGATGATTTCGAGGCAGGCGGGGCAAGCGGCGGGCCCTGCGTCGGCCCGACCGGCCGGGCCGCGGCCCCGGGCCGCGGAGTCGGCCAAGTTTCCCCCGCGCGCAGGTCGATAACGCTTCCGCACGCGGTGCCGGGTCACGGGCCCGTCCGCCTGCCAGCCCGGGCGGGAGCAGCGCCGATGAGCGTCCACACGGTCTCGATGTCCGCTCACCCGGAACCCGGCCAGCGGCCGCGCGGCCGGCCCCCGGTGCTCCGCGCGTTGGGCCGCGCGGAGCCGCCCGCGACGATCGAGCTCGACGGCGAGGCTTTCCAACTCGTCGAGACGCTGAAGCACGACTCCTGGGCGGCCACCGCCGTCTACCGCTCGGCCACCCGTACGGCCAAGTGCAAGTTCAATCGCACCCAGCCGATCCTCATCCTGCCGATGCGCTGGCTGGGACGGGCGCTCGCCGACCGCGAACGCTGGTTCATGCGGCAACTGGCCGGCATCCAGGGCATTCCGGTGTCGCTGGGCCAGGTCCGCGCCGCGGGCGTGCCGCTGTCCAACGCCGTGGCCCACGAGTGGATCCCGGGGCACGCGCTCGCCGAGGGGGAATGGGTCGACGACCGGTTCTTCCCCGCGCTGACGGCGATCCTCGAGGCCGTCCACCGCCGCGGCGTCGCCCACGTCGATCTGCACAAGCGCGAAAACCTGCTCGTCGGCGACGACGGCCGGCCGCACCTCATCGACTACCAGATCTCCTTCGGGCTGAACCCCGGCGGCCTCGCGGCTCTCCTCGGCGGCGGTCTCCTGCGGCTGCTGCAGAACTGCGACCGCTACCACCTCCTCAAGCACCGCGTGAAGCACCGCCCCGATCAGGTCGGCCTCTCGCTCGCCGACATGAACCGCATGCGTCCCTGGTGGATTCGCGCCCACCGCTGCCTGGCGGTGCCCTTCCGCGCGGTCCGCCGGCGGCTGCTCACGGCCCTGCAGATCCGCTCGCGGACCGGGCACGCCGAGACCGAGGCCTTCCCCGAGATCGCCCACCGCCGGGCCGCATGACGGCCGGCGGCGTGGTCATCGGCCGCCCGCCGCCTGCAGCTGCTTCTGGATCTTTTCGAGGTTGAAGGACCCGGGCGACTGGCTCGGCGGATACTCCTTCATCGTCATCAGGAACCGGCCGGCGAGCTGCTGCAGCGGCACCGCCACGAAGGCGTGGTCGAGGAACCAGTCGTTGTAGACCGTGGCGTTGTGCTGGGCCCGCTCGAACGGGTCGCGGCGCAGGTTGAACAGCAGCGGCACCCGCAATTCCGTGAACGGCTCCCGCCACACCTCGAACGCCTGCCCGCGATTCTCCAGGAACACGGACTTCCAGTCGGCGTAGCGGATGGCCACGATCTGGCCGTCGTCGTTGACGTAAAAGAACTCGTTCCGCGGCGACTTGTCGGCCTTGCCCGAGAGGTACTCGGTCTGGTCGTAGCCGTCGACGTAATTGCGGTACTTCCGGTCGCCGAGCGTCACGCCCGCGGCGAGTTTCTGCTTGATCGCCGGCTCGCCGGCGGCGGCGGCGAACGTCGGCAGCCAGTCCTCGTGGGACACGATGCCGTTGAGGGTCGTGCCCGCCGGAAACCTGGCGGGCCAGCGGACGAAGGCGGGCACGCGGTAGGCCCCCTCCCAGTTCGAGTTCTTCTCGCTGCGGAAGGGCGTCGTGCCGGCGTCGGGCCAGGTGTTGTAGTGGGGCCCGTTGTCGGTCGAGTAGAGCACGATCGTGTCGGCCGCGATCCCCAGCTCGTCGAGGGCCGCGAGCAGGACGCCCACGTGCCGGTCGTGCTCGACCATGCCGTCGGAGTATTCGTCCTGGCCGCTCGCGCCGAGGCTCTCCTTCTTGATGTGCGTGCGGAAGTGCATCCGCGTGGCATTCCACCAGCAGAAGAACGGCTTCCCCGCCTTCACCTGCCGCTCGATGTAGTCCTTGGCGGCGGCGAGCGTCTCCTCGTCGATCGTCTCCATCCGCTTCTTGGTCAGCGGGCCGGTGTTCTCGATCGCCTGCCCTCCCTTGCCGTCGGCCTTGCACTTCAGCACGCCCCGGGGCCCGTAGGTCTCGCGGAACGTCCGGCCGTCGGCCAGCTTCATGTCGCCGGGATAGTCCCGATGCTCGGGCTCCTCCTCGGCGTTGAGATGGTAGAGGTTGCCGAAGAACTCGTCGAAACCGTGCATCGTGGGCAGGTGCTCGTCGCGGTCGCCCTGATGGTTCTTGCCGAACTGCCCCGTGGCGTAGCCCAGGCTCTTGAGCACCGTGGCGATCGTGACGTCGCTCTTCTGCCAGCCCTCCTTCGCGCCGGGCAGCCCGACCTTCGTCATGCCGGTGCGGACCGGGCAGTTGCCGCCGAGGAACGCCGCTCGGCCCGCGGTGCAGCTCTGCTGGCCGTAGTAGTCGGTGAAGGACACACCCTCGCGGGCGATGCGGTCGATGTTGGGCGTGCGGTAGCCCATCATGCCGCGGCTGACGTGGCTGACGTTCCAGGTGCCGATGTCATCGCCCCAGATGACGAGGATGTTCGGCTGCTTGGCGGAGGCGGGCCGGACGGCGGCGACGGCGAGCAGCATCACGGCCAGGACGAGCGCACGACGAACCATCGGGGAGGCTCCTGCGGGGGGATGAAGGGCGGGAAGTCTAGCACGCGACCACCCCCCGCCGGCGCGCCAGACCCGACAAAACGAGGCCGCGGCGGCCCGGCCGCAACTTCCGCGGGCTGCGGTCGTTTATCATCCTTCCGGAGTTCGCCATGGCCGCCGCTTCAACCACCGACCGTCGCCGAGCGCTGGCCGACATGGCCCGCGAGCGGAGCACCCGTCGGCAGGCCGGCCGCGGTGTCCGCTGGGCGATCGGCGGCCTGGCCGCGATGCTGCTCGCGCCGCTGCTGGCCTGGCTGTGGGGATTCTTCGGCCCGCCACGGGAGGTGCTGGAGATCCGGGGCCTGGTCGATGCCCAGATCACGGAACTCCGCCAGGCGGCCGGCGCGGGCGGGTTCGCGGACGCTTCTCCCGGCTTCGCGGCCATTCTCGACCGAGTCCGTGACCTGCCTCCGGAGACCCGCCGCCAGACCGAGGGAGAGATCGGCAGGCTGTTCGAGGCCCGCGAGCAGGCGGAGACGGATTCCTACTTCAATCTCCCGCCGGACCGGCGGCAGGAAGAGCTCGACCGCCGCATCAAGGCCGACGAGACGCGGCGGCTGGCCCGCGAGGCTGCCCGGGCACAACGGGAGAGCCGGCAGCCCGCGGCCGGCGGCGGCCGACCCGGACCGGGATCCGCGGCTGCCGGGGGCCCGCCGTCCTCGGGCCGCCGCGGCCGGTCGTCGTCCGAGGAGCAGCGAAACGCGGTGCGCAAGGCGATAATCGACCGCACTTCCCCGCGGGAACGGGCGCAGCGCACCGAGTATCGCCGCGCGATCGACGAGCGCCGCAAGCAGTTGGGCCTGCCCACGCGGGGCGGCCGCTGATAGGCCGTCAGGCCTGAAAAAACCGCCGAATCGCCTCGACCACGCGGCCCACGTCGTCGTCGGTGAGCCGGGGATGGAGCGGGATCGAGAGTGCCTCGTCGTTGAGCCGCTCGCTGTTGGGAAGGCGGCGGCCCGCCTGCCCGTAGATCGGATTGAGGTGCAGCGGATGGTAGCGGAGCGTCGTGTAGATGCCTTGCGCGAGTAGGTGCCTGGCCAGCCGGTCGCGGTCGGGGACGCGGATGCAGTAGGTGAAGTGCCCGTGCCGGTCGCCGGCGGCGGCCGGCCGGGGCCGGACGAGCCCGGGGACGGCCGCCAGTTCCGCGTCGTAGATGCCCCAGATGGCCCGCCGCCGATCCTGCAATTCATCGAGCCGCTGCAGTTGCACGGCGGCGATGGCGGCGGCCATGTTCGTCGGCAGCATCTTGATGAACGGCTCGGTGATCTCGTATTCCCACCAGCGCCGCTCCGCGCCGCCGACGGCCGCCGCCGCGTCGAAGCCCGACTTGCCGATCCCGCAGTAGCGGAGGCGGCGGGCCCGCTCGATGAGCCGCGGGTCGCGGGCCGTGATCCCGCCCCCCTCGCCGGCCGTCAGGTTCTTGACGGCGTCGAAGCTGTAGATGCCCACATCCCCGATCCCGCCGCACGCCCGGCCGCGATGCCGGGCGTCCACGGCGTGGGCCGCATCCTCGATGACCGGATGCCCGAGCGCGATGATCGGCTCGATGTCCACGGGCAGGCCGGCGTAATGCACCACCATCACCGCCCCGGTCCGCGGCGACAGGCTGGCCTCGACGTCCTCCCGCCGGGCGTTCATGGTCGCCGGGTCGACGTCGCAAAACACGGGGCGATGGCCCGCCATGAGGACGGCCTGGGCGCAGGACACCCAGGTGAACGCGGGAACGATCACCTCGGAGCCCGGCGGCAGATCGAGCAGCTTCACCGCCAGGAACAGGGCGTTCGAGCCGCTGTCCACCATGGCGAACGAGCCCAGTTTTAGGCGGGCGGCGAACTGCCTTTCGAAGTCCTCGACGGCCCGGCCGAAGCCCAGCCACTGCGATCGCAGACAGGCGACGACG
Organism: Pirellulales bacterium; assembly: GCA_044368305.1. Classification (GTDB taxonomy): domain Bacteria; phylum Planctomycetota; class Planctomycetia; order Pirellulales; family UBA1268; genus QWPN01. The sequence continues at coordinate 4,731 of JBIPLS010000084.1, forward strand.
GCCTCGATTTCCCGATCGCCGATGTCGGAGCCGAAGACGGAGATCATCGCTGCCCTGTCTCGAGGGGTGCGACCGCAGCCCAGCGCATGACGACGCTGTCCGGCCTCCGGCCGACGATCCTGAACCCCTGACGCAGATACCAATCGACCGCCGGGTTGTTCGCGAGAACGACCGCCTGCACCGGCAGATCCCGGCGATCGCGGGCGAACGCCACCAGCATCCGCAGCCCGAGGCCCATGAATCCGCGGGACGAGGCGGTCGACGCGCCGCGGATGACGTTGTACACGTCCCATTCCGCGTCGAGCAACCGCACCCCCATGCACCCCACGGGCCGGTCGCGTTCCATGACGAGGAACAGGAAATCCTCGGGCCGCGCCCGGTAGCCCTGGAACCACTGCCGCTGCCCTTCCGGCGTGATCACGGCGGTGTGGAAGAAGGCGTCGCGGTGGCCGTTTTTCCACTCCCGCAGGGCCTCCTGCTCCTCCGCGCCCACGAGCCGGAGCCAAGGCTGCGCCGCCCGTGGGTCGCCGAGCACGAAGCGCGCCGACGTCATGCGGACCCCGGCCCGGGGCTGGCGAAGAACGCGTCCCGCTCGGCGGCGTCGCAGCCCGCGTAGTCGAAGATGTTCAGCAGGCTCAAGTGGCGGTGGCGGACCAGCGGCGTCACCGCCGGCTCGAGCCCGAGGTCGCGGACCATGGCCGCGAGCACGCCGTCGACCTGGAAGCCGAGCCGTTGCATCAGTTCCGTCCGCAGCATCATCAGCCGGCCGGGCGGATTGCCGATCGGGCACGGCGGCGCCGTGACGAAAAAGTCGCGGGACGGGTCGGTCCACCGCGGATCGTCCGCGAGCGCCCGCTCCGGGCTCTTCAGCTTCGCGAGGAAATCGGCCGCGGCGGCGTCGCCGCGGACCAGCGGGAGGGCGGTGCCCGCGGCCACGAAGTCTTCGAACTCGATGAGGCTGCCGAGCATGCCGAGCCGTGGATTGGCCTCCATGATCCTGCGCATCTCGGCGAGCCAGCACCCCGGCCGCTCCCCGATCACGCAATCGCTCTCCAGATAGACGTGCAGCGGCCCGATGCCGGGGAGCCGCTCGTGGTAGGCCGACCGGATATTCTGGAAGGAGTTGGTCGGGAAGCGGACCACCTCGGCGAACAGTCCGCGGCGCTCGAACCCGGCGATCACCTCCCCGACCAGCGGGTCTGGATGGGCGTTGTCGAGCATCACGATACGGGCCGCCGACCGCGTCAGCCGGTACAGCGCGTCGAGGCAGGCCCAGAGGTAGAGCGGGCGGCCCCACGAGACCACGAACACGGTGATGGGGTCGCCCGGGCCGGAGCCCGCGGCCGGCCGTCCGGTGCTCATGAGACCCCTCCCGCCAGCCGGGCCGCGAGCCTGCGGCTCATCTCTTCCGTGCGGGCGTTCGACCGAGGGATCGCCAGCCGCGGATTGAGCCGCACGCCCACGAAATCGCAAATCTCGGGAAACGTGTCGGCCGACTCCAGATCGGCGCGGAAGAGCCGCTCCGGCGCGGCCGCGAAGCAGTCCTGCACGTCCGCGACGTGCCGCTCGTACATCCGCTTGTAGTGATCCGCATGCTCGACGATGGACAGCAGCCCCCAGGCCGCCGGATCGGCCTCCGGCCGGTCGCGGAGCAGTTCCTGCAACTCCGCCTCGCGGCCGTAGATCCGCGCGTGGATGTCCGTCCATCCCGGGTTCATGCCGCCGCCGTGATGGCACAGGGATGCAAACCAGTCGTCCGGATCCCGGGTCAGCAGGATGAACTTCGCGTCCGGGAACCGGGCCGCGAGGTGGCGATGGAACCCGGGGCACCACCACGGATCGTCCTCGAGGATCTCCGCCGACTGGAACTCGTCGGCGGCGAAGATCTCCTCGTAGCGGCCCTCGAACCAGAGCCGGGTCCAGCTCCGGCGGACCGCGGTCGGCGAGCCGGCCCGGGACAGCCCGTGCGCCTCCAGCCAATCCCCCACCGAGGTCGTGCCGCTGCGTTGCATCGACACGCAAAACACCCGGCATGGCGGCCTGGTGCGGGTGGCACGCAGTCGCGCGGGCCGCTTCTCGATGGCATCCACGTGGGCCGGCGTCAGTGGGACGACCGCGGGGGCGTCGGCTGGCGGCTCCCCGTCGAGCCAGCCGGTCGCATAGCCCCCGAAGACCTCGGCGAGGGCCTCCATCTCCGACCGATAGGCGGCTGCGATGCGGGTGCGCAGGGAGTCGGGGATCGGCCGGGGATCGGCCGTCTCGTTCACCCGGGTCGCGACCGCCGCGTCGTCCAACGGCACGTCCGCGAGCCCGAGAAACTCGGACACGCCGCGCAGGACCGCCCGCGGCTGCCGGGCGAGGCCGTCCTGGAAGACGATCAGCACCTGCCCCGGGTCGTACCGGCGGCAGTACCGCGCGATCGTCCGGGTGTACTCACCGCGCGGCCGGCCGTTCGACGAGTCGAACAGCCGCATGGCGGCCGCATCACCGGGCTGGAGCGTGCCGAAGCCATGCATCATCTTGCACTGCGCCCAGAAGCGATGCACGGGATCTCGCAGCAGGAACACGAGCTTGGCCGCCGGCGCGACGGCGTGCATCCGCGCGATCTCGGCGTCTCCGCAGATCGCGTACCGCGGCGTGATCTCGCCCGCGACGCTGCCCGCGGGCGCCGGGGCGAATAGCATTCGATACCAGTCGTCGTCCTGGTCGAGAAACTCGTACGTGGCACGCCACGCGGCCCCGGTGAAGTCGCCGGCCGTGGCGAGCCGGTCGATCGCCGCGACCGCCTCCCGCAGCCGCGCGGCGTCGGACAGCCTGTCGGCGGCGGCCGCGGGCGGGAAGACGGCGCCTTCGAGGGTGCGGTCGAAGAAGTGCAACTCGGCCACGGGCGGCATCCAGACGCCGGGGTGCGACGCCAACTGCGTGCGCAGCCACCAGGTGCCCGCTTTCTGGGCGCCGATGCCGATGAAGTCGGGGGGTCGGGGTTTCATCGCTGATCCATGCGGGCCCGCGGCGGGCCAGCCGAACCGGGGCCGGTTCAGCCGCGCCAGAGCACGAAGCCCTCGATGGCCTCGTACTCCGGCAGACCGAGTCGATCGTAGAGCCGCGCCGTCTCGCGATTGCGATCCTCGGCCCGCTGCCAGAACTCGCGGGAATCAGTCGGCCCAGGGAACAGGGCCCGATCCTTCTGGCTTTCGTGCTTGAAGATCGCCATCCGCTTCCGCTCGACCTCGTCGGGCGAGAGCGGCACGGCCATGTCGATCTCGTGCGGCTCCCATTCCTGCCAGGCGCCACGGTACAGCCAGACTTCGCATTCCCGCGCCCAGTCCTGGTCGCGGAGCCCCTCGATCGCCCGGGTGATCGCCGCCAGGCAGACGCGGTGGGTGCCGTGCGGATCGGAGAGATCCCCGGCGGCGTACACCTGGTGCGGCCGCACCCGCGCGAGCAGTTCCTGCGTCAGCCGGATGTCGTCCTCGCCGATCGGCTTCTTCCGCACCCGGCCCGTCTCGTAAAAGGGCAGGTCGAGGAAGTGGATGTTCTCTGGCTTGACCCCCGAGTAGCGGGCGGCCGCCCGGGCCTCAGTCCGTCGGATCAGCCCCTTGACCTGCTGCAGTTCCGGGATGTCGATCGCGCCCGGGCCCTTCGCCCGCAGGAAGCCGCGGATTCTCTCCGCGATCTCGCCCGCCTTCGTGCCCGCGCCGAACGTGCGGCAGAACTCCTCCACGAAATCGACGTGCCGGTCGGCCGACTCGTCCCATACGGCGATGTTGCCGCTGGTCTGGTAGGCCACGTGCACCTCGTGCCCCTGCTCGCAGAGGCGGATGAACGTGCCGCCCATGCTGATCACGTCGTCGTCGGGATGCGGGCTGAAGATGATCACCCGCTTGGGAAACTCGTCGGCCCGCGGACGGCCGCCGCCCGCATTCACCTCGACGCCGCGGATCCGCCGCGGCCTCCCGGGCTTGCCGCCCGGCCAGCCGCTGATTGTGTCCTGCATCGAGCGGAAGATGTCGATGTTGATGTCGTACGCCCGGCCGCGGGCCGAGAGCAGATCCTGCAGGCCGTGCTCGTTGTAGTCCTCGTCGGTGAGCTTGAGGATCGGCTTCTCGAGCTTCAGTGCCAGCCAGATCACGGCCTTGCGGGCCAGCGCGTCGGTCCATGCCAGCCCCATCGACTCCAGCGGCCCGACCAGCCACGGCGACTCGAACCGCGACAGCCGCGAGGCCGCGGCCCTGTCGAGCACGAACCGGGCGTCGGCGTGCTGCTGCAGCGTGCTGGCCGAGACGTGGATGCAGACCGGTTCCTCCACGGCGCGGCGGACCACCGGCGCCTTGTGCTCGCCGAAGGCCAGGAGCACGACCCGCCGGGCGTCGAGGATCGAGCCCACGCCCATGGTGATGGCCTGACGGGGCACGTTCCATTCGCCGAAGAAGTCGCTGGCCGCGTCGGCTCGGGTCACGCTGTCGAGCGTGATCAGTCGGGTGCGGCTCTCCAGCGGGCTGCCCGGCTCGTTGAAGCCGATGTGGCCGGTGCGGCCGATGCCCAGGATCTGCAGGTCGATCCCCCCGGCCGCACGGATCTGCTCCTCGTACCGCAGACACGCTGCCAACACGTCCGCCCGGGCGAGCGTGCCGTCGGGAATGTGGACGGCGTCGGCCGGGATGTCCACGTGGTCGAAGAGATGCTCCCGCATGAAGCGGTGGTAGCTCTGCAGGGCGTCGGGCTGGATCGGCCAGTATTCGTCGAGATTGAAGGTGACGACGTCCTTGAACGACAGTCCCTCCTCCTCGTGGAGCCGGATCAACTCGTCGTACACGCCCACCGGCGTGCTGCCCGTGGCCAGACCGAGCACCGTCTTCTTGCCGGCCGCCGACCGCGACGCGATCAGGTCGGCGATCTCGCGAGCCACGGCCCGGCTGGCGTCCCGCGGCTGGTCATAGACCGAGACGGGCACCCGCTCGACTGTGGTGACGTGGGGCAGCGGTCCGCGGTAGATCGGGGCGGACGCGGCGACGGACGGATCGGCGGACATGGCGACTGCTCCTGGCGACGGCGGGCGGGAGGAGCCGAATTGTGATGGACACCGCCCGGTTAGCCAAGCAGGGCCCTCCGCATCTGGTCGAGCACGACCTTCAGCCGCCCCGTGTCGCCGCCGCCGACCTCGGCGGAAACCCAGCCCGCGAAGCCGATCTCCCGCAGGGCCGCCCGCACGGCCTGCCAGTCGATGTCACCGTCGGCGATGTCCACGAAGCCCTTCCGCTTGCCCTCCTTGTCGGCCCGGGCGTTCGAGTAGCCCTTGATGTCGAGTTTCGCGATCCGCGGCCCCAGGCCCCGGACCCAGGCCGCGACGTCGCCGTACCGGGCGTGGTTGCCGAGATCGAAGAACGCGCCGATCCAGGGGCTCTGGAAGCTGTCGATGTAGTCGGCGAACGCCTGCACGCCCTGATCGCGAGCCCCGTCGTCCCGGTAGAAGAGCCCGTTCCACACGTTCTCGAAGAGGATTCGCTGGCCGAGTGCCGCCGCCAGCGGGATCGCCTTGCGGATCTCGGCGCGGGCCCGATCCGGACCCTCGGGACCGTCGTCCGAACTCCCGATCACGATCAGCACCGAACTGCCGCCGGCGGCGTGCGACACGCGGATGCAGTGCTCGAGGTTCGCAAGCGCCTTGGCCCGCGTCGCCTCGTCCGGGCTCGAGAACCGTGACTTCCAGTGCTCGTGATTGATGGCGTTGTGGATGAACACGCCGGTCCTGGCCGCCGCCGCCCGCAGGCCCTCGGGCGTGACGCTCCCCGACTCGTCGAAGTCCACGCCATCCATGCCCGCGTCGCGGGCCGAGGCCAACCGCTCCTCGAGCGATCCCCCCGCGGCCATCGAATGCTTGCAGGAAAAGAGCAGTCCCCCATGCGGGAGCGGCGGCAACGGCAACGGGCAGGCCGGGGCGGCGGGCGTCTCTGCGGCGCCGGCGGGTAGGGCGACCGTCGCGACTGCGGCCGTCGCGGCCAGGAGATCACGCCTGCGGATCTTCATCGCTGATGATCCTCGCTTCACTCGGCGCAGCATTGCCACGGCACCAGCGGCTCCAGCAGCGAAAAATGCTAGCATACCTGGCGCGGACTCTTTGGCCGCGGTCCGACTCCCGCTCGCTCGAGGCTTGCATGTTCGGCAACGTCACCGGCTCGGCTCCCCGTGCCCCGTTCCCTGAAGACGGCCACCGCGGATCGCGGCGCCGGTTTCTCGGTGCCGGCACCACGGCGGCGGCCGCGGGAGTGATGGCCCATGCCGCCGTGGCCGCCGCAGCCGAGGTCCGGCCGCTGCGGCTCGGAATCGTCGGCTGTGGCGGCCGTGGGGCGGGCGCCGTGGATGACTCGCTCTCCGTCAACGAGGGCGTCACCCTCGTCGCCGCCGCCGACCTGCATCCCGCGAAGTGCGAAAGTCTCCGCAAGGCGATCGCGGCGGCCCACCCGGGCAAGGTCGCGCTCGACGATGCCAAAATGCACGGCGGCCTCGACGGGTACAAGCGGGTGCTCGACGATCCCGCGGTGGACGTCGTCCTGCTGACAACCTCGCCCGGCTTCCGACCCCGGCACATCCGCGAGGCCATCGAGGCGGGCAAACACGTGTTCGCCGAGAAGCCGGTCTGCGTCGATCCAGCCGGATACCGCATATGCCTGGAGGCCCACGACCGGGCCGTATCCCAGGGCCTGGCCATCGTCACCGGCACCCAGTACCGGCGGCAGACGGACTACGTCGGCGCGGTCGAGCAGATTCGCCGGGGGGCGATCGGCGACATCGTATCGGCCACGACGCGCTACTGCACCGAAGGCATCTGGTACCGGACCCGCAAGCCGGACACGAGCGACGTGCAGTATCAACTCGACAACTGGATGCATTTCATCTGGCTGAGCGGCGACCAGATCACCGAGCAGGCCGTCCACAACCTCGACACCATCAATTGGGTGATGGGCGCGAATCCGGTGTCTGCCTTCGGCTCCGGCGGCCGGTTCACCCGGCCCGAGGGCAGCGAGATGTGGGACGCCATGAGCATCGACTACGAATATCCCGGCAGCCGGGTCGTGTCGTTCATGTGCCGCCAGATCCCCGGAGCCCAGAGCGACAACGGGAGCGTGATCTACGGCACGGAGGGCACCTGCCACATCGGCGCATTGAGCAGGGGCTCGCGGATCCTGGACGGGTCCGGAAAGCAGGTCTGGGAGATGAAGGGCAGCATCGCCGCCGCCTACCGGCAGGAGCATAAGGACCTCGTCGATTCGATCCGCGCCGGCACGCCGATCGTGGAGTTGCGACAGACGGCCGATAGCTCGCTCGTGGCCGTGCTCGGCCGGCTGGCCGCCTACACGGGCCGCCTGGTCACATTCGACTTCCTCGCCAACCAGTCGCAGCTCGACCTCTTTCCGGCCGACCTGCGGTGGGACGGTGCACTGCCGCCACCCCGCCACGCGGTGCCGGGCCGCACGAAGCTGATCTAGGACGCACGCCCGGAATCCCCGTGGCCCGCCGGTGGCCGCGGCTCACCGCCTCCCCGCGATCACATGGCGATGGACATCCGCACGGAACGGCATGCACGGGACGACGGGCTCACGCTGGTCGTCGCGGGTCGTCTCGAGGCCGAGACGGGCGGTGAACTGGCCCGTCTGGTGGACGAGGAACTCCGGCGCGGCCTGAACGCCATCGCCCTCGACCTCGCCGGCGTCACCTTCCTGAGCTCCGCCGGCATCCGGGTGCTCTTCGAGACGCACCGCGCCGCGCAGGCGACGGGGGGCACCTGCCTGATCCATGCCGCGAGCGAGCCCGTCCGCAAGGTGCTGGAACTCACGCGGCTCGCCCCGCTGCTGATGGCCGGCGCCGCCGCGGCCCCGCCGCGGGCGGCCGCCCGGCCCCCGACGACGGCGACGACGCTGCACGCCGAGGGCGTGACGCTCGTCGGTCGCGAGCCGCCGACCGGCTGCCTCCAGGCCGTCGCGGTCGGGGCCGCGGACGACGCTGCCCGCTGGAGCGTAAAGCATCCGCTGCCGCGCCATGCCTGCGGCCTCGGCCTCGGCGCGATCGCCGACGAGCCGCCCGTCCCCCGGCGGGCCGGCGAACTGGTCGCCGCCTGCGGCGCGGTCTTCCATCGTCCGCCCCGCCCCTTCACGGCGGTGGACTATCTCGTCGGCACGGGCGATCTCGTGCCGGCCGCGCAGTTCATCCGCGGCCTCGTCTGGCACGGCCTGCCCTCGGGACGGGCGGCGTTCGAGCCCGCGGCGGACGAGCCGGCCGTGCCGCTCGACGCCCTGGCCGCCGTCGCCCTCGCGCAGAGCGACGCGTCCACGGCCGCCTTCGTGGCGGCCGGCGAGGTGCACGGGCTGGTCGGCGCCGAGCTGATCCGCCCGCTCGACGAGGCGGCGCCGGGCGACGCCCTCGGCGCCGCCGACCGCGAGGTCGCCGCCCGCTGGCTGTCGTTCTCCCGCGAGCCTGTGCACGCGCGGCGCACAGCGCTGGCCGTGGGGGTCGTTTGCCGGGGCCGGCCCACGGGCCCGCTCGCCGACTTCGTGCGGCCGCTCGGCCGCGACGACCTGCACGGCCACGTGCACGCCGTCGTTTTCCCCTTGCGACCGCTCCGCCGTGCGGCCCTCGACCTGGCCGCGACCGTCGCCGACCTGGCCGCCTCCGAGCCGCTCGCCGTCATGCACCTGCTCGACGATCCCGAGCCCGTCCTGGGCAGCGGCCGCTCGGAGTTCGTCCGGGGCTGCTGCTGGTTCGCCCCGCTCGCGATCCGCGAGGAGGGCTCGTGATCACGCTGCTCTCGACCTGGACGTTCGGCCTCGCCCTCGGGTTCGTCGCCCTCGGCGTGTTCGTCAGTTACAGGCTGTTCTCGTTTCCCGACGTCACCACCGACGGCTCGTTCACGCTCGGAGCCGTCGTCGCGGCGGTGCTGCTGGTGGCCGGCGTCGACCCGGCGCTGGCGACGCTCGCGGGCATGGCCTCCGGGGCCCTCGCCGGCGCCACCACGGCGCTCGTCCACGCGTTCCTCGGCGTCGAACGGCTGCTGGCCGGGATCCTGGTGACCACCGCCCTGGTGAGCGTGAACCTCGTCGCGCTCGGCCGCAGCAACGTGCCGCTCTCCGGGACGACGACGCTCTTCGACCGGGCCGAGGCGACCGCCGGCCCCGCCATCGGCCGGCTCACCGGCGGCGACGCCGCCGTGGCCGGCGAGGCGGCGCGGACCCTGCTCGTGGCCCTGCTCGTGGCCGTGGCGATCGCCGCGATCCATCTCTTCTTCCGCACGCGGATCGGCACCGCGATGCGGGCCGGGGGCGACACGCCGACGATGGCCCGGGCCCTGGGCCGCGACACGGGCCTGCTCACCGTGGCCGGCCT
>JBIPLS010000085.1:0-14044 GCA_044368305.1 Pirellulales bacterium
CCGCCGCCAGCCGCGCCGCCGAGAGGTACTTGTCGATTGCGGCCTCCAGTGACCGGGGGGAGTTGATCACCGGAGTGCCTCGCGCCGCCAGGCGGGCGAGGGCGTCCATGCGAAACACCACCTCCTCCAACCGTTCTCCGCTCTCGCCGGCCCCGGGCATGCCGCGGACGACGACCACGTCGGCCGCGTCGAGTGCCGCGGGCATGAACCGCTCGACGGGATCCCCGGCGGCCGCGCCGACCTCCCGCCAGCGGACCACCGTGACCTCGTGGCCCAGGCCGGCCATCCGGCGGGCGAGGCGGCCGACATGCCAGCCCGTGGGCTCGCCGACCAGGGCCACCCGCATCCCTCAGGTCTCCCCGGTGCCGGCGGGCGGTCGGAACGAGGCGGCGACGATCTCCGGCTCCAGCCGGCCGAAGCTCCGGCGGCGGCCCGTCTCGCGATCCAGCATGTCGAGCGTTGCCGGAGCGAACAGCGCCGGATCGAGCGCGTAGAAGTCGCGGCCGGCCTGCTCGAAGAGCTGCAGGAACGGCGCGCCGGCCGCTGGAGAAGCGCCGCTCACCGCGCGGGGACCGAAGGCGGCGACATCCGCATCGTCACCGTCGAGCTCCAGCGTGACGTGGCCGCCGTAGAGAATGGCGTCGTTCGTGCGGCCGATGGCGACGAGGTCGTCGTCCGGCACCGGGGCCAGCGGCGCGGTGCCGCCGCCCGCGCGGACACGACCCAGGTCGAATCCGAGGTCGTGCAGCTTGTGCAGCGCGGTCTCCAGGGAGCGGGCGATGACCTGCAGCGTCCCGGCCGGGCTCGCGGTGCGGGCCACGAGCAGCACGACGGCTTCGGGGGGCACGCCCGCGTCGGCCGCGAGCTTCCGGCAGACTTCCTCGGGCGGAAGGGCGGCCGCCTCGAGCAGTCCCACGACCGCGGCGGGCCGCTCCCGGAAGCCGATGGTGTCGAACAACTCCTCGCGGCCGATCGCCGCGCGGATCGGGCCGCTGGCCATGGCGAAGTAGCCACCCGCCTTGACCCGCCAGCCGGCGTATTGCGCCGCCAGGCAGGCGGCGACCGGCTCGCGGCTCGCCACGGCGACCGTCGGCCAGGGACATCCGGGCCAGGCGGTCGCAGCGGCGCCGGACGGATGCAGGCTCACCTCGCCGTGCCCGCCCAGTGCCGCCCGGGCCATGATCAGCCCCGCCTCGTCGCCGCCAGCCGCCCGGACGCCACAGTCCACGACCCACGCGCCGCCGATGCGGTGGCAGGCCGCCGCGTACCGGTCGGGATGCCGCAGCAGCGGTTCGACGACCTCGCGGGCCCGGTGATTGAGATCCATTCGTTTCGCTCCCGTGCGGGGCCATAATGCGTCGGCCGATCCGGCTCGGCAACCTGCCGGCCCGAAACCCGCCGTTCCGCCGCCATCACGCGAGTCCGTCGTGCCCAGCCTGACCGTCGAGAACTACGTGAAGACGATCTATCAGATCACCGTCGGCGCGGCGGGCGCACCGGCGACGACGGGCCAGATCGCCGCGGCGCTCGGCGTGGCCCCGGGCACGGTGACGAGCATGCTGAAGACGCTCGATGCGGCCCGGCTGGCCACGCACCGGCCCTACGAGGGCGTGGTGCTGACCCGCGCCGGCAAGGCGCTGGCCCTGCGGATGGTCCGCCGGCACCGGCTGATCGAACTCTTCCTGCTCCGCACGCTCGACATGACGTGGGACGAGGTTCACGACGAGGCCGAGCACATGGAGCACGCGGTCAGCGACCTGCTCGTCGATCGCATCGACGCCTTCCTCGGGAGGCCCGTGGTCGATCCGCACGGCGACCCTATCCCCCGGGCCGATGCCCGTTCGCTGGCCGCCGATGAGGGCGGTCAGGCGCGGTCGCTGGCCGCGTGCGAGGCGGGCACGACCTTCCGGCTCGCGCGGGTGCTCGACCAGTCTTCCGAGTTCCTCCGCTACCTGACGCAGAGCGGCCTGGCGCTGGGCACCGTCGGCGCCGTGGAGCGGAATCCCGACGGCGCCGGACTGATGCGGATCCGGATCGGCGATCGCGGCCTCGCCTTGGCCATCGAGGCGGCCGAAAAGCTCGTCGTGGGCGAGGGCTGACCGTCGCCTTCAGCCGCCGCGCTGCCAGACGGCCGATTGGCCGAGGCATTCGTCCACCGCCACGCGGATCGTGCCGGGCAGCGGCCGGCCGGCGGCGGTCAGGGCCGCGAGGAGTTCCGTGCCGATCCAGCGGGCGATCCACTCGGCGGTCGTGTTGCGGATCGGCAGGACGACGCACTCGGCGGCCGGAAACACCCAGCGCCGGTCGCCGAAGCGAACCGTCGTCTCCAAGACGCCGGTGGGTCCGGCCGCCGTGGTGACGGCCAGCAGGGGGTTTTCCGCCGGCAGGAGCATGCGGTGGTCGAGGCGGGTGACGATGGCCGTGAGCAGATCCCGCAGGGCGATGAAGTCCACGACCATGCCGTGGGCGTCGGGCGGGCCCGCGACGTCCACGCCGACCGTCCAATTGTGGCCGTGAACCGGCTCGCAGAGTTCGTCGGTGAGCGTGATGAAGTGGCCGGCGCAGAACACGTGCACGGCCTTGCGGAGCCGGACCTCGAATCGCTCGTCCATCGCCACACCCTCCGGTGCCGCCGGTTCAGGCCAGCCGAATCCGCCCGCGGACGACAAGAATGTACAGCGCGGCGGCGAGCAGGTCGGCCGTGGTGCCCGGATTGACACGGTGCGGGACGCGGAGGGAGCGGTCGAACTCGGCGGCGGCGGCTCGCCAGGCGGAACCGGCGGCCAGCACCGCGGCCGCCCGCCGCGACACGTCGGCCGCGACGTCGGGCCCGTGCCGGCGGGCGACGAGCGAGTCGGGCTCGCGGGCGAGCTGTCGCAGATGGGTCAGCACGATGGCCTCCTCGAGGTCGCGGCCCGCGGCCAGTTCGGTGCCGAGATCGGCGACCGGGCCGGTGAACAGGCCGGCGTAGCCCGTCGTCCACAGGCGGGCGATCTGGTCGCGGTCCGCCGCGGCCCGCATGGCGTCGAGGAGGTCCGGTGGCGGCGGCGCCGCCAGGTCGTGGCGGTCGCTCGTGCCCAGACCACCGGGCTTGGCCAGCGCGATGGCCCGCCAGGTGTCGGCCGCGTCGGCGGGACCGAGCCGCGCGAGCGGCTCCGCGACCCGCTCCGGGCTCGGGGCCGCGGCGAGCGGCGCCAGTGCCAGCACGATGCCGAGATTCGCGTTCGAGCGGGTCACGGCCACGGCCGCGGCCACGGCGTCGAGGATCGTGCGGCCGAGCGGCAGCTCCGGCGCCCGCTCCAACACGGGCGCGATCGCGATCGCCGCCGCCACGAGGTCGTCGTGCGCCAGATCCGGGAACGCCGCGCCGGGATGCACGTTGCCCGGCTTCGGGGCCGCGGCCTCGAGAATGCAGGCCACCCCCGCCGACCAGCCGCGGCCGCCGACCGGGCAGGCGCCCGCCAGACGGTCGATGCCCGCGCCGACGGCGGCCTGCCAGGCCGGGGAGCCGGTGCGCACGTGAGATTCCCGTGATCGAACGTCGGTCATCGTGGCTCGGTCGCTTCGCAGGGTAAACTTTCCGATTCGGCGGGCGCCGGCCGCCCGCCGCCCTCATGGATTGTGGCATGGCTACGGTCGTCGACGAGCCCGGTGCGAGCACGCTCGGCCCGGAGTGCTTCCTGAACCGGGAGCTGAGCTGGCTGGAGTTCAATCTCCGCGTCCTGGAGGAGGCCGAGAATCCCGAGAATCCGCTCATGGAGCGGCTCAAGTTCCTGGCGATCTTCAGCTCGAATCTCGACGAGTTCTTCATGGTGCGGGTCTCGGGCCTGCGGGAGCAGGCGTTCGGCGAAAGCGCGCCGCAGGACTACACGCCCGATGGCATGACCGCGATGGAGCAGTTGCGGGCGATAGCGGCCCGCACCCAGGAGCTGGTGGCCCGCCAATACGTCTGCCTCCGGGAGAGCCTGGCGCCGGCCCTGGAGACGGAGGGATTCCGACTGCTGCGATACGCGGACCTGGCCGGCGGCCAGCGCGACCAGGTCGATCGGTTCTTTCGCGACCGGGCCTTGCCGATCCTCACGCCAATGGCGGTCGATCCCGCCCATCCCTCGCCCCGCTACCACAACCGGGGCCTCTACCTGGGCGTGATGCTGAACCGCAAGGAGGGGCTGGGGCCGAAGCGGATGTTCGCCGTGGTGCAGGTGCCGCAGGTGCTGCCGCGGATCGTGCCCGTGGACGGCGGCGAGCCGGGCACCCGGTCGTTCGTGCTCCTCGAGGACGTCGTCTCCGCCCGCCTGCCGGAGCTGTTCGGCGGGTTCGAGGTCGAGTCGTGGAGCGCCTTCCGCATCACCCGCGACAGTGACATCGAACTGCTGGAGCAGGAGTCGGACGACATGCTCAAGCTGATCGAGGACCGGCTCAAGGCCCGGCAGCGGGGCCAGGCCGTGCGGATCGAGATCGCCGCCCGGGCCGACGAGGCCATCGCCCGCATGATCATCGACGAGGAAGGGCTGCACGGCGGCGACGGCGGGCAGGACGGCAACTACAGCGAGGTGTACCGGATCGACGGCCCGCTCGACCTGACGGCGATCTGGGAGCTCTACCGCCTGCCCGGCTACGACCGCCTGCACGACAAGCCGTTCACGCCGCGGCTGCCGCGGGGACTCGACCGCCGCGGCGGCGATATCTTCTCGGCCATCGCCCAGCGGGACATCCTCCTTCACCATCCCTACGAGTCGTTCGACCCGGTCGTCGAGTTCGTGACCAGCGCCGCCGCCGATCCACGGGTGCTGGCCATCAAGCAGACGCTCTATCGGACCAGCGGCGATTCGCCGATCTCACGGGCCCTGATCGCCGCCGCCGAGTCGGGCAAGCACGTCACGGCGCTCGTCGAGCTCAAGGCCCGGTTCGACGAGGCCAACAACGTCAGCTGGGCGCGGCAGATGGAGCGGGCGGGCGTGCACGTCGTGTTCGGCTTCCTCGACCTGAAGACGCACTGCAAGGTGTCGCTCGTTGTCCGCCAGGAGAGCGGCGGGCTGAAGCGGTACGTGCACCTCGGCACCGGCAACTACAACCCGACGACCGCGCTCGTCTACACCGACCTGGGGCTGTTCACGGCCGACGAGGCGATGGCCGAGGACGCCTCGGCGCTCTTCAACCTGCTCACGGGCTATTCCCAAGGGCACTCCTGGCAGCGGCTCATCGTCGCCCCGAACGACCTGCACCGGCGGACGCTGGAGCTGATCGAGGAGCAGACCCGCCGCGCCGCGGCCGGGCGGCCGGCGCGGATCTTCGCGAAGCTCAACGCGCTGGTCGATCACCGCATCATCGCGGCTTTGTACGCGGCCAGCCGGGCGGGCGTGCCGATCGACGTCATCTCGCGGGGCATCTGCTGCCTGCGTCCGGGCGTGCCGGGGATGAGTGAGACGATCCGTGTCCACAGCATCGTGGACCGGTTCCTGGAGCACAGCCGGATCTTCGTCTTCGGGCCGGACGAGGAGGCGGAGGTGTTCCTGGCGAGCGCGGACTGGATGCCCCGAAACTTCCACCGCCGGGTCGAGGTGATGTTTCCGGTGCTGGCGCCCGAACTGCGGCAGCGGATCCTGCGGGAGATCCTCCCCGTCTATCTCGCCGACAACACGCGGGCCCGGCGGCTGGGGCCGGATGGCGTGTTCCAGTTGCTGCGGCCGGGGCCCGACGAGCCGGCGCGGCGCTGCCAGGTGGAGCTGCTCGAACAGCGGCCACCGATCGTGGCGGTGGTCGAGGCCGGCGATCAGCCGGTGGCCTGACGGCGCCGCTGTGGGGGCCGGCTTCTTGATCGTCGTGGCCGGCTGGTAGAATCGGGGCGTCGCGTCCCGGGAGCGAGCGGGCCTATTCATGGCGGAGGACCACTATCAGACACTCGGGGTTCCGCGCACGGCATCGGCGGAGGACATCCGCAAGGCCTACCGGGAACTGGCGCGGAAGTACCACCCCGACCTGCACCCCGACGACGAGTCGGCCAAGGAGCAGTTCAAGAAGGTGCAGTCGGCCTTCGACGTGCTCAACGATCCCGGCAAGCGGGAGATGTACGACCGCTACGGGAGCGCCTTCGAGGGCGTCGGCTCCGGCGGGCCGGGCGGTGGCTGGGGTGGCGGGCCGTTTCGCGGCGGCGGATTTCCGGGCGGGTCAGAGATCGACCTGGAGAGCCTGTTCGGTGGCGCCGGCGGCTTCGGCGACCTGTTCGGGGCGGGTCGAGGTCGGGGAGCCGCCCGCGGTCGCAGGCGTTCGCCACAGGCGCCGGGGGAGGACGTGTCGGCGCAGATCGCGGTGCCCTTCCGCCTGGCCATCGACGGCGGCAAGACCGAGGTGCGGGTGGATCGCGACGGGAAGGTGGAGACGATCAGCGTGACGATTCCCCAGGGCCTGCCCGACGGCGCACGGATGCGGCTTCGCGGCCAGGGGCTGCCAGGCTCGGGCGGCGGGCCGGCGGGAGACCTGCTGCTGGAGGTTCACGTCGAGCCGCATCCGGTGTTTCGCCGCGACGGCGACACGCTCGAACTCGCGCTGCCCGTGACGCTCGCCGAGGCCATCGAGGGTGCGAAGGTGGACGTGCCCACGCCTTGGGGCACGATCGCCCTGCGCATTCCCCCGGGAACGTCGGGCGGCCGCAAACTGCGGGCCGCCGGCATGGGCGTGCGGCATGCCAACGGCGCGCGGGGAGATTTGATCGCCGAGGTGCAGATCATGCTGCCGGCGACCGCCGCGGCGGCTGAAACTGCGCGGCTGCTGGAAGCCGCCCGCGCCGCCGAGGCCGGTTCGGCCAGCCCGCGGGCCCACCTGCAGTGGTGACGCCTCCCCGGCAGGGCCTGCCGCGCGCCTGCCGGCTGGTGCGGCCGGCCGATTTCGCGCGGGTGTATGCCGGGCGGCGGTCCGCGGCCGCCGGGCCGCTCGTCGTCTACGCCGCGGCGAGCGACGCGGCCGGCAAGGTGCGGATGGGGTTCTCGGTGTCGCGCCGCATCGGCACGGCGGTGGTCCGCAATCGGTGGAAGCGGCGGCTGCGGGAGGCCTTTCGCATCGCCCGCAGCGAACTGCCGACCGGGCACGATTTCGTCGTCGTGGTGCGCTCGGGCCTGCCCGAGCCGGGCGCCGCGGGCCTGCAGCGGACGGCGACTTCACTGGCCCGGCTGGCGGCTCGGGCCGCGCAGGCGGCGGATGACCGGCGGCCGCGGGGCGGGCAGGGGAGGCGGTCGTGAACACGATCGCGCGGGTGCTCCGCGGGGCGGGGCGGGCCTGCGACCGGGCCGCCGTGGCCGCGCTCGTCGGCCTCGTCGTGGTCTACAAATTCACCGTCAGCCCGCTACTCGGGAGGCACTGCCGCTTCCAACCGACGTGCAGCGCGTATTTTCGGGAAGCCGTGCAGAAGTACGGCGCCGTCCGCGGCGCCGCCCGTGGGCTGGCGCGGATCTGCCGTTGCCATCCCTGGCATCCCGGCGGGTACGACCCGCCCTGAGCCGCCGGGATCACTCCTGCTTCGGCACGAGATCGAGGAGCCGGCCCGGCGAGCCCATGATGTTGTAGCCGGCGTCCACGTGGAGGATCTCGCCGGTGATCCCCAGCGACTCGCGGGACAGCAGCCACGCGCCCGCCTTCCCGACTTCGTCGTGGGTGATGTTGCGGCCCATCGGCGACATGTGCTGGTACAGCCCGAGCATGTCCTCGACGCCCGCCCCACGGCCGGCGAGCGTGCGGAGCGGACCCGCGCTCACCGCGTTGACGCGGATGCCCGCCGGGCCGAGGTCGAACGCCATGTACTTCACGCAGGCGTCGAGCGTCGCCTTGCAGACGCCCATGATGTTGTAGCCGGGGACGACCTTCTCGCCGCCGAAGTAGGTGAGCGTGAGGATCGAGGCATCCTTGGCGAGCAGCGGGCGTGCCAGCCGGCCCACGGCCAGGAGGCTGTAGGCGCTCGTCTCCATGGCGACGCGGAATCCCTCGCGGCTGCAATTGGTGGTCTCGCCCTTGAGGTCCTCCATCGGCGCGTAGGCGATGGAATGGACGAGGAAGTCGATGGTGCCGAACTCCTGCCGCGCTCGTTCCATCACGGCGGCGATCTGCTCGTCGCTGGACACGTCCATGGGGACGAGGAACTTGGCGCCGGGCTCGGGGTCGGTGAGCTGGGCCACGCGGCGGCGGTTCCGCTGGCGCTCGTCGTCGGGCCGGTCGGGCAGGTGGGAGAAGCCGATCTGCCCGCCCTCGTCGAGGATCTGCTTGGCGATGAACCAGGCGATCGAGTGATCGTTGGCCACGCCGAGGACGAGACCTTTCAGACCGGTGAACCTGCCCATCGAGAACCTCCATGCTGGCCGGGGAGACGCGGAATGGCGGGAATGTAGCCGCTGTGCGAAAATCCCTCAACGCGAGCCCGGCGCCGGCCCTTGCCGACGCGGTGTGCCGCGGGTAGAAAACAGAGGGTACGCCTCGTTAGCTCAATTGGTCAGAGCATCTGACTCTTAATCAGAGGGTTCTTGGTTCGAGTCCAAGACGAGGCACTGAAGAAAACGCCGAGGAAGTCGCCGAAAAAGGCCCTGCAAACAGGGCTTTTTTCATGCGCCGGCCGAGTGGGGAAGGGCTGATCCCCGGCCGCGATGATTTTCCGGAACTTTTTCCGGGCGCGGCGCATCTAAGAACAGTCGCCCTCTTCGCATCTCCATCGGGGGCCCAGAGGAGTTTTCGCCATGCCGCGAGCCGCGCGGGGGTCGACAGGCCGAACGTTTATTTCCACCGGGATGGTAAGCAGCCGCCTCCGGCAAAGGGCGTGGCGATGACGGGGCGGTTTCCGGTGGGCCGGTGATCTGGTGACCGGCGAGCCGGAAGAGCGCGGGACTCAAGCCCGTCGGGCAGGAGGTGACCGACTGCGCTCTCCTGGCGGCTCTTCCTGCGGAAGGTGCCAGAGGAGCGTGGATCGGCTGGCCAGCGGCCGCGTGCGCCGCAGGTCGCCGCCGACCATTGGCATGGGGGTTCATCCGGGTTTTCCGTGGGTCCGCCGTCCCCGGGCTTGGCGCCCGGGGCTTCATGAACCGGCACGTGGCCACGCCCCCATGAAGCCCCCGGCGCGAGCCGGGGGATCCGCGGGGCTTTTCGCGCGACCCCGCCCAGGTTAGGTGCGTGGCGTATTCCACGTGATGGCCCACGGAAATGCCTCGAGGCTGTCACTGCAGACGACAAGATCGAGGAGTTGCGCCAGTGGGCCTCCGGTCGGTGCCTGTCGGCGGATTGGGCTGGGGTGTATTCGCGGCCGGAAGTACTTGGAGGCAGGGTGCGGCGGGTCTTACGGCAGTCGGGGGGTGATTGAGCAAAATACGGCGGCCCGCACCCCCGCAATACGGATGCCGGTTTCCCGCGAATGCATATTCGGTGTCGCCGAACATCTTGCGCTTCCAACCCCGAGGCCCAGCCATGCCCACCCTCGCCCGCCTCTTGCTCGTCTGTGCCTCGCTGCTCTTCGGTCCGCTTGTGGTCATGGCCGACGAACTGCCCAAGGACCTTCGCCACATCAAGACGCTGACGCCCGAGCAGGCGCAGGCGTTAGTTGCGCAGCGCCAAGGGAGCGACTGCCTTGCCGTGGAAGGATTGACTGCGCTCGACACCGACACCGCAAAGGCACTCGCGGAGTTCAAGGGCGAACAAATTCGCCTCGACGGCCTGGCCACGCTCGAAGGCGACACCGCCAAGGCGCTCGCTAAGTTCAAGGGCGAAAACCTTTTGCTCAACGGCCTGACCACCCTCGACGCGGACTCCGCAATGGCGCTCGCGGAGTTCAAGGGCGTCGGGCTGTACGTCAACGGCCTTACGCTCGATGCCGATACCGCCAAGGCACTCGCGGGTTCGGCGGAAGCATCATGTTGCGATTTGAATTTGACAAGATAGGCGGCGACGAGATGCCCCTGACCGAAGAGATGGCCCGACGCGTGGTCGCATCGAAACACTTCGCGGGTCGGCTCCCGGGCGTCACCGCTTTCGAATCCCCCGACTCCGTGGCCATCGCGAAAGTCCTCGCCACTTGGAGAGGCCCGCTCGCGATTCCGAACCTCAAGAAACTTTCCCCGATGACGCTCACGGCGCTCATCGAAAATCAGGACATCGAAATCCCGCTCATCGAGACGCTCGAGCTGACCCCCGAACCTGACGGTAGCCCGAACGATGACATCGTGATCCCAAAGTGGCTGGAAGATCGGCAGGAGGAGCAGCGGCGGGCACGACAGGGACGGTAGGAAAAAAGGTGACAGCCACCATGTGCCGGTCGCCGCAGGCGACACGGCCCCGGCCGAAAGCCGGGGGCTTGCGACAAATGGTGGCTTTCAGCTTTTCCTTTTCCTGGCGGGCGTCCGCCCGCTGGTTCGCACCCGGGCCTCCGGCCCTGGAATCAGGCCAGAATGCCCTTCATCACTTGTCCGTGCACGTCAGTTAGGCGGAACTGGCGGCCCTGGTAGCGGTAGGTGAGTCGCGTGTGGTCGATCCCCGCCAAATGCATGATCGTCGCCTGCATGTCATGCACGTGGATCGGATCGGCCGTGATGTTCCAGCCGAAATCGTCCGTCGCGCCGTGGACATGGCCCGCCTTCACGCCCCCGCCGGCCAGCCACCACGAGAAGGCCCGGCCGAAGTGGTCCCGGCCCTTGGGCGCGGCCGGGTCGCCCTGGCCGAAGGGCGTGCGGCCGAATTCGCCCCCCCAGATCACGAGCGTGTCGTCGAGCAGGCCGCGATCCTTGAGATCCTGGACGAGCGCCGCCGACGGGGCGTCGGTGTCGCGGCACTGGACCTCGAGCTGCGTGAACAGGTTGGAGTGCTGATCCCAGCCAGCGTGCATGAGCTGGACGAAGCGGGTGCCGCGCTCCAGCAGCCGCCTGGCGATCAGGCAGTTGGCCGCGAACGACCCCTTGGTGTGGACGTCGGGGCCGTAGCGGTCGAGGACGTGGGCCGGCTCCGAGGAGAAGTCCACCAGCTCGGGCACGCTGGCCTGCATCCGGAAGGCCATCTCATATTGGGCGATCCGCGTGTCGATCTCCGGGTCGCCGAACTCCGCCAAATGCTCCGCGTTCATGGCGGCGATGTCGTCGAGCAGGGCCCGCCGGGCCGTGCGGCTCACGCCCGGTGGATTCGCCAGGTAGGGGACCGGATCGCCCGTGTTGCGGAACCGCACGCCCTGGTAGCGCGACGGCAGGAAGCCGCTGCCCCAGTAGTAGTCGTAGAACAGCTGGCCGCAGCTCCGCATCTTGTCGGTCGAGGTCATGACGACGAAGGCGGGCAGATCCTCGGTCTCGCAGCCCAGGCCGTAGCTCATCCAGGCGCCCATGCTCGGCCGCCCGGGAACCTGCGACCCGGTGAGGAAGAACGTCACGCCCGGCGCGTGGTTCACCGATTCCGAGTGCAGGCTGCGGACGAGGCACATGTCGTCGGCCAGGCCGCCGATCCGCGGCAGCATCTCGCTGATCTCGATCCCCGCGGCGCCGCACTTCCGGAAGCCCTTGATCGCCGGCACCGCGGGCCACTTCGCGTAGAAGCTCGACATGGTGGAGAGCCGCGTCGCGCCGCGGACGCTGGCGGGGATGTCCTCGCCGGCGTGGGCTGCCAGGGCCGGCTTGGGGTCGAACAGGTCCACGTGCGACGGCCCGCCTCCCTGCCAGAGCATCACGATCCGCTTGGCCCGCGGCGCGTGGTGCGGCAGGCCCGGAAGGCCGGTGGCCGTGCGGCTGGCGGGAGCGACGGCCCGGGCGTCGCGGTCGAGCAACGCTGCCAGGGCCATCGCGCCGATGCCACCGGACGTTCCGAGCATCCGGCGGCGGCTGATGCCGAAGCCATCGGTCGCGTGCAATTCACTCACGGGTCAGGGCCTCGTCGAGGTTGAAGATCGCCAGGCAGGTGGCGGCCAGCGCCGCATGCTCCGGCAGGGGAAGCGATTCGTCGCGCGGTCTCTCGCCGACCGCGAGCAGCGCCCGGGCCGCCGCCGCGTCGGCCGCATAGAGGGCCAACTGCCTGTCGTAGGCGCGGCGCAGGGCGGCCACGTCGCCGCCGGTCGGCTTCCGGGAGAGCACCTGGCGGAAGGCATGGGTCAGACGGCCGTCGAGGTCCGGGGCGGCCCGCATGCTGCGTTCCGCCAGCACCCGCGACGCCTCGACCCAGGTGGGATCGTTGAGTGTGGTCAGGGCATGCAGCGGCGTGCTCGTGCGACTCGCCTTCACCGTGCAGGTCTGCCGGTTGGCGCTGTCGAACATGTTCGCCGGGCTCACCGTGCGCCGCCAGAACGTGTACAGGCTGCGCCGGTAGAGGTCGGCCCCGTGGGAGGCGGGGTAGGTGAAGTCGCGCTCGTCGCCCACCGAGAGCGATTCCCAGATCGCGTCCGGCTGGTAGGGGTAGACGGGCTGGCCGCCGATCCGCAGGTCGGCGAGTCCGCTCGCCCCCAGGGCGACGTCCCGCAGCACCGTCGACGGCATGCGAAACCGCGCGGCACGGGCGTGCAGCCGGTTCTCCGGATCCTTGGCGAGATGCTCGGCCGTGACCTTGCTCGACTGCCGGTAGGTGGCGCTCGTCACCAGCAGGCGGTGCATCGCCTTCTGACTCCATCCCCGGGCACTGAACTCGACGGCCAGCCAGTCGAGCAGCGGCATGTGCCGCGGGTATTCGCTTTGCACACCCATGTCTTCGGTCGTCTTCGCCAGGCCCGTGCCGAAGAAATACTGCCACATGCGATTGACCTGGACGCGGGCGGTGAGCGGGTGCCCGGGCAGGAACAGCCATCGGGCGAACCCGAGCCGGTTCCGCGGGAGATCGGGCGGCAGCGGCGGCAAGAACGCGGGCGGCGCGAAGTCGATCCGCTCGCCCTTTGGCGAAAGATAGTCGCCGCGGTCGAGGACCCTGGTCTCGCGCGGCTGATCGTCGCTCATGATCATGACCCGCGGAACGTGGTCCTTCGAATACCGGTCGAAGGCCTGGCGGGCCGCCTCGTAACGGACCACGTTCGGCAGGTCCTTGATGGCCTCGCGGCGCACGTTGCCGTCGAAGTGCTCCCGCAGAAGTTCCTCGATCCTCGTCCGCTCCTCAGGCGTCCGGTCCGCCTCCGGCTTCCGCAGCAGCGGGGTCAGGTTCCGACTCAGGCCCTCGGCGTCGGCCGGCACGCCGTCGGCAAGCAGGCCAGATTTCCAGGCCGCGTAGAGGGCGTCGATCACGGGGCGGGCCTCCGCCTCGAAGGCGTCGCGGTCCGCCTTCAGTTCTGCGAGCTTCGACGCTTGCTCGGGCGACGGCAACTCGAGCACCGGCTCGGCGACACTGAACCGCCGGGAGTACGCCTTCGGCACGCCGGTCTCGGGAACGCGATTGAAGACGTCGAGCAGGGCGTAGAAGTCCTGCTGGGTCAGCGGGTCGTACTTGTGGTCGTGGCACTGGGCGCAGGCAATCGTCATGCCCAGCCACGTCGTGCTCGTCGTGTCCACGCGGTCGAAGAGGATGTTGAACCGCTGCTCCTCGGGGATCGCCCCCCCCTCGCCGTTGAGCAGATGATTGCGGTTGAAGCCGCTGGCGACCTTCTGCTCGGTCGTGGCGTCGGGCAGGAGATCACCCGCGAGTTGCTCGATCGAGAACCGATCAAAAGCCATGTCGGCGTTGAGGGCCTTCACCACCCAGTCGCGCCAGACCCACTGCCAGGTGTCGCCGTCCTGCTGGAAACCGTTGGAGTCGGCGTACCGGGCGGCGTCCAGCCAGGCGAGAGCCATCCGTTCGCCGTAATGCGGCGACGCGAGCAGCCTGTCGACGAGTTTCTCGTAGGCCTGGGGGTCGGGATCGGCCACGAAGGCATCGACCTCCGCGGGCGTGGGCGGCAGGCCGACGAGGTCGGCGTGCAGGCGGCGGATGAGCGTGGCGCGGTCGGCCTCGGGCGCGGGTTCGAGGCCCGCGGCCTCGATCGCTGCCAGCACGAACCGGTCGACGTCGTTCCGCGGCCAATCGGCCCGCCGCACGCGGGGCGGCGGCAGTTTCCGCGGAGCCACGAAGGCCCAGTGCGGCGCGTACT